>DASYCM010000376.1:0-7125 GCA_036500165.1 Pseudolabrys sp.
CATCCGCTCTTCGGTCGGTGTCGGTTTCATCTGGGATTCGCCGCTTGGACCGCTACGCTTCGACTTGGCCTATCCGCTGAAGAAGTACTGTGCGACCCCGACACTGTACCCGGGAGCCGCGGTTTGCGACTCGACACAGATATTCCGCTTCAGCGGCGGCACGAGGTTCTAGCAAGGTTGTGATTTCAGCCGCGAGCGGCGGCACAGCCGAGGCGGCATGACCGAGCCGGTATTTCTGAAGCAGACCAGCGGTCTCACGCTCGATGAGATCGCCACATTATGCGGCGCCGAACTCAAGGCGCCGCATACGCGCCATATCGTCAACATCGCGCCGCTCGATCGCGCAAGTCCGTCCGACCTCACATTCTTCGATCACCGCCGCTACGCTGACGCGGCAGCTGCGACGCATGCCGGCGCCTGCATGACCACGGCACTGCTCGCCAAGCATCTGCCATCGCGGACCGCGGTCCTGATTGTGCGCGATCCCTATCGCGCCTTTGTTATAGTCACGCGCGCGTTATTCCCGCAATCGCTGCGGCCGTCATCGTTCACCAAACCCGGCGCTGTCACCGGCGCTCATGTTGATGCAGCGGCGCGGCTGGAAAACGGTGTGACTGTCGATCCTGGCGCGGTCATCGGAGCGGGGGGCGAGATTGGCTCCGGTACCCTGATCGGGCCCAATGCCGTCATCGGGCCCGAGGTGCGCATCGGCCGTGATTGCGCCATCGGCGCCAATACGGTGATTGCCAACGCACTGATAGGAGATCGCGTCATCGTCCATCCGGGCTGCAATATCGGTCAGGACGGCTTCGGTTTCGTGATGAGTGCGCAGGGGCACCTCAAGGTCCCCCAGGTCGGCCGCGTCATCATTCAGGACGACGTCGAGATCGGCGCCGGGACCACCATCGACCGAGGCGCGATTCGCGATACGGTGATCGGCGAGGGCACCAAGATCGACAATATGGTCCAGATTGGCCACAATGTGAGCATCGGGCGGCACTGTATTCTGGTGTCGCAAGTGGGCATTGCCGGTAGTTCCACGCTGGAAGACTTTGTTGTGCTGGGCGCGCGGGCCGGCGTAAAAGACCACGTGACAGTCGGCGAAGGTTCGCAAATCGCAGCGACCAGCGCCGTCAACGGCGATGTCCCGCCGGGTTCCCGCTGGGGCGGCACGCCCGCCAAGCCGGTGAAACAATGGTTCCGCGAGATAACCGCGTTACAGCGCCTCGCGCGCGACGGTGGCGCGGAAACCGTGGCGGATGAGTGAGACGATCGATATGGACGAAACCGTCAAGACCCTCGAGACCGCCGAGATCTCGGATGTGCTCCGGCTATTGCCGCACCGCTATCCATTTCTGATGGTCGACCGCGTGATCGACATCCGTGCCGACGATCATGGAATCGGCATCAAGAACGTGACCTTCAACGAGCCATGTTTTCAGGGGCACTTCCCCGGTAATCCGGTTTTTCCCGGCGTGCTGATCATCGAAGGTATGGCGCAGACCGCCGGCGTAATGTGCATCGCGGCAAGCAGCTCCAAGCAGCCTAAGTCGGTGTTCTTCATGACCATCGATAAGGCGAAATTCCGTAAGCCGGTTCTGCCGGGTGATGTGCTTGAGTTTCACATGAACAAGATCAACAAGCGCAAGACCATGTGGTGGTATCACGGCGAGGCCAAGGTGCGCGGTCAGGTCGTCGCCGAAGCCGATGTCGGCGCCATGATCTTCGACACATGAGTCAATTCTGCAAATGAGCGAAGGCATGATCGATTCCTCGGCGCGGATCGAGGCCGGAGCCATTATCGGATCCGGCGTCAGCATTGGTCCGTTTTGCACTGTCGGCGCCAACGTCAAGCTCGGCGACGGCTGCCGGCTCGTCGCGCATGTGAATATCACCGGCCACACCACCGTCGGCCCGCGCACCGTCATCCATTCGTTTGCTTCGCTCGGTTCGCCGCCGCAGTCGTTGGGCTACAAGGGCGAGCCGACCACGCTCGCCGTTGGAGCTGACAACGACATTCGTGAAAACGTGACGATGAACATCGGCACCAAGGAAGGCGGCGGAGCGACCAAGGTAGGCGACAACAACTTCTTCATGGTCGGTAGCCACGTCGCGCACGATTGTCATGTAGGCAATCGCAATATCTTCGCCAACAATGTGCTGCTCGCCGGTCACGTCGAGATCGGCGACAATATCGTGTTCGGCGGCGGCGTCGCGGTGCGGCAGTTCTCACGCATCGGCGACGGCGCGATGATTGTCGGCTTGAGCGGTGTACGCGCCGATGTCATTCCTGGCGGCATGGCGCAGGGCCCGCTTGCCAATCTCGTCGGGCTCAATGTCGTCGGCATGCGCCGGCGCGGCATGACCAAGGCCGACATTCATGGCGTGCGCAACGCGTATCGCGCGTTGTTTTTCGGCGAAGGCGATTTCCGCGGCCGCGTCGATCAAGTTGCGGCCGAATTCGGCGGCAATGCGCAGGTCGCCAAAATCATTGCCTTCATTCGCGCGGGCAAACGCCCACTCACGATGGCAATTAAACGTTCAGAGACTGACGAGGACTAGATGAGCACCGCGCCTGTCGCAGGGCAAAGCCCGCTGGCGCTAGTTTGCGGCGGCGGCTCCCTGCCTTTGGCGGTGGCGGATCACGTCGAGGCGCGTGGCCGCAAAGTCCTTTTGTTTCCGCTGCAAGGCATCGCGCGGCCAGAGGACTACGCTAACCGGCCGCATACCTGGGCGAAGATCGCGATGTGGGGTGCCTTTGCGCGCGTCGCACGGGTCGCTGGCTGCACCGAAATGGTGATGATCGGTTCGATCGTGCGGCCGTCGTTCTGGCAAGTTCGCTTCGATCTGACGACACTGATGTTATTGCCGCGTATCGCCGCGGCTTTTCGCGGCGGCGACGATCACATTCTCACCAGCGGCGCCAAACTCATTGAGGAGCAAGGCTTCCGTGTTCTCGGCGCGCACGAGGTCGCTCCCGAAATTCTGGTGCCAGAAGGCAGCATGGCCGCAGTGCAGGTGACGGACCGCGACCGCGCTGATATTGCGCTCGGCCTCGATTATTTGCGCGCAACCGGTCCGTTCGATGTCGGGCAGGCGGTCGTCGTGGCGGGCAAGCACGTCCTTGCGGTCGAAGCGGCGGAAGGCACCGATCAGATGCTGGCCCGCGTCGCCGAGATGCGCGCGAGCGGCCGCGTGAATGCGCCGGCTGGGAGCGGCGTACTGGTGAAAGCGCCGAAACACGGTCAGGACCTGCGTTTCGATATGCCCTCGATCGGTCCGCGCACGGTAGAAAATGCCGCACGCGCCGGCCTTGCAGGCATCGCGGTTGTCGCGGGTTCGACCATCGTGGCGGAGCCCGATCAACTCGTCGCTGCCGCCGACCGCGCCAGACTGTTTGTTCTCGGTACGCCTGCCGGAAACGAACCATGAACCCGCGCATATTTCTGGTCGCAGGCGAGGAGTCGGGCGATCGGCTGGGCGCTTCGTTGATTGCGGCGATCAAACAGCGCGTGCCAGGCGCGCAATTTTTCGGCGTCGGCGGTGCACACATGGCAGCCGCGGGCATTGTAAGTCCGTTTCCGCTGGGAGATCTGGCGATCATAGGCTTTAGCGCCATCATCGGCAGCCTGCCGAAAATTCTGCGGCGTATTCGCGAAGCGGCCGATGCCGTGGTGGCGGCCAAGCCGGACATTCTCGTGATCATCGATAGTCCTGAGTTCACGCATCGGGTCGCGCGGCGGGTACGGAAGATCGCGCC
The DNA here is from genome assembly GCA_036500165.1 of Pseudolabrys sp. GTDB lineage: Bacteria > Pseudomonadota > Alphaproteobacteria > Rhizobiales > Xanthobacteraceae > Pseudolabrys. Next base: position 3,761 of record DASYCM010000376.1, read on the forward strand.
GCATATTCTAATCGTCGATTACGTCTGTCCTTCCGTATGGGCGTGGCGGCCAGGGCGTGCGCGCGCCATGCGGTCTTACGTCGACCACGTGCTGGCGCTGCTGCCATTCGAACCCGCCGCCATGCAACGGCTCGGCGGACCGCCGACGACCTTCGTCGGCCATCCGTTGAGCGAACGGATAGGCGACTTGCGTCCCAATGCCGAGGAAGTACGCCGCCGCATGAGCGATCCGCCGGTGCTTCTGGTGTTGCCGGGTAGCCGCTCGGGCGAAATCCGCCGCCTGGCAGGCGTGTTCGGTGAGGCGGTCGCCTTGCTGGCGCGACATGCCGGTCCACTCGACGTGGTCGTACCGGCGATCCCGCGGCTCGCGGATGCCGTCAAAGCAGCTACTGCGTCCTGGTCTGTGCGGGCCCGTATAGTCACGTCGCATGAGGACAAGGACGCAGCGTTTCGCATCGCGCGTGCTGCTTTGAGCAAATCCGGCACGTCGACGCTGGAATTAGCGCTCGCTGGCGTACCGACAGCGGCCGCCTATCGAGTGTCGTTTCTGGAGGAAATGATCGGCCGAGCCTTTATCCGGGTGAAGAGCTTCATCCTTGCCAATCTGGTGCTGGACGAGAACGTCGTGCCCGAATTTCTCCAGCACTTCTGCAATCCGGAAAACCTTGCCGGCGCCTTGCAGCCGCTGCTAACCGACACGCCGGAGCGGCGTCGGCAAACCGAGGCTTTTGCCGGATTGGACCGGATTATGGCTGTCGGCACGGCCTTCCCCAGCGAACGCGCTGCGGATGTCATCATCTCGTACCTTCCGGGCCTTAACCAAGCCCGCAATGGGGGCGTGGCAGCTCCCCAGCCAAGGGCGTAGTTTTGCCATCAGTTTGGGCGTAGTTTCCCCGTCATGTTTCTGTCGCATCTCGTCCGGAAAGCCCGCCTTTGACCATCGCCTCCCGCGCCGCCATTACCGCCGTCCACGGCTACGTGCCGCCTGATCTGCTGACCAATGCAGAACTGGCGAAGATGGTCGACACCAGCGATGCGTGGATCACCGAGCGCACCGGTATTCTGGAGCGCCATATCCTCAAGGGCGAGGGCCTCGGCACGTCGCACATGGCGGCCGAAGCCGTGCGCGGTTTGCTGGAAAAAACCGGCACCAAGCCGGAAGAAATCGATCTGCTTATCTGCGCGACGACCACGCCGGATATGCAGTTTCCGTCGACCGCGAACCTCATCTGCGACATGGTCGGCATCCGCGACATCGGCTCATTCGATGTGCAGGCGGCTTGCTCGGGCTTCCTCTATTCGCTGAGTATCGCCTCGCAATTCATCGCCAACGGTACCGCGCGCAAGGTGATCGTGGTCGGCGCCGACAAGATGTCGTCGATCATCGACTACACCGACCGCGCTACCTGCGTTCTCTTTGGTGACGGAGCAGGGTGCGTGCTGCTTGAGCCGGACGAGCGTGGCTACGGCATCATGGATACGATGATCAAATCGGATGGCGCCGGCTGGACTCATTTGCATCAAAAGGCCGGCGGGAGCCGTATACCACCAAGCGCGGAAAGCGTCGCCAATCGTATGCACTACGTGCATCAGGAAGGCGCGGCGGTCTACAAGCATGCCATTGCGCGTATGGCCGAAGTCGCCACACAGATCATGGCGCGCAACAACCTGCGCGGCGACATGATCGATTGGCTGGTGCCGCATCAGGCCAACAAGCGCATCATCGAGTCGACGGCTGAACGCATGGGCATGCCGATGGACAAGGTGATGGTCACCATCCACAAATACGGCAACGTCACTAACGCGACGATCCCGCTCTGTCTTTGGGACTACGAGCCGCAGCTTAAGGCCGGCAACAAGTTATTGCTGGCCGCTTTCGGTGGCGGGTTTACCTGGGCCGGCGCCTATGTGCAGTGGGCCTATGACGGCGTCAAAGCCTCAAAACTAAATGGCCACGGTGCGAACGGGAAAGTTTAAGGACCTTGCGCCATAAAACGAAAAAGGGCGGCTGAAAAGCCGCCCTTTTGTTTTTTGTGTTCGGAAGCGAAGCTTACTTGCGCCGCGAGATCGGCACGTAGTCGCGGTTGGTTGCGCCGGTGTAAAGCTGGCGCGGACGGCCGATCTTCTGCTTCGGGTCTTCGATCATTTCTTTCCACTGCGCGATCCAGCCGACAGTGCGGGCAACGGCAAACAGCACGGTGAACATTGAGGCCGGGAAGCCCATCGCCTTGAGCGTGATGCCCGAATAGTAATCGACATTCGGGTAGAGCTTCTTCTCGATGAAGTATTCGTCGTGCAGCGCGATCTTCTCGAGCTCCATGGCAACGTCGAGCAGTGGATCGTCCTTGATGCCGAGTTCGGCCAGCACTTCATGGCAGGTCTTTTGCATGATCTTGGCGCGCGGATCGTAATTCTTGTAGACGCGATGGCCGAAGCCCATCAGGCGGAAGTTGTCGTTTTTATCCTTGGCGCGTCGGACGAACTCAGGGATGCGGTCGACGGTGCCGATTTCCTTAAGCATGTTGAGCGCAGCTTCATTGGCGCCGCCATGCGCTGGTCCCCACAGACAGGCGCAGCCGGCCGCGATGCAGGCGAACGGATTGGCGCCCGACGAACCGGCCAGACGCACGGTCGAGGTCGACGCGTTCTGCTCATGGTCGGCGTGCAGGATGAAGATACGGTCCATGGCGCGGGCCAGAACCGGGTTCGGCTTGTACTCCTCGGTCGGCACCGCGTAGCACATGCGCAGGAAGTTAGAGGCGTAGTCGAGGTCGTTCTTCGGATAAACGAAGGGTTGACCGATCGAATACTTGAAGGCCATCGCGGCTAGCGTCGGCACCTTCGCGATCATGCGCAGCGACGCGATCATGCGCTGTGTCGGATCGGTGATGTCGGTCGAGTCGTGATAGAAAGCCGACAGCGCACCCATCGAGCCGGTCATCACCGCCATCGGATGCGCATCGCGACGGAAGCCTTGGAAGAAGCGGGTCATCTGCTCATGCACCATCGTGTGGCGCGTGACGCGGTAGTCGAAGTCGGCCTTCTGAGCCGGCGTCGGCAGTTCACCGTAGAGCAACAAGTAGCAGGTCTCGAGGAAGTCGCCGTGCTCTGCAAGCTGTTCGATCGGATACCCGCGATAGAGCAGGATGCCTTCATCGCCGTCGATATAGGTGATCTTGGATTCGCAGCTCGCGGTCGAGGTAAAGCCGGGGTCGTAAGTGAATAGCCCGCTCTCGCCGTAGAGCTTGGAGATGTCCATCACTTGCGGACCGACCGTGCCGTCGTAGACCGGAAAATCCCAGTTCTTGTTGCCGACAGTGATCGTGCCGGTTTTTTTCTCGGTAGGCGTCTTGGCGTCCATGGGT
>DASYCM010000377.1:0-5411 GCA_036500165.1 Pseudolabrys sp.
TTGATCATCACGCTGGTGGTGCTGGCCTTCGTGATCGTGATCCTGCTCGTGGCTCCGCTTTTGGCCAATCAATTGTGGTCTTTCATCGCTAACATCCCGGGCTATGTCACCAAGCTGCAAACTTTGCTGGCGGATCAAAGCACACCCTGGATGCAAAAATTGGCGGGCGCCGGCTTTAGCCCCGACAAATCGATTTCGGAACTGGCGACGCAAGGCGTCGGTTGGCTCACCACGTTCCTGAAGTCACTATGGTCCGGTGGACGGGCGCTGGTGTCGCTGTTCTCGCTGATCGTGGTGACGCCGGTGGTGGCGTTCTACCTGATCTACGACTGGCACCACATGATCAAAACCGTCGATGGTTGGGTGCCGGTGCGGCAGCGTACGACCGTGCGGCAATTGGCGCGCGAAGTTGATGCGGCGATTGCCGGATTCGTGCGCGGGCAGAGCGCGGTCTGTCTGATCCTCGGTTCTTTCTATGCAATCGCGTTGACGCTGAGCGGCCTGAATTTCGGTCTGCTGATCGGCCTGATCTCAGGCCTGATCACTTTCATTCCCTACGTCGGTTCGATGACCGGTCTGATCCTGGCGATCGGCGTCGCGGTGGCGCAGTTCTGGCCGGAGTACACATCCATTCTGATCGTACTCGGCATTTTCCTGGTCGGGCAGTTTCTTGAAGGCAATGTGCTCGCGCCGAAGCTTGTCGGCGAAAGCGTCGGCCTGCATCCGGTATGGCTGATCTTCGCGCTGCTGGCCTTCGGCTATCTGTTCGGCTTTGTCGGACTGCTGGTGGCGGTGCCACTCGCTGCCACCATCGGCGTGCTGGCGCGGTTCGCGTTGCGGCGCTATCTGGAGAGTTCGCTGTATACCGGCGAGAAATTGAGCTAAGCGGCAACAAGGCGTGACCAAGGGCTTTTGTTTTGAGTGTGAAGATGGTTCGTATGGATCAATCGTTCGGTCCGCGTCAGCTTGTGCTCGCGCTCGATCATGCCGTGAGTTTTGCGCGTGAGGATTTCCTCGGCGGGCCGTCGAATGCCGCCGCGCTCTCACTGATTGAAAGTTGGCCGGACTGGCCGAACCGCGTCATGGCCCTGATAGGCCCCGAAGGGTCCGGCAAGAGTCATCTCGCCACGATCTGGGCCGAGATCGCAGGCGCGCGGATATTGTCAGCCAAGTTGTTGCCGGAAACCGATCTGCCCTCGGCCTTCGCCACCGGTGCGCTGGTGGTCGAGGACTTGGACCCGACCGATCTCGACGAAAGAGCGCTATTCCATCTCATCAATATGGCGAAGGAGCAGCACGCCTTTGTGCTGCTGACCGCGCGCAAAGCGGTTGCCGGTTTCCCGGTCGCGATCCGCGATCTCGCCTCGCGCCTTCGCGCGTTGCCGAGCGTGCTGCTCTCTGCGCCCGACGACAGCCTGTTGCGATCGTTGATCGTTAAGCTCGCGGCCGACCGCCAACTCACAGTCGACGAACCATTGGTCAATTACCTCGCCAACCGCATCGAGCGGTCCTTTGCAGCCGCTCACGGCGCGATTGAGCAACTCGACAAGGAAGCGTTGCGACAACATCGCCCCGTGACCAGGGCTCTCGCCTCGGAACTGTTCCGCTAGCCGGTCCATTAACTGCCGGCTGCTAGGCTGTCTTGACGGCGTAGCCCCCCTGGGCGTGTCATCCAACTGACATGTTCGGCCGCTAGAGCTGGTTTTTTAGGTTCTTTAAGTATGGCAGATCGCGCCCAAAGCATTGTTTCTATTGATGAAATCGTTCCGGTCGAGAACCGGAACGAGGTGGTGGCCACGCATCCGGTTCCTGCCATCCGCTCGCTGCCCGAGCGCTTCATCAACCGCGAAGTGTCCTGGCTGCACTTTAATCGCCGGGTCCTGGAAGAAGCGGAAAACGAGAACCATCCGATCCTCGAGCGTGTCCGCTTTCTGTCGATCTCGGCCAACAACCTTGATGAATTCTTCATGGTGCGCGTCGCCGGCCTCAAAGGTCAGGTTCGCGAGGGCATCACCACTAGAAGTCCCGACGGGCTGACACCGGCCGAACAGCTCACGACGGTCGTCGAGGCGGTGTCTCGTCTCGCCAGCGATCAACAGCAGCGCTGGCTTGAACTGCGGCCGGCGCTGGCGGAGCATGGTGTGACGCTGGTCGAGGCGCAGGACCTCAAGAAAGCGGAACGTACCTGGCTCGAGGAGCGCTTCCTCACCCACGTGTTTCCGTTGCTGACGCCGCTGGCCATCGACCCGGCGCATCCGTTCCCGTTCATTCCCAACCTCGGCTTCTCGATGGCGTTACAGCTATCGCGGACCAAAGACGGCAAGGCGATGAGTGCGCTCATCCGCATGCCGCAGAAGATCGAACGCTTCATCCGCTTGCCGACCACCGACCAGAACATCCGGTTGATCGCGCTTGAGGAAGCCACTGCGCTGTTCATCGGTCGGCTGTTTCCCGGCTACACGGTCAAAGGGCAGGGCGCGTTCCGCGTCATTCGTGATAGCGATCTGGAAATCGAAGAAGAAGCCGAAGATCTGGTGCGCCTGTTCGAGACCGCGTTGAAGCAGCGCCGTCGCGGTTCGGTGATCCGGCTCGAGCTCAATGCCACCATGCCGGTCGAATTGCGCGCTTTCGTGCAGCGCGCGCTGGCGGTCGCCGACGACGAGGTTTTCCTTGTCAACGGCGTGCTCGCGCTCAACGATCTGTCGCAGCTCACCAAGCTTGACCGGCCGGATCTCGAATTCGTGCCGTACAATCCGCGCTATCCGGAGCGCATCCGCGATCATGCCGGCGATGCGTTCGCCGCGATCCGGCAGAAGGACCTTGTAGTCCACCACCCCTATGAATCTTTCGACGTGGTGGTGCAATTCCTGAACCAGGCGGCACGCGATCCCAACGTGGTCGCGATCAAGCAGACGCTATACCGCACGTCCGCCGAATCCCCGATCGTCAAGGCGCTGGTCGAGGCGGCGGAAGCCGGCAAGTCGGTGACGGCGCTGATCGAGTTGAAGGCGCGTTTCGACGAAGAGGCCAATATCCGCTGGGCGCGCGACCTTGAGCGCGCGGGCGTGCAAGTGGTCTATGGTTTTATCGAACTCAAGACACACGCGAAGCTGTCGATGGTGGTACGCCGTGAGGGCGGAGCGCTCGCCACTTATGTCCACATCGGCACGGGCAACTATCATCCGGTGACGGCGCGCATTTACACCGATCTGTCCTTTTTCACCGCCGACGCCGTGATCGGCCGCGATGTGGCGCGTATCTTCAATCACATCACCGGCTATGCCGAACCGGCCGAGCTGGAAAAGATGGCGATCTCGCCAAGCGGTTTGCGCCGCCGTATTCTCGATCATATCGCACAGGAGGCGGCCAACGCCGCGGCCGGGAAGCCGGCGGCGATCTGGATGAAAATGAATGCGCTGGTCGATCCGGAAATCATCGACGCGCTCTACGACGCATCGATGGCGGGCGTGCCGGTGGATCTGGTCGTGCGCGGCATTTGCTGCCTGCGTCCTGGCGTGCCGGGCCTGTCCGACAACATCCACGTCAAGTCGATTGTCGGCCGCTTCCTTGAGCATGGCCGCATCTACGTCTTCGGCGCCGGTCATGCGTTACCGCACGTCAAGGCAGCGCTCTATATCTCGTCGGCCGACATGATGCCGCGCAATCTCGACCGCCGCGTCGAGGTTCTGACGCCGATCCTCAATGCCACGGTGCACGAGCAGATTTTGGGCCAGATTATGGCCGCGAATTTCAAGGATAATGAGCAAAGTTGGACGCTCTTGCCGGACGGCAGTTCGACGCGCATAAAGGCGGCGCCGGGCGAAGAACCCTTCAACGCCCATAAGTACTTCATGACTAATCCGAGTCTCTCTGGCCGTGGTAAGTCGTTCAAGGAATCCTCTCCGCGCAGCCTCGTCCGCCGTCAAGTCGAGGGCGCGTAAACGCGCGCGTAAAAACTCCCGGAAGGCCGGTGCTTCGGCGCAAGGCCGACTCGATCATGGTCCGCCGATTGCCGTTATCGATATTGGCTCGAACTCGGTTCGCCTCGTCATCTACGAAGGCCTGACCCGATCGCCGACCCCGATCTTCAACGAAAAAGTGCTGGCGGGCCTGGGCCGGCAGGTGCAATCCACGGGCCTTCTGGCCCTCGACGCCATCGATGAAGCGCTCACGGCCTTGGTCCGGTTTCGCGCGCTGTGTGACACGCTGCATGTGCGTCGTGTCTGGGCCATCGCCACCGCCGCCTGCCGCGACGCGCGCAACGGTCCCGCCTTCATCGCCGAGGCGAGCCGCATTTGCCGCACGCCGATCAAAATTCTGTCCGGAAAGCAGGAGGCGCATCTCACCGCGCTCGGTGTCATCTCCGGTATCCACAAGCCGGACGGCATCGTCGGTGATCTTGGTGGCGGTTCGCTCGAATTGGTCGACGTCCACGGCTCGCGTGTGCAGGGCGGCCTGACGCTGCCCCTCGGCGGACTTGCCTTGCAGGACATCGCCGGCAAGTCCCTCAAGAAAGCCGAGAAGGTCGTCGCGGATTCGTTCCGCGGCATGCCGTTGCTCAAAAAAGGGCAGGGCCGCACCCTTTATGCGGTCGGCGGTACGTGGCGCGCGCTGGCGCGTCTGCACATGTGGCAGACCGGTTATCCATTCCACGTCATGCATAACTACCGGATTCCCGCGCGCGAGGCGCTGGAGTTTTCGCGTCTCGTGCACCGTGTCGACACCGAAACGCTGTCAAAGATCGAAGTCGTCAACGCCGCACGCCGGCCGTTGCTCGCCTATGCCGCGGTGGTGCTGGAAAATCTGGTACGCACCATCAAGCCGAAGGATGTCGTGATCTCGGTGATGGGTGTGCGCGAAGGGCTGCTTTATTCATTGCTCAAAGCGCGTGAGCAAGACCACGATCCACTTATCGCCGCTGCCGCCGATCTCAACGTGCTGCGCTCGCGTTCGCCTTTGCACGGCGAGGAATTGGTCGAGTGGACTGACCGCTTCATGGCGTCGTCCGGCCTCGACGAGACCGCCGATGAGCGCCGCTTGCGTCACGCCGCCTGCCTTCTGGGCGATATCGGCTGGCGCGCGCATCCGGATTATCGCGGCGAGCAGTCGATGAACATTATCGCGCACGGGGCTTTCGTCGCCATCGATCACCCGAGCCGCGCCTATATCGCGCTGTCGGTCTACTTCCGTCATGCCGGCTTGAGCGAAGAAGAACTGTCGCCGCGGCTTCGCGAACTGGCGACGCCGCGCATTCTCGATCGGGCCCGCGTGCTCGGCGCCGCGATGCGCGTTGCTTACATCCTCACGGCTGGGCAGGACGGTGTGCTGCTGAAAACGCCGATGCAGGTGAAGCGCGGCAAGCTCGTGCTGGAGATGCCCGGCCGCATTGGCAAGCTGAGCAGTGACCGGCT
>DASYCM010000378.1:0-9293 GCA_036500165.1 Pseudolabrys sp.
CTGGCGTGCGGCGAGCCTTGGCGGCGATCTGCCGGCCGTGCAGCGCGCCGTTACCGACCGGCTGTTTGCGCTGCTGCCGTCGGAAAGCTCGCCGACCTTCAACTGGCTATCAGCCTGGTCGCAGTATCTGTCGCCCTACGATCTCAACCCGCTCAACATCAATCCGCTGAAGGATCTGATCGAGCGATTTGTCGACTTCGAGGGTCTGCGCGCCGATCCGCGGCAGATTTTCATCGCCGCAACAAACGTACAAACCGGAAGCCTGCACATTTTCCCGCACGACAAGATTTCCGCCGAAGCGGTGATGGCGTCGGCCTGCCTGCCTGCGCTTTTCCGCGCCGTGGAAATCGACGGCGTGCCTTATTGGGACGGCGGCTATGTCGGAAATCCGGCGATCTATCCGTTCTTCCGCACGACCGACACCGAAGACGTCGTGATCGTTCAGATCAATCCGCTCGAACGCAAGAGCGTGCCGCATACCAATACCGAGATCGCAGGCCGCGTGAACGAAATTACGTTCAACTCGGCACTGATGGCCGAATTGCGCGGCATCGAATTCGTCAACAGGCTGATCGATCAGGGCCGCCTGCCGCACGGCGTCGGGCCGGACCAATACCGCCGCATCAACGTCCATCGTATCGCACTGGAACCGATGAGCGATCAGATCGCGGCCTCCAGCAAGCTGCGCAACGACTTTCAGTCGCTGGAACTGCTGCGCAAGCTCGGAACGCGCGCGGCACGCCGGTTCCTGGATAGCCATTTCGACGAAATCGGCGTCCGGTCGAGCGTCGATTACAAGACGGATGCCGAGCGCGGCTAACCTGTCGACTCGACATCCAGCCGCACAATCCAGTTTTCCAGCCCCGGCTTCGCCGCCGGATAACGCCTGAGCACTTCGGGGTCGTGGCCCGGCACGATGTGCTTGCGCGACGTCGCGAGCTTCTGGATCGTCTTGTAGCCTTCGAGCGTATCGCCGACCGAATAAGTAATCGGAAACACACGGCCTTCATCCATGTGCGAATAAAGGTGGATGCAGTCGGACGCGACTATCACATAACCGCGCTTCGTTTTGACCCGCACGCATTGCAGGCCCTTCGAGTGGCCGCCGATCTTGTGCACGGTAATGCCGGGCGCGAGTTCGTCGGTGCCGTCGTGGAATTCGCAACGATAGGCAAAAACCTTGCTCACCATTGCATGGACATCGGCCTCGCTGAACGGCACGCGCAGCATCTGGTGACACATGCAGCGGCCAGTGGCGTAGGCCATCTCTTCGTCCTGGATATGATAACGCGCGTTCGGGAACAGGTCGTAGTTGCCAGCGTGATCCCAGTGCATGTGCGTGGCGATGACGTTCTTGACCTCGGCGGGATCGACACCGATCGCTTTCAGTCCCTCGCCCACCGGATGGACGATAATTCGGCCACGTTCCTTCGCCGCCACCTCATCGAAGCCGGTGTCGACGACAAAGACGCCGTGCGGCCCCTTAATGACCCAGACGTAATAGGTGATCGACGTCATCTCGTCGTGCGGATCGCCGAAGATATAGTTGTCCGCGCGCTTGCGGCCGTGGCTGGCGTAAGCGACGGCGAAGACCTCGTGAATGTCGTCGCTCATTTCGGCTTTCCGACAATGACACCGGCGCGGCTCTCGACCGTCTTCACGATGGTGGTGAAGTCCTTGTCGGCGCCCATCTCGCTTGCGGTGCGCTCCCACAACGACGCGACCATGCCCATCATATCCGTCGGCACGCCGAGCGCCTTGGCTTCCTGAAGACAGAGCCGCACGTCCTTGAGCATCAGCGCCGTGGCGAAACCGGCGTCGAAGGTGCGCGGCAAGATGTTGTTGGGGAATTTGCCGCTCGATGCGGTGGTTCGGCCCGAGCCGGCGTTGATGACATCGAGCATCAACTTGGGGTCAATGCCCGCCTTAACGCCCATCACAATGGCCTCGGACGTCGCGGCCATCGACGATGCCGACAGGAAATTGTTGGCGAGCTTCACGGTCTGCGCCATGCCGGGCTGCTGACCGACGACGAAGACGGTGCCAAACACGGACAGCGCATCCTTCACCACATCGATGTCCGCCTGCGGACCGGACACCATGACGGCGAGTGTGCCCTTGATCGCGCCGGCGACACCGCCGCTGACCGGCGAGTCGACTTGCGCGATGTTCTTCTTCTTGAGCTCGGCGGCGATTTCCGCGGCGACGCCGGGGCCGGTGGTCGACAAGTCGATAAAGCGCTTCACCTTCTTGCCGTGAATGACACCGCCTTCGCCGGTCGCAACCTTCTTGACGATGTGCGGCTCCGGCAGGCTCGCCATTACCGTCTCGACACGGTCGGCAACGTCCTGCGGCGACGAGGCGAGTTTGGCGCCGAGCGCGACCAGCGGCGCGACCGCGTCATTGCGCGTGTCGTAGATGATCAGCGAATGCCCGGCGGCAATGAGCCGTTTCGCCATCGGCTGCCCCATCATGCCGACGCCGATTAATCCGATTTCCATGTCGTGTCCCGTCCCTGTGTTTTCTTGTTGCCGCAATTTTGCCTGACGGCGGAAGCGGCGTCACGCGGGGGCAACGGTAGCCGGATATTTTAGCCCAAAGGCTTATTGAACTTATTATAAGCTAGCTTATTATAAGGTCACTCCCTGAGAGGACCGCCATGTCGAAAATGCCCATAAAAAGAGAAATCGCCTTTACTATCAAAGACGTGTCCAGAATGCTCGGAACTTACGCCGACCAGCAAGGGCGCGTTTTCGGCATCTCGCGGGCGCAATGGACGGTTCTGGTGCGCCTGGAGCGCACCGAGGGCCTCAAGCAGTCGGAACTCGCCGAAATTCTCGATCTCCAGCCGATTTCGCTGACTCGCCTGCTCGACCGGCTCGACGAGAACGGCCTGATCGAACGCCGCGCCGATCCGAACGACCGGCGGGTCAACCGGTTGTATCTCAAGCCGGCGGCGCGGCCGCTGCTCGATCAACTCGCGACCCTGAGCGAAACCCTGATGGGAACCGTGCTGGAAGGCATCGAGCCTGAATCTATGGAGCGCATGCTGCGCGACCTCGGACGGATCAAAGACAATCTGCGCGCCGCTATCGCGCGCAACGCTTCGCAACAACAAGCCGCGAATGGTTGAAAGTCATGAGTGAAAAAACATTGAAGGTCGTTCCCGCGCCGGAATCGAAGACGACACCGGATGCAGGCACCGAAGCCCCGGCAAAGTCTGGACGTTTTGCACGTCCGACCGGCAAGCGCCTGCGCAATCTCCTGCTCATTGGTATCCCCGCGCTGGCCATTATTGTCGGCGGCAGCATCTATCTCATGGGCGGCCGCTATATCTCGACCGATAACGCCTATGTCGGCGCGCAGAAAGTGCTGATCACGCCCGACATCTCCGGCAAGGTCATCAAGGTCGCGGTGCGTGAGGGCCAGCATGTCAATGCAGGCGACGTTCTGCTGTCGCTTGACTCGCAGCCCTATCAACTCGCGCTCGACCAGGCCAAAGCCAAGCTCGCCATCGCGAAGATCGACCACGAGAAACTCAAGACCAATCTGACGGCGCTGACGTCGATGGCGGACCTCGGCAAGAAGGGCGTCGAACTCAAGCAGCGCGACGTCGACCGCAAGAACAAGTTGTTTAGTTCGCAGGCCGGTTCGCAGGCGGATCTCGACACCGCCGTTGGTGCGCTCGTCACTGCACAGCAAATCGAACAGTTTACCGAGCAGCAGCGCGACACCACGCTGAGTCAGTTGCTCGGCGACCCGAACCTGCCGCTGGAAAAATTCCCGGAATATGCCCAGGCCCAGGCCGCGCTCGACAATGCGCAGCGCGATCTCGACCACACAACGTTGCGCGCGCCGATTGCCGGCACCGCGACGCAGGTCGACAACATCCAGCTCGGCCGCTTTGTAGCCGCGGGCGGGCCGATCCTCAGCGTGATCGACGACCAGGCGCCGTGGGTCGACGCCAATCCGAAGGAAACCGACATCACCTATCTGCGCGTCGGCCAGAAGGTGACGCTCGACGTCGACAGCTTCCCCGATCACACCTTCTGCGGCACCGTCATCGCCGTCAGCCCCGGCACCGGCGCGCAGTTCTCGATCCTCCCGGCACAGAACGCCACCGGCAACTGGGTCAAGGTGGTGCAGCGCGTTCCGCTGCGCATCGCTTTCTGCAAGAATGAGGACACACACCTGCTGCGCTCGGGCATGAGCGTGAACGTCGAGATCGACACCGGCCACAGCCGTATTCCCGGCATGTCCGCGGCGCTCGCCGAAACGCGATGAGTGCCTTCGCCGAAAACCTGGCGCCGAAAACGCGGCGCCTGCTGATTACGATCTGCGCCATGACGGCAACGATCATGCAGGCGCTCGATACCACCATCGCCAACGTTGCCCTGCCCTATATGCAGGGCTCGCTATCGGCATCACTCGATCAGATCAACTGGGTTCTCACCTCGTACATCGTTGCCGCGGCCATCATGACCGCGCCGGTCGGCTGGCTCGCCGACCGCTTCGGACGCAAACACGTTTTCATCGCCTGCGTCGCCGGCTTCACCGTTGCGTCGTTGTTGTGTGCGCTGGCGCAGAATATCGAGCAGATGGTGCTGTTCCGCTTGATGCAGGGCATGGCCGGCGCGGCGCTGGTGCCATTGTCGCAATCTGTGCTGCTCGATGCCTACTCCGTCGAAGAGCGCGGTTCGGCCATGGCGATGTGGGGCGTCGGCGTGATGCTCGGCCCGATCATGGGCCCGACCATCGGCGCCTGGCTGACCGATAATTACTCGTGGCACTGGGTGTTCCTGATCAACCTGCCGATCGGCATCGCCACTGTAGCCGGCATGTTCATCTTCATGCACGAGAGCAAGCGGCAGGAGCACCTGCGCTTCGACTGGTTCGGCTTCATCGCGCTCGCCATCGGCATCGGTTCGCTGCAATTGCTGCTCGACCGCGGCGAACAGATCGGCTGGTTCGATGCGGGCGAAGCCTGGGTCGAGGCGATCATCTCGGCGACCGGCTTCTACTATTTCTTCGCGCACTCGCTGACCACGGACGAACCCTTCGTGCGCTTTGAAATGTTCAAGGATCGCAATTTCCTGTCAGGCTGTGTGTTCATGCTGGTGATCGGCGTGGTGCTGTACGGCACCATGGCGCTGGTCACCCCTTTCATGCAGAACCTGCTCGGCTATCCGATCCAGACCGCCGGCTTCCTGCTCGGCTCACGCGGCGTCGGCACGCTGTTGACCATGATGGCCGCGCCAAGGCTGATGAAGCTGGTCGAGCCACGCTATCTCATCCTCACCGGCCTGCTGATTACCGCCGCCACGTTGTATGAAATGAGCGGGTGGAATCTCAACATCAGCCAGCGCACCATCGTCATGATCAGCATTTGCCAGGGCATCGGTCTTGGCCTGCTGTTCGTGCCGGTGACCTCGGTCGCGTTCAACACTTTGGCCGGCAATATGCGCAACGGCGCTACGTCGATGACGACGTTGTTGCGCAACATTGGCTCATCGATCGGCATCTCGATGATGATCGCGCAGTTGACCAGCAACACCACGATCATGCATGCGCGGCTCGGCGAAGGCATCACGCCGTTCAACGGCAATTTGCAAATGCAGGATGTCGCCAGCAATCTGCAGCTTGGCACAGACACCGGCAAAGCCATGCTCGATGGCATGATCACGCAGCAGGCCGAGCTGATCGCCTATCTCAATGACTTCAAGCTACTGATGGTCCTGACGCTGGCCATGGTGCCGCTGGTGATGCTGATCGGCACTGCGAAGAAGGCCGCGCCCGGCGCGCCGAAGGAAGAAGTCATCCATGCGATGGATTGAGGTCGTCACCCTGAGGTGCGAGCTGCGCAGCAGCGAGTCTCGAAGGGCGACGTGGGCCGTCTATCCTTCGAGGCGCGCATAGTGCGTTGAAGACGCGCGTGAACGCGCTGATGGGCGCGCACTTCAGGATGACGGGTCACCAAACTCTTTCCGGATCTTATCGCTGTGTTCGCCAATCGCCGGCACCGCCCCATAGCTGCGCGTTTCGCCGGCCCATAGTGGCGCGGGCGACGGCAGGCTGACCGATCCGCCGGGTGTATTGACCGTGATGCGGCGCAGATGCGGATGCAACGCCAGTTCAGCCGGACCGTTGACGCGGGCAAACGCAATGTCGGCTTTGGTCAGGCGCGCAATCAATTCATCGGCCGTCAGCGTACCAAAGGCCTTGCCGACCTTGCCGTCCGTGACGTCGCGACGCTTCACGCGCTCGACATTGGTGGAAAAATCGGGATCGGCAGCGAGCGCTATGTCCTGCATGACATCGGCGGCAAGGATGCGCCATTCGCGGTCATTCTGGATCGAGATCAGAATGTCGATGCCGTCGCGCGTCACGAAGACGCCGTAGGGCGAGATCGACGTGTGCGCAAGGCCCATGCGCTTCGGCGGCTTGCCGCCTTCGTGCTGCAAGAGCGGCACCGTCATCCAGTCCGCCATGCCGTCGAACATCGAAATGGAAATCTCGGCGCCATCGCCAGTGCGGCCGCGCGCGATGAGTGCTTCGAGGATCGCTTCATAGGCGTTTAGCCCCGCCGCAATGTCGACGACCGACACGCCGACCCGCGCCGCGGTTTCCGGCCCGCCGGTGACGGAGGCAACACCGGACTCGGCCTGGATCAAAAGATCATAGGCCTTGCGCTGCGCGAACGGCCCGGTTTCGCCGTAGCCGGAAACCGAGCAGCAGATCAGTTTGGGATAATCCTTGCGCAGCCGCGACACGGCAAAACCGAGTTTGGCCAGCGCGCGGGGCTTGAGATTTTGCACGAAGACATCGGCCTTGGCGATCATCGCCTCAAGCAACGCCTTGTCTTCGGACTTGCCGAGATCGAGCGCGACCGACTCCTTGCCGCGATTGAGCCAGACGAAATAGGACGCCTCGCCTTTCGCGACCTGATCATAACCGCGAGCAAAGTCCCCCTCGGGCCGTTCCACCTTGATAACGCGCGCGCCGGCGTCCGCCAGCTTGCAGGTGCAATGCGGCGCGGCAACGGCCTGTTCGACCGAAACGACGAGGAGTCCTTCAAGCGGCAACATATCAATACGAACGAGGCAGGCCGAGCACATGCTCGGAGAGGTAAGACAGGATCATGTTGGTCGAGATCGGCGCCACTTGATAGAGCCGCGTCTCACGGAACTTGCGCTCGACATCGTATTCTTCGGCGAAGCCGAAACCGCCGAAGGTCTGCACACACATGTCAGCAGCAAACCACGAGGCGTCCGCAGCGAGCAGCTTTGCCATGTTGGCTTCCGGACCAATCTCCTCGCCCGCTTCGTATTTCCGCGCGGCCTCATGCACCATCAGTTCCGCGGCGCGCATCTGCGCATAGGCCCGTGCGATGGGAAACTGCACGCCCTGATTTTGCCCAATGGGCCGGCCGAACAGTTCGCGCTCCTTGGCGTAGGCGGAAGCCTTGGCGATGAACCATTTGGCGTCGCCGATACATTCCGATGCAATCAGAATGCGCTCGGCGTTCATGCCCGAGAGGATGTAGCGGAAGCCTTTGCCTTCCTCGCCGACCAGATTTTCCGTCGGCACCTTCATGTCGTCGAAGAACACCTGCGTGGTCGCGTGATTCATCATGGTGCGGATCGGCGTAATCGTCAGGCCGGCGTTTTTTGCTTCGCGCATATCGACCAGAAACACCGACAGCCCATCCGTGCGCTTCTGCACCTGATCGCGCGGCGTGGTGCGCGCCAGTAAGAGCATCAAGTCTGAATATTCGGCGCGCGAGGTCCAGATTTTCTGACCATTGACGACGTAATGATCATTGCCCTCGCGCCGCGCCGTGGTGCGCAAGGACAGCGTGTCGGTGCCCGAGGTCGGTTCGGTGACGCCGAAGGCCTGCAGGCGCAATTCACCGGTGGCGATCTTCGGCAGATAGCGCTTCTTCTGCTCCGGTGAGCCGTGCCGCAGCACGGTTCCCATCGTGTACATCTGGGCGTGACAGGCGGCGCCGTTGCAGCCTGTCGCGTGGATTTCTTCGACGATGGCTGCGGCCGCGCTGATAGTCAGCCCACTGCCCCCAAACTCCTCTGGGATCAGCGCCGCGAGATAACCGGCCTCTGTCAGTGCATTGACGAAGGTGGTGGGATAGGCCCGCTCGCGATCGACTTCGCGCCAGTATTCGCCGGGAAACTTGGCGCACAGCGCGCGCACCGATTCACGGATCTCGGCGTAGTCGTCCTGCGGGGCGTGGGCTTTGGTCATCGCGGCGCCTTGTGTGGCACAGACATGACGGACTCGGCAAATTCCTTAACCAAGGCCGCGCCGATTGCCCAACGAATACGCGCTTTTATTTGCGGCCTCCCGAATTTCATACATTTTTCACCGCGAGATTTTACGGCGCTTTCACCGCAAGATTTTACGCCGCCTTATTGCCGCGGGTGTTCAATCGAGACTGTCACTTCATTGGCTGGGGGGCCAAATGTCTTTCGACGGTTTCGCTTCACGCATCGGCATCGCCGCGGTACTCGCTGCCTGCATCGGCTGCGCCATGAGCAGCGGCGGTCACGCCGCGACCGATGGTCCCTTTGCGGTGGTGCCGTTTGCGGCGTCGACGCCGCCGGCTGAAATCGATCGGTCGGCATCCGCGTCGTTCAAGGAACGTTTCGAAGCCACCCAAACATCGCGTGTCCGCGAAATACTGGCGTCGCTGAGTTATGTGCCGCAGACTGAGACGACGACGGCAAGCCTGCCGCGCCGTCAGAAGATCGTGCCGGCCGCCAAGCCGCTTGTCGGCATCGCTTCGATGTACAATCCGGGCGATCCCAAGGACCTCGACGCCGGCAACGAAGAACTCTCGTCCGGCGAACAATACGATCCGAACGGCTGGACTGCCGCGATCCGCACCGATTTGCGCGATCAGTTCGGCGGCGTCCGCTTCGGCAAGAATTACCGGCCGGCCTTTGCCCTCATCACGGCGGGTGACAAGCAGGTAATTGTCAAAATCAACGACATCGGACCGCTGAAGCACGGACGCATCATCGACCTGAATATCCGGGCGATGCGCTACCTGGACCCGACATTGCAGCTTGGGCTCATCGGCAATGTCAGCGTAACGCTTTTGGCCGGCGAGAATATCGCGCTCGGCCCTGTCGATGACAATCCGCCGGTCGCCGTTGCTAGCCGGTTCGACGAATTGCTGCTGCGTTAACCCCAGACTTCGGCCGCGACCTCGACGATCATGCGCAGCTTGGCCCATTGCTCGTCTTCGGCCAGCGTGTTGCCTTCCTCGGTCGAAG
>DASYCM010000379.1:0-6941 GCA_036500165.1 Pseudolabrys sp.
GGCGACAACGAGCCCGGCATCGAGGCGACCCTGCACAAGCGTGTCGACGGCTCGACCTGGCGAGCGTTTATCCTCGGGGCCAAGAAGGTCCAGGTCGGCGATATGCTTCGTTTCGGGTCCGAGGGCAGGGTCTGTTTCCTCGATCAACTCGATGCTCAAGTTTCACAGAAAGATGAAGGGGGCGAGGTAACCCTTTCATTTTCCTTCCATGGCCCGGTTTTGGATCAGGCCATTGAAGAGCGCGGCGCGATGCCGCTGCCGCCCTACATCGCCTCCAAGCGCCAGACCGACGAGCAGGACCGGAGCGACTATCAGACGGTATTCGCGGAGCCTGAAGGTTCCGTTGCCGCACCGACGGCCGGTCTCCACTTCACGCCGGCCTTATTGGAGCGGCTGGCGGGCAAGGGCGTCGCCGTCCACAAGGTGACGCTGCATGTCGGCGCCGGGACCTTCCTGCCGGTGAAGGCCGACGACACCGCCGATCACAAGATGCACGCCGAGTTCGGCACGCTGACCGCCGAGACGGCCGCGGCGCTCAACGCCGCGCGAGCCAGGGGCGGGCGGATCGTCGCCGTCGGCTCGACCGCCTTGCGGACGCTGGAGACTGCCGCAAGCGCCGATGGCCAACTCAAGGCCTTTTCCGGCGACACAGCGATCTTCATTACGCCTGGCTATCGGTTCAAAGCCGTCGACCTGATGCTGACCAATTTCCACCTGCCGCGCTCGACCTTGTTCATGCTGGTCTCCGCCTTCAGCGGGCTGGAGACGATGCAGCGCGCCTATGCGCACGCGATCCACAGCGGCTACCGGTTTTACTCTTACGGCGACGCCAGCCTGCTATTCCCGGCCGCGCCGCAGGTATAGCCTTCCTCCCGCGAGAAGCCTGACCGGAAAAATCCGGCGGGTCGCATGTCCTCGGGAGGGACGCCAATGTCCAACATCACTGAGCAGAGCCGCCGTAAATTCCTGCAATTCATGGCGGCTAGTCCGCTGTTTGCTTCCGCCGCGCTTGCCGGCGAAGTTCCGGAAATCCCGATCAAGCCGACCGACCCGATCAACTGGGCGCCGCTGCAGAGCAGCAAGCTCATCAAGTCGCCCAAGGAAGCCATCAACGTTTTCGACTTCGAGGCGCCGTGCCGGGTGAACGTGCCGCCGTCGCATTTCGGCTACATGGCCTCCGGCATCGACGACGAAGTCACGCTACGCGCCAATCGTGAGGGAATGCAAAAGTTTCAGTTGCGGCCGCGCCGTTTGGTCGACGTCAGCAAGGTCGACATGAGCGTCGATATTCTCGGCGTGAAATATCCAAGCCCGATCGTGCTCGCGCCGGTTGGCGGTCATCGCATGTTTCACGATCAAGGCGAGATCGCGACCGCCAGGGCAGCGAAGGCCGGCAATCACATGCAGATCCTGTCGACCTCGACGACGACCGGCGTCGAAGAGGTCAACGAAGCGCGCGGTCAGCCCGTCTGGTACCAGCTCTATGCGTCGAATAGCTGGGACGTCGCCAAGGCACTGGTGGCGCGCGCGGAAAAGGCCGGTTGCCCGGTGGTCGCGCTGACGGTGGATCGCTCCGGCGGCCGAAATCAGGAAACGCTTTTTCGCTTGCGGCAGACCGACACCCGAGACTGCAACGCCTGCCATGACCGCTCCAGCCTGACCGCGAACCAGGCGCGGCGGTCGATGTATCAGGGAATCGATCTCACCAAATTGAGGAATACCCAGTCGTCCAACCTGACCTGGGATTTCGTCAAAAAGCTGCGCGACAGCACCAAGATGAAGGTCGTGCTCAAGGGCATCCTCGCTTACGAGGACGCGGCATTGGCCGCCGACGCCGGGCTGGACGGCATCATTGTGTCCAACCATGGCGGCCGCAGCGAGGACGGCGGCCGTTCCACCATCGATGCGCTGCCGGAGATCGTGGAGGCGGTCAAAGGCCGCATGCCGATCCTGGTCGACAGCGGCTTCCGCCGCGGCACCGATATCGTCAAGGCAATGTGCATGGGCGCGACCGCGGTGTGCGTCGGACGGCCTTATATCTGGGGCCTTGGCGCGTTCGGCCAGCCCGGGGTCGAGCGCGTGCTTGAACTGATGCGGCTTGAGTTGTACGGAGCCATGCAGCAGGTCGGCGCGCCGACTATCAAGCATCTGGTGCCCGCGATGGTGCGCAGGGCGTAATTCGTCAGACCGGAACGGGCCGGCCATGACGCCACGGGACTCATGGCCGGCTCTTTTGCATTCAAAATGATGGCTACCGACGGCGCCGCAAGACGCGGCGAAGTCATGACTCCACACGGCGCGTTACAGACCCCTGCATTTATGCCGGTCGGTACGCAGGCGACGGTGAAGGGCCTGCACCCGGAAGCGGTGCGCGATACCGGCGCCGAGATTGTGCTTGGCAACACGTATCATTTGATGCTGCGGCCGACAGCCGAGCGCATCGCCGCGCTGGGCGGCCTGCATAAATTCATGAATTGGCCGCGTGCCATTCTCACCGATAGCGGCGGCTTCCAGGTGATGTCGTTGTCGCAATTGCGCAAGCTGACGGAGCAGGGCGTCACCTTCAAATCGCATCTCGATGGCTCGATGCATGAATTGACGCCGGAGCGCTCGATCGAAATCCAGGCACTCCTTGGCACTGACATCACCATGCAGCTCGATGAATGTTTACGGTTGCCGGCGACGCGCGACGAAATCGAGCGCGCCATGCAACTGTCGCTGCGCTGGGGTGAGCGTTCCAAACGCGCGTTCGAAGGCCGCGCGCGCGAGGGCTATGCGCTGTTCGGCATCGTGCAAGGCGGCGACGACGTCGTCTTGCGACAGCAGAGCGCGCGGGCTTTGATCGACACCGGCTATCATGGCTACGCCATCGGCGGCCTCGCCGTCGGCGAGCCGCAAGATGTCATGCTCAGAATTGTCGAGGAGACAACGCCGGTGCTGCCGGCGGAGGCACCGCGTTACCTGATGGGCGTCGGCACGCCGCACGATCTACTGGAAGCCGTGAAGCGCGGCGTCGATATGTTCGACTGCGTGATGCCGACCCGCAACGGACGGCACGGCATGGCTTTCACGCGCTTCGGTTCGGTCAATCTCGGTAATGCGCGCCACGCCAACGATCCGCGCCCGCTTGACGAAGAGAGCGTGCACCCGGCGGCGCGGACTTATTCACGCGCTTACCTGCACCACCTCACCAAGGCCAACGAGATGCTTGGGCAGGTGCTGCTCTCGACCATCAACATCGCTTATTACCAGCAGCTCATGGCCGGGATGCGCGGGGCCATTGAAAAAGGCCGTTTTTCCGACTTTCACGCCACCACGATGGCTGGCTGGGAGCGTGGCGATATACCGCCATTGTAGAAGGCCTCAGCGTTTCTTGCGGGGTTGTCGGATCGGCCGGGGGCGGCTATTCCACGGGCGAAAACCGATGGAAGGCCTTAAATTTATGACGATCTCCGCTGAATTCTTCGCCAAGCGCAGCAAGCCGAAATTCAAGCTGCCGCCCGGCGGTACCGACGCGCACTGTCACGTCTTTGGCCCCGGCGCCAAGTTTCCCTACTCGCCGACCCGCAAATACACCCCGGACGATGCGCCGAAGGAGATGCTCCGCGCGCTGCACGATTTCCTCGGTATCGGCCGCGCGGTGATCGTGCAGGCGAGCTGCCACGGTCTCGACAACGCGGCGATGATGGACTGCCTTGCCTGGGACCCGGCGCGTTATCGCGGCGTCGCCATCGTCAACGACACGTTCACCGACGCCGATTTCGACAAACTGCATGCCGGCGGTGTGCGTGGCGTGCGCTTCAACTTCGTGAAGCATCTCGGCGGCATGCCGGACATGAACGTGTTCAACAAGGTCATCGACCGGGTGAAGGGCCGCGGCTGGCACGTCGTGCTGCATCTCGACGCCAAGGATATCGACGAACTCTCCACCATCATCCGCAAGCTGCCGCTGACCTTCGTCATCGACCATATGGGCCGCGTGCCGGCCAAGGACGGCGTCGATCAGGCACCGCTCAAGACACTGCTCGAACTCGCCAAACTTGAAAACTGCTGGATCAAGGTTTGCGGCTCCGAGCGCATCGACTTCCCGCCCTACGACAAGGCGGTGCCGATCGCGCGCAAGATCGTCGAGACCATTCCGGACCGGGTGCTGTGGGGCACCGACTTCCCGCATCCGAACCCAAGCCACGAGGCGGACGAGGGCGCGCTGGTCGATCTGGTGCCGCATATTGCGACAGACGCAAAGCTGCAGAAACTGCTGCTGGTCGATAATCCGGCCAAGCTATACGGTTTCGGCCAATAACAAGAAACGAAACATAAAAAATCAGACGCTTATCCTTGGAGGAGGAATCTATGACCCGCTCGATTTTCAAATTGGCGCGCCGCAGCGCGCTACTCGCTCTGCCGGCGCTCGCGCTTGTTCTTGCCTTTGCGTCCACGCTGCCGGCGCAGGCCGCGTATCCGGAAAAGCCGATCCGCCTGGTGCTGCCGTTCGGCGCCGGCGGCGTGGCCGACGTCACGGCGCGCATTTTGGCCGACAAGCTCGGCGAGAAACTCGGCCAGCGCGTCGTCGTCGAAAACATGCCGGGCCCCGGCGGCATCGCCGCCGCCCGCGCGGTGATCTCGGCGCCGCCAGACGGCTACACGATGCTTTACGTGACCAACGGCACGGCGATCAGCGTCGCTAGTTTCAACAGTCTGCCGTTCGATCCGGTCAAGAATCTCACCATGGTGTCGACGGTCGGCACGTTCGATCTGGTGTTGGTCGTCAATCCGGAATCGAAGTTCAAGACCCTCGGGGACTTTCTCAGGGAGGCCAAGGACAATCCGGGCAAGCTGAATGTCGGCAGCATCGCGGTCGGCAGCACCCAGAACCTCGGTGCCGAATTGTTCAAGTCGGTCACCGGCCTCAACATGCAGATCGTGCCCTACAAGAACTCGCCGGACATTGTTGTCGCCCTGTTGCGCAACGACGTGCAGATGATGGTCGACTTCCCACCAGCGGTGCAGGGCCAGGTCAACGACGGCAAGCTCAAGATCCTTGCCACGTCGGCCACCACCAAGTCGCCGCTGATGCCGAATATTCCGCCGGCCGCGGATGTCGGCGCAAAGGGCTATGAAGTGTTGTCATGGAACGGCGTCGGCATGCCGAAGGACACACCGAAGGCTATCATTGACGCCATGAACAAGGCGATCGGCGAAGTGGTGGCGATGCCGGAAGTGAAAGAGGCCTACGCCAATGTCGGTGTCGTCGCGAAGTCGTCGACGCCGGAAGAGTTGCTGCAGCGTCTGACGTCAGACATCAAGAAATGGGACGACGTCATCGTGAAGGCCGGCATTCCAAAGAAGTAGCCGGACGCACCTCAATAGCCCGCTCCTGGAAACAGGGCGGGCTTTTTTATGGCCCGCCATACAACCATGCGATGCCGTCGCGCGCCTGCTCGGGCGTGCGGCCGCCAACCGCCGTGTCGCGTAACTCCGCGGTCACGCCGCGGGCGTGATAGAGCTCGCCATAGACTCGCGCCATAATTTGCGTGCGCGCCGTGCGCAGGTAACGGTCCTGTTCATAGGCTTTGAAGGCTGCAGGCAGATCGTCCGGCTTCGCCGCGACTTTCTCGGCCAGCGTCACCGCGTCCTCGGTCGCCATGCAGGCGCCCTGCGCCAGGTATTGCAGCATGGGGTGAGCCGCGTCGCCTAAAAGTGTGACGCGGCCTTGCGTCCAGTTCTTCACCGGCTCGCGGTCGCACAGCACCCACATGCGCCAAGTGTCGATCAATTCTAGCAGGCGAAGCACTTCGGGCCGCAGACCCTTGAAGTGGTTCCACAAGAGGTCCTTGCTGCCTTCGGCGTTCCAGCCTTCTTCGTAATGGTCGGAGTGGAAAACGGCGACGAGATTGTAGAGTTCGCCGCGGCGGAGCGGGTAATGCACGAAGTGGCAGCGCGGTCCGGCCCACAGCACGACATCGGGACGCCAGAGATCTTCCGGCACCTGTTCGCGCTTGAGCACGCCGCGATAGGCGATATGGCCGGAGACGCGCGGCTTACCATCGCCGACGATGCGGTCGCGGATGCTCGACCACATGCCGTCGCAGGCGATCAGTGCGCTGCCTTGGGCGCGCTCGCCGTTTTCCAGCGTGAGCGTGACGTGATCGCCGTGATCCTCGTAGCCGTCGACGCGGCGGCTGGTCTCCAGTGTGATCAGGTTGCTCGACTGGCAGGCCTTGAGGAAGGTGGCGTGAATATCGGCGCGGTGCGTCACCGCGTAAGGCTGCCCGAATTTTTCAATGAACGGCTTGTCGAGCGGGATGTTGGTGATGAGTTTGCCGGTGACGGCGTCGCGCATTTCCTGCGACGGCGGAATATGCGCGTCGGCGAGAACGGCGTCCTTGAGCCCGATCTTTTCCAGCACGCGGAAGATGTTTGGGCCGAGCTGGATGCCGGCCCCGACTTCGCGGAATTCAGCCGCCTGCTCGAACAGCCGGACGGCAAAGCCCTTCTGTGCCAGCGCATAGGCCGTGACCAGGCCGCCAATACCGCCGCCGGAAATGAGAAAGGGGCGTTCGGGTACAGCCATTGGGCATTTCCTCACATACGTTTGAGTTTTGCCGCACGATAAAGTGCCCCGCCTAAAAGTAAAACCCGCCGGCTTTGAGCCGGCGGGCTGACAAATTCTATGGGTGCGCAACGCTTACGCGGGCAATGTCTGCCCGGGAGAGTACTATTCCTGCGCGGTCAGCGGAATGGAGGTGTAGGAGGGCTCGCCGCAGGCTTCGCACTCCCAGTGGTGCCGAATTTCACCTCCCTCGACGAATTCGGACATCAGCGGCGCAACCATCAGGTCGCCGCAGTGCAGGCAGCGGGCAGGCGCGGCAAAAGCGCGAAGGGTGGAGAGCCGGGCCGTATCGATGTGAACCAGCATGTCGAGGGCCTCCTCTGTTTTA
>DASYCM010000380.1:0-9976 GCA_036500165.1 Pseudolabrys sp.
AAATCGAGTTTATGGCAGACTGGCGGCCCGATCTGATTCTGGGCCGCTTATGTCGATCCCATTCCGCGCTTTGTTTTTCAAACGCACCAGCGAGCCGGTGACGATCGACGTCCCGTTCGAAGACGAGGTCTTTGCGGTTCGGCTGCGCGGTCATCCGCGTGCGCGGCGCTACACGTTGCGCATTCATTCGACAACGCGCGAAGTCGTGCTGTCGATGCCGCCGCGCGGCAGCGTCAAGCAAGCGACGGAATTCGCTAGGAAGAATGCGGCGTGGATTGCCGCGCGTCTGAGAAAGCTTCCGCAAGCGGTGCCGTTTGGCCACGGTACGATCATCCTGTTGCGCGGCGTCGATCATCGTATCGAGCACCGCAGTGGCGTGCGTGGCACAGTCTGGGCCGAAGTCGATGCGTCCGGGAGTCATCTGCTGTGTGTCGCCGGCGCCGAGCCGCATGTGCCGCGCCGCGTGCGCGATTTTCTCAAGCGCGAGGCGAAGGCCGATCTCGACGCCGCAAGCAGGAAAGCCGCTGCCGCGCTTGGCGTCACGGTCAAACGTGTTGCGATCCGCGATCAGACCAGCCGTTGGGGGTCGTGTTCGACGACAGGTGTGCTGTCGTATTCATGGCGGCTCATTCTTGCGCCGCCTTTTGTATTGGATTACCTCGCCGCGCATGAGGTCGCGCATTTGGTCGAGATGAACCATTCCCGCGCCTTCTGGCGGGTGGTGCGTCGAATCTGCCCGGACATGGATCGCGCCAAGACCTGGCTCGATACGCACGGAACCGGGCTGCATCGGTACGGCACGAAGGGTTGAACGCTGGCGTCCCAGCGACTGGTCCTATAAGTCTTTGTCATGCCCGGCCAATGTGCCGGGCATCTCTCTTAGGGACGTAACTATGCTTCGCGCCGGTTCTTTCGCGCTCACGGCATTGCTGGCGGCGCTGAGTGCGGTGGGTCCACTCACCACCGACATGTATCTGCCGTCGTTGCCGGACATTTCGCGGCAGCTTGGCGTCTCGACTGCGCAGGTGCAGCTCACGCTGTCGGCGTATCTCATCGGCTTTGCCGTCGGGCAGATTTTCCACGGGCCGATTTCCGACCGTCACGGCCGCAAGCCGGTGCTGATCGGCGCGCTGGCGCTGTACTGTGTTGCTAGCCTCATTTGCGCATTGTCGACGTCGGTCGAAATGCTGATTGTCGCACGTTTCCTGCAGGGCGTCGGCGGTTCGGGCGGCATCGTGCTGGCGCGCGCCATCGTGCGCGATATGTATGCCGGTGCGCGGGCAGGACGTGAACTGTCGCTGATCGGTTCGGTGATGGCGCTGGCGCCGGTATTGGCGCCGATCGGCGGCGGCGTGCTGCAGACCACGTTCGGTTGGCGTTCGATTTTCGTCACGTTGGTCGTGGCGGCCGTCATCGGCATCACTGTCGTCTGGCTGATCTTGCAGGAGACGCTGAGCGAGCGCGCTGCGGACAGCGTTTCGCCGCGCAGCATGGCACGCGCGTACAACGTCGTTATGCGGCATCCGGCCTATCTCGCTTATCTCGGTCTCGCGACGACGAGCTATGCCGGATTGTTCGCATGGATTTCCGGCGCGTCCTTCGTGCTGCAAAATCTCTACGGATTGACGCCCTTCAACTTCAGCGTTGTCTTTGCCGTCGGCTCGCTTGGCTACATGGTGGGTTCGACGATTTCGGCCCGCATCGTCATGCGGTTTGGTCTCGACGGCACACTCGGCGTCGGGGCGGCGATGCTCGCTGCCGGCGGACTTTGTATGGTGGCGGTGGTGGCGTTCGGCCTGACGTCGCCTTTTGCGCTGGTGTTGCCGGTATCGGTCTATCTCGCCGGTCTCGGCATGGTGTTGCCGCAGTCGATTGCCGGCGCCATGACGCCGTTTCCGGAACGTGCCGGGGCGGCGTCGTCATTTCTTGGATTCGTTCAGCAGGGCGGCGCTGCCGCGTGCGGCGCTATCGTTGGAACGCTGCTCGGGCACGATGCCTGGCCGCTCGCGGGTGCGGTTGCATTAATGGGTTGTTCGACGCTGGCGATCTGGCTGGCAACGCGGCATGTCCGCGCCGCCGCTCACAAAATCTAGCCACGCGAATTTAGCCGCGCCTACCGAACAGGTTATTGAGCAGCCAGCCGTCGAGCGAGCCGCCGCCGGAGCCGCTGCCACTGGTCGAGCGCGCCGGTTGCCCGACGTTCGCGGGTGGTACGGGCGCCACGTCACTGGGCGTGAGTGTGTTTTGCGATTGCGCTTGCGGCTGTATTTGTTGCTGCCCTTGCGGCTGCGTCCGCGAATTGCTGCTGAACAAATCATTGAACAATCCACCCGCTGGCGGTCCGGGTAGCGCCACCATCGGTACATTCTGGTGCGCGTCGCGCATGAAGCGGCTCCAGACTTCGACCGGCAAGCCACCGCCGGTTACTTTCTTGGTCGGCGAATTGTCGTCGTTGCCGAGCCAGACGCCGGCGACGAGATGTCCGGTGAAGCCGAGGAACCAGGCGTCGCGGAAGTCCTGGCTGGTACCGGTCTTGCCTGCGGCCTGCCAGCCGGGCAGCGCCGCCTTGTGCGCGGTGCCGATGGTCAACGTCTCCTGCATCATCTGGTTCATCATGGCGACGTAGCGCGCTTCGATAATCCGGCCGAGCTGCTGATCGTTGCGCGAGTACAGAACTTTGCCGTTGGCGGCGGCAACGCGTTCGATAACATGCGGCTGCACGGCGTAACCGCCGTTGGCGAATGGCGCATAGGCACCGACCAGTTCCAGCACCGACACTTCCGATGTGCCAAGCGCGATCGACGCGTTGGGTTCAAGCTTCGACGCGATGCCGAGCCGGTGCGCGGTGCGTATCACTGCCATCGGCGTGAATTCCATCGTCAGCCGCACGGACACGGTGTTGAGCGACATGGCTAGCGCCTTGTAGAGGGGCACCGGGCCGAAATATTCGTGGGTGTAGTTCTCCGGCTGCCAGCCTTTGACGTTGATCGGCTTGTCTTCGCGGATCGTGTTGGGCGTCAGGCCGTGTTCGATCGCGGTGAGGTAGACGAAGGTCTTGAAGGCCGAACCCGGTTGGCGTTTCGCGGCTACCGCCCGGTTGAACTGGCTTTCGGCATAATTGCGGCCGCCGACCATGGCGCGCACCGCGCCGTCCGGCGTCATCGCAACGAGCGCGCCTTGCGAGACATTGCTCTTGTCGCCCTTGGCGTTGAGCTCTTCGGTAATCGACTTTTCCGCACTGGCCTGCAACGACGCGTCGATCGATGTCGTGACAACGACGTCGTCTTCGATATGGCCGACCACATCATTAAGTACGTCGACGATCCAGTCGGCGACATAATTGACCGCGCCGTTGCCGGCTTGCGCGACGATGCGTGGCGGCTTGGTCAGAGCCACTTTCTCATTCGATGGCGTGATGAAGCCGAGCTCGGCCATCGCGGCAATGACGATCTTGCCGCGTTTCTCGGCGGCATCGAAATTACGGTTCGGCGCAAGCCGCGTTGGCGATTTGACGAGCCCCGCGAGCATCGCCGCTTCCGCGACATTCATTTGTTTGGCGGGGTGGCCGAAGTAGCGCAGCGAAGCCTGCTCGATTCCGTAGGCGCCGGAGCCGAAATAGACGCGGTTGAGGTACAGTTCGAGAATCTGCGTCTTGGTGAATTTGCGTTCCAGCCACACCGCCAACAGCGCTTCCTGCAGCTTGCGGGTGACCGTACGTTCTTGAGTTAAAAAGAGATTCTTCGCCAATTGCTGGGTCAACGTTGACCCGCCTTGCGAGACACCTCGATGCAGAATGTTGGCAATCGCGGCGCGGCCGATGCCCAGCGGATCGATGCCGTAATGCTCGTAGAAGCGCCGATCCTCGATGGCGACGAAGGCCCGAGGAACATACGGAGGAAGATCCTTCAGCAGGATGACTTCGCCCGCCATGTCGCCGCGGCGCGCTAAAGCCTTGCCATTGACGTCGTTGATCTGGATGGTCGGCGGCCGTTTTGGAATTTCCAGCGACTGGATCGGCGGCAGGTGCGCGCCGACGTAAGCGACGACGCCGGCAACGCCGATCACTAGCCAGAGGCAGGCGACCAGACCCCAATAGGTGAGGCGGAGAATTAGCGGGCGACGTTTGCCGCCACCTCCGCCGCGCGCCGACTTCTTCCTCGACTTCTTGCGCCGAGGTTTGGGTGCGGGACGGTCCGGTTCCGGCGCGCTGCGCTCGGCCGGGCCGACGCGCAATTCGGGACTTGAGTCGAACACCGGCTCGCGCCGTGTCCCCGATTTTCCCCGACCCGACGCCATACGCTGTCCGTTACACCGCCGGCAGCAGCACGCGCGCGCCGGTCCCCAAGTCACGCTACGGACCCCGGTTTAAAGGCTCGTTAAGCCGGAATTTCCCCGCAGATACAGGGCTTTGCAGAGCGGTCCGGCGTGCTAGGTTTTGCGCCCTTACCTTCGAGTCGTGATAGGCCATTGGACACCCAAATCTTGGACACCCAAGTCATCATCGTCGGCGCCGGCCCGGTCGGCCTGACCCTCGCCATCGATCTCGGCCGCCGCGGCGTGCGCTGCATTCTGCTGGAACAGAAGGCCGCGCCGCAGTTCCTGCCGAAAATGGAGCGGTGCAACGCCCGCACCATGGAAATCTATCGGCGCATGGGTCTGGCCGAGAAAATTCGCGACGCCGGTTATCCGCGCGATGTGCCGATGGACGTGTTCATCGTTACTTCCCTCGTCGAGCCGCCGTTGTTGCGCCTCGAATATCCCTCCGTCGCCCAGGCGCAGGCCCAGATCGCCGCGACCAATGACGGCACGCAGCCGCTCGAGCCCTATCAGCTCATCTCGCAATACACGCTGGAGCCGCTGCTCAAGTCGGTCGCCGACGCCATGCCGAACATCGACGTGCGCTATGGCTGCGAATTCATGAGCGCCGAGCAGGACGGCGACGGCGTGCGCGCGCGCTTAAAGCGCGGTACCGCGATCGAACAGCTCAGCGCGGACTATCTCGTCGGCTGCGATGGTGGCTCCAGCCTGGTGCGCCGCCAGCTCGGCATCAAATTGCAGGGCGATGCCAACCTGATGCAATTCCGGCAGGCGCTCTACAAATGCGACGACCTGTTCGACCGCATTCCGATCGGCAAGGGGCGGCACTATCACGTCGCCGACGACCGGGCGTCATTTCTCATCACGCAGGACTCGACCAGACATTTCACGCTCCATGCGATCGTCGACACCGACGCCGACATGGCGACGCAGTTCGAGAAGGTTGTCGCCATGCCGGTGAGATACGAAATGTTGTCGGTCGGCCAATGGCGCCAGAATCTGCTGCTGGCGGACAAATATCGCGACGGCCGCATTTTTCTCGCCGGGGATGCCGTACATCTCGTGATTCCCACCGGGGGTCTCGGCATGAACAGCGGCGTCGGCGATGCCTACGATCTGTCATGGAAGCTTGCCGCGACGCTGCAAGGCTGGGGTGGGTCGAAGCTGCTCGACAGCTACGAGATCGAGCGCCGTCAGATAGGCGGGCGCAATGTCGAGGCGTCACGTCAGGCCTCGCGCGGCCGCCGCGCCTGGCGCGCGATGTATAAGCCGAATCTTCGAGACAACACGCCGGAAGGCGCGCAGACCCGCGCCGAACTGACGCGCGTCGCCAATATCGAGCAGCGAAAGAGCAATGAGATGATCGGGGCCGAGTTGGGCTATCGTTACGTCGGCTCGCCGGTGATCGCGCAGGAGGAAGGCGAAGGCCCACCACACGAATTCATGACCTATGTGCCGACGACCTGGCCGGGGGTGCGCCTGCCGCATGTCTGGCTCGACGACGGCACCGCGCTGCACGACAAGATAGGCGACGGCTACACGCTGCTGCGATTTGGCGGCAGCGCTGCGAATTCGGCGCCGCTGGCGCGGGCTTTTGCCGGTTATGGCGTTCGCTTTGTCGCGCTCGATATTGTCGACACGCGGCCGCGCGAAATTTATGGATGCGATCTGCTTCTCATCCGTCCGGACCTGCATGTGGTTTGGCGCGGAAATGCCTTGCCGGGCGAGGCGGAAAAGCTCGCCGCGCTCGTGACCGGCCACTGACGATAAAAGGCCCGCCGCGAATGGCGGCGGGCCTTCCATTCAAATCAGGGTTCACTTAGTCGCAGACGCGGATGCGGCGGATGTGAGCGTTGCCCCACTGATCGACCACCTGTTCGCGCTCGATGTGGCAAGCGCCGTAAACCGGTGCGTAGGTTGGTTGGACGTAACCGGGGCCGCTGTAGTAGTTGCGCTGTGCAGCCGATCCGATGATCGCGCCGGCGGCGACGCCGCCGATGATGCCTGCGGCGACTGCGCCACCGCGTGCCTCGGCCGGCGTATAGGCCGCAGTCGAAGCCGCTACGGCCGCGAGGGCCGCGATGATCATAAGACGTTTCATGGTCGTTCCTCTGGTTGCGACTCGTAAAACGCCTCACCTGCGCGATCGTTCCGAAACTTGCAGGAGGCGGGGTGACGGAACCCTTGCGGCCCGTCTATTCTGTCGAAGCGATGACGTCTCTTTATGCTTCCGTGCCGGGACCTTTCATGAAAAACCTTCCGCTTTCTCTTGCTTGTGGCGATTACGAGATCGTCCGCCCCTTGATGGACGGCCGCGTCAAACCAGACGGCATCGATCTCACCATTCTGACCAGGATGGATTCGGCGACGCGGCACTGGCGATTTCTGCGCGACCGCGAGTTTGATGCCGCCGAAGTGTCGGGCTCGGGCTATCTCGCCGCGCGTGACAATGACTGGCCGTTCCGCGCCATTCCGGTGTTCCTGCACCGGCGCTTCCGTCACGGCTTCATGTTCATCAACACCACCAAGGGCATCAAGAAGCCGAGCGACCTGATCGGCAAGAAGATCGGCGTCAAGACGCTGATGACCACCGCGGTGCTGTGGATGCGCGGCCATCTCGAACACGATTACGGCGTGCCGGCGAAGTCGAACGAATGGTTTGCGGAGATGGAGAGCGACGTCGACGTGAAAATGCCGGCGGATTTCAAGTTGACGCGGCTGCCGGACGATAAATCGGTTGAGACCATGCTGGCGGAAGGCGAGCTCGACGCCGTGCTGCATTCCGATCTGATCAAGCCCTTCGTCGCCGGCGACAAGCGCGTGGCGCGGCTGTTCGCCGATCCCAAAGCGGAGGAAGTCGCCTATTTCAAGAAGACCGGCATCTTCCCGATCATGCACGTGCTCGGCATCAAGCAAGAGCTGGCCGACCAGCATCCGTGGATCGCGGTTAGCCTGCAAAAGGCTTTCGACGAAGCGAAAACCGTCGCCATGAAGCGCATGGAAAACCCGCGCATCGTGCCGCTCGCTTGGTATCGCGACGCCTGGGAGGAACAGGAGCAGGTGCTCGGGCCCGACCCGTGGGAATACGGCATGACGCCGTCGAACAAGAAAAATTTCGATACGCTGATCGCTTACTCGCACGAACAGGGACTGATCAAAAAGAAGCCGCCGGCCGAAGAGCTGTTTCTCAAGGTCTCGCAGGGCAAGAAACGCGGCGTCGAATATCGGATATAATCAAGAAAAAATCGGAGGATTCATGTTCAAGGCACTCGCTAGCACACTCGCGCTATTCGCCACTTTGTCTGTCGCCCACGCACAGGAAAAAGTCTGGAAACACGGCATTCTCGAAGCCAAAAGCGATTCCGGCTTCATCGGCATGGTCGACAAAGGCGGCTTTGCCGCCAAGCGTGGACTGAAAGTCGAAATCCTCCAGATCAAGGCCGGCGCAACGCTGATGAAGGCGCTGGTCGCTGGCGAGATCGACAGCGTCGACATGGGCGCGGCGGAATCCATCGTCGCCGGCGTTCGCGGCACTGGCGTCAAGATCGTCGGCTGCACCTGGCCGGGCATCCCGCAGGTCGTGCTCGCCAAGTCCGAGATTAACTCGCTGGCCGATCTCAAAGGCAAGAACGTCGCGATCTCGTCGCCCGGCTCGCTGCCCGATCTTCTGTTCCGCGGCATGCTGGACGCCGCCAACGTGCCCTTCGCCGATGTGAAGCTGGCGACGCAGGGCGCCGACCTCGACCGCTACAAGTCGCTGCTCGCCGGCATCGTCGATGCCGCCGTGGTGTCGAACGAGTTCGAACCCGTCATGCCGCCGAATATCAAAGTGCTGGCCAAGGGCGGCACGGCGGTGCCGAAGTTTCTGCGGCTGTGCATCGCCACCAACAGCAAGGTGCTGGCCGAGCGCCGCGACGATCTCGTCAAGTTCGTCGCCGCCGAAATGGATGCCTACAAGTTCGCCGCCGCCAACCGTGATGCCACCGTCAAGCTGGCGCACGAGATGACGCAGGCCAAGCCCGACGACAAGCGCGCCGACTTCATCACCGATCAGGCTATTCGCGAAAAGCAGATGGACCCCGCGCTGCCGATCCCAGCCGACCGCATCGACTGGATGCAGGATCTTTTCGTCAAGGCCGGCGTCATCCCGAAGAAAGTGCCGACGGCGACGTTGATCGACGCCAGCGTGCAGGCCGACGCGGCGAAGCTGGCGGGGAAGTAGCGGCAGCCTCAGTGCGCTCCCTCTCCCCATGGGAGAGGTGAACGGGAGCGGCACCTCGGTGGCGATGCCAATCCGTTCATTCCCGCGCAAGCGGGAATCCAGTTCTTTAGCTTAGCGCTGGGTCCCCGCTTTCGCGGGGAGGAGCGGAGAGGGCATGTAGCCTTTCTACTTCATCTTCCCTTCTTCCCGCAGCACTTCGGTGGCGATGCGGTGGGCCTCGTTCGACGACGGGATGCCGCAATAGAGCGTGAGCAGCAGCAGCACTTCCTGGATCTGCTCCGGCGTGCAGCCGTTTTTGACGGCGCCTTTGAGGTGCACGCGCAACTCGTTGGCGTGTCCCGCTGCCGCCATCATGCCGACCATGACCAGCGATTTGGCCGCGGCAGGCAACGCGTCGCGGCTCCAGACGTCGCCATAGGAGTATGAGTTGATGATGTGCTGCAGCGGCTTGCCGAAGTCGCCGAACGCGTTCATGCGCTTGTCGACGGCTTCCTTGCCGAACATCTCGGTGCGCAGCTTTAGCCCGCGCTCATGCTGTTCGTCCGCCATTTCGTTTTCTCCCCGATTGCGCTGAGTGCGCTGCGTGTTCTAAATAGACCACGACGTCATTCCTCCCGCCAGCCTGAAGAAAAAACTCATGATCAATGTTGCCGTGATTGGCCTCGGACGCTGGGGCAAGAACATCGTCGAGTCCGTGCAGGGCAAGAGCAAGCATCTGCGCATCATTCGTGGTGTCAGCAAGGAGCCGGAGCTGGTGGCGGATTTTGCCAAGGCGAAAGGTTTCGAGCTGTCGACCGATTTCAACGAGGCGATCGCCGACCCCCGCGTGCAGGCGGTATGTCTCGCGACGCCGCACTCGCTGCACCTGCAGCAGATTCAGGCGGTCGCCGCGCTCGGTAAGCCGTTGTGGTGCGAAAAGCCTCTGGCGCTGACGCGCGCCGAGTCCGCGAAAGCCATCGCTGCCGTCAAAAAGGCCGGTGTCGTATTCGCGCTCGGCAACAACAAGCGCTGCTTTGCGTCGATGCGCGAATTGAAGCGCGTGGTGGCCGATGGCACGATCGGCGAGGTCATGCACATCGAGGGCAACTTCACCAACGAGCATTCGACCCGTGTGCTTGGCGGCTGGCGTGACGATCCGAATGAATCGCCGGGCGGCGGCATGACCGGCGCCGGCATGCATATCATCGACGCCTTCGTGAACATGGCCGGCCGTATATCCAGTGTCGATGCGCATGTGTTTCATAAAAAGCCGGCGCCGGATCCGCGCGACGCCGCGACCGCATTGGTGAAATTCGAAAGCGGCGCGACCGGCACGCTGGCGACCGTGCGCGCGGCCCCGGCCTACTGGCGCGTCATGGTGTTCGGCACCAAGGGCTGGGCCGAGGCGCGCGACGAGAACACACTGACCACGGCGCTGGTCGGCCAGCCGCCGGAGAC
>DASYCM010000381.1:0-6722 GCA_036500165.1 Pseudolabrys sp.
CCGACCATGTCGACGTCCTTGTCGGACGCGAGATCGGCGCGCACGGTTTCGGCATCGAGGCCGACAGCGGCTGCCGCCTGCACCAGCGTGTCTGCTTGCGTCAGGTCTGCACCCTCGGTGAAATAGAAATCCATCAGCTTCTGCTTCATCTCGGGCGCCTTGCCGATAGCCTCGGCCCAGTGGATCAGCCGATGGCAATCGGTCGTGTTGGGCTGCCGTTTCATCTTGGATGAGTCATAGACGAGACCTTCGGCTGCCGCGGCGTCGCGGACGCGATGCGCGATACCTTCGTAACGCTCCGGCGAGCCGAATTTCTTTGTCAGGTAATCGACCCGTGAAATGCCCTCGCGCGGAATCCAGTCGTTCAGGAAGTAGGGGTGGTAGTACACCTCGACCGCGATGTCGGGCTTGAGCTTCAGCGCGGCCTCGAGGCGATGCTTGCCGATGAAGCACCACGGACAGACCACGTCGGAGACGACGTCGATACGGACTGGCTGATTTTCGGCCATTTGTTAGCTCCCTGTTGAGGCTAACGTAATGGCCCGGTCACTCAGCCGCAACCATGCGGCTGCCCAACACGCGCTGCATCAGGCTGTCGAGCGTGTCGCCGGCCTTCAGCGTGGCCAGCGTGACGTTCGCGGTGATCGCCGCGCCGGATTTCATGATGGCTCTGAGTTCGGCGGCGATGCGGCGGGCCACCATATGGGCCTCGCGCAGGTCGGTTTGCGTGAAAGCGATAAGGATCGCGCCGTCATCGTCGCGGCAGGCGAAATCGACCGGCCGGGTGAGCCGTGTGAGGAGGCGGGCGCCGTCGAGCGCTGCGCGGTCATGCGCGCCTTCGAAGGAATAGCGCGCCATCGACAGCGACTGGCTACGGTCAGCCGCTTCCGCGACCGCTTTCGTCAACTGATGCAGGAAGGAGTCGCGGGTAAGTAGCCCGGTATCTGTATCGAAGGTACCATCGGTATCGAGCGATTTGAGCATGCGTAACAGCCGCGTCTCGAAAGCGCGCAGCCGCACCAGCGGGACCATGCGGCCGACGACACGCGAGGCATCGCCATCAACGTACTGGATGTTGATCAGGCTATCCCTGAAATCGGGCGTGGCATTGCCAATGACGGCAACCGGAATGTCACGGAAGCGCGGCTCCTGCACCAGCATGGCGAGGAAGGCTTCGACCATGCGCGGCGGGAAGCCATCGCCCATGACGATGCCATCGATATCGCGCGCGGTGAGGTGTTTGGCGGCGGCCTCGACACTGAGCGCGCCGACCATCTTGACGCGTTCGCCCATCGCGACGCTGAGCGCGGGGTAGAGCGGTCCGCGCCCGGCGATAAGGACCGTTGCATCGTCGAGCGGATCGGTTGGTGACAGTGCGGACGCTGCGCCACCTTGTGAAGCGAGCAGTTCGATCCGCCGGAGGACGGTCGCGTGCAGTCCGCGTACACGCATGGCGGCTTGAAGCCGCGTTATCGCGTGAGACAATGGCAAGTCTGGATCGGCTGGCAGTGCCACGGGAAGCGCAATATCATCGCCGCGATGCGCGAACGCCAGCGTCGGCACGATGGCGTCCTTCACGGTCGCGATCTGCAGGCACAACATGCGCGCGGAGGATTCACTCGGCGGCGCGCCTGGTTCGGCAATGACAACGGCGGCTGGCTTGACCGAGACGAAAGCGGTCGGGGCGTTGTTCCAGCTCGCTTCAACGATGGGGAAGGCGCCTGCGGCACCGAGCGCAGCAACGAGATCGGCCGCCGGCTGTTCGGCGACCACGAGTATCGGGCCTTGAAGCGACATGGGAGCACGCACGGTTACAAAAACTGGAGCAACCGTAGCGAGTGGCTCTTAACGTCTCGTCAACGACAACGAAAGATTGCGGGGCTTTTCAGGCTATGCGGCCTGAGGGCGTGGAGCAAAGGCCGTTGCGATCAACGCATTCAGCCCCCGCGCCTGCATCTCGGTCATGAAGGCTTCATTGTCGCGCGAACTGCCGGCCAGCCGCTGGCCGAGCACGGCGTCGGGCAGGGCGACGATGGTCGCGCCGGTATCGATGGCGGCCACTGCAGCATCAAACGACGCCTGATGCAGGCGATAGCCGCCAATGCCGGTGACGCCGGCCGGCGGCGAGACGAGGACGATCCGGTCGTTCTCCACCCGGCACGGATAGCCGGTGTCGGCAAAACCCTGATCGTCGACGGCGAAGTGCTGCGCGCCTTTGTCTTCAATGCCTGGCGGGAAGGCCGAGGCCGGCACCATGGGGCCGCGCAACATCAGTGTGCCGGAGGTGCTGCGCGTGGTCTCGGCAATGGTGCCAATCGCGCCGGCCGGAATGGACGCTGGCATGTGGTCATCGCCCCGTGCCGCCGCGATCAGTCCGGTTTCCCCAAAGCATGAGACGTCGATCAGTTTCGCCGCGCCTTTCCACGGTGGCTCGCCCGCGAGTCGGTCCGGCGACCGCCACAAGGCCATGATCGAGGCCGGGCGGCATTGGCTGTTGGCCCTGGTCAGCGCACGCAATGCGGGGCCGGGCAGCACCACGGTGCCGCCTTCGTGCTCGCGCGCTTGCGTGGCGAAAGCCTCCGGATCGAAAGCGTGGTGCAGGCTGAGCGTGCCGCCGCCCAGCAGCCACGGCATCAGCGTCAGCGATAGTCCGGCGAACGAGCCGAGCGGGATCGCGGACAACAGCTTGCCGTTCACGACCGCGCCGTTCTCCTGGAACGGGCCGAGCCCGCCCGCGATCAACTGCCGCTGACTGCGCGCCACGGCGCGAATGCCGTCGGCGGTTTCCTCGAAGGTGATGACGGCCACATGATCGGCAGCGTCGCCAGTGCGCGTCGCCGTTTGTCCGGCCTCGACGGAAGAGGACGAGAAGATTTCATCGAGCGGCACGATGCCGTCGGGCAGGTCACCGCCGAAGGCACAGACATAACGGACCGGAAACAGCTCCGCCGCCGCCTGCATCACAATCTCGGCGTGGGCTACCGAGCCAATGCGCGATGAGGTGACAAGCAGCTTGGCGCCGAGCGGCCGCAAGGCGTTGACGATATCGCGCTTGCGCCAGAGCAACGGCAGCGGCGCTGCGATCATGCCGGCGCGGATTATGCCAAGCAGCGCGATAACGTTTTCGACGGTGTTCGATAGTTGCAACGCCACGACCGTGTCGGTCTGCAAGCCCAGCCGCCGCAGTTGCGCCGCGAAGGCGGAGATGGCGCGGTCGGCCTGTGCATAGGTCAGGTTGCGTGGCGCGCCGCCGGCGAAGCTGTTGCGATTGGGCGCATCGGCCAGTGCCATTGCATTGACGCCACGCAGTGCCGCGCGCCGAAACAGCGCATCGAGCGTCGTCCGTGTGCCCGCGGCATCGCCGCCGGCTATCTGCGTGTGGCCCAAAATCAAGGGACGTCCCCAAGCCACCAAGTTTCCGGCAAATAGCCGAACAACGAGGTCCTTGATGGATGCTCGATTCTCTTCCAGCGCGCCACCCATTGCTTGGGCGGAAAGTACAAGGGCACCACATAGAAGCCGGACAGCAACAGGCGGTCGAGCGCCCGGCAGGCGGCGACGAAGGCCTCGCGGGACCGGGCGATGAGCATTTCCGCAATCATGGCGTCGACCGCGGGCGATTTGACGCCCATGTAGTTGCGACTGCCTTGCTGGCCGGAGGCGGCCGAGCCCCAGTAGAAACTCTGCTCGTTGCCGGGCGACAGCGACTGGTCCCAGCGGTATTCCATCATGTCGAAATCGAAGGCGATGCGGCGGCGCTCGAATTGCGTGGCGTCGATGCTGCGCACCTGCGCGTGAATGCCGGCGCGCTTGAGATTGCGTGCGTAGGCCAGCGCCAGGCGTTCCTGATCGCGCGTCGTGGTGAGGATCTCAAAGCCGAACGGTTTACCGGTCGCGTGATTTACGAGATCGGTCCCTTTGAGCTCGTAGCCGGCCTGCTTGAACAACTCGAAAGCGTGCCGCAGACCGTTGCGGTCGGTGCCTGTGCCATTGGTGACCGGCGGCGCCCATTGACCGGCGAGGATGTCGGCGCGCACGGCGCCGGGGTAGGGCTTGAGCAATTCCAGTTCGCGAGCGCTGGCGGCTACGCCGTGCGCCGAGAGTTCGCTGGCATCGAAGTAACTGGCGGTGCGCTTGTAGAGATTAAAAAAGTAGGTGCGGTTGAGCCACTCGAAGTCGAAGAGATGGAGCACCGCCTCGCGTACGCGGATATCGGAAAAAACCGGGCGGCGGGTATTGAACACGAGGCCGGACATGCCCTTCGGCAGGCCGTAGTCGAATTCCTCTTTCACCACGCGGCCATCGCGCATGGCCGGGAAATCGTAAGCGGCTTTCCAGCGCCCTGGATCGGTCTCAAGGCGGACGTCGTAATTTCCCTTTTTAAAAGCCTCGAAGTGGGTATTCCCGTCCCTGTAATAGTCGAATTTGATCTGTTCGAAATTCCATAACCCGCGATTGATGGGCAAATCGCGCCCCCAGTAATCCGGATTGCGTTTGAACGTGAGGCTTTCGCCCGGTTTTACCCCGACGATCGAATAAGGGCCGCTGCCGAGCAGCGGGGTAAAAGTCGTGTTCTCAAATGTTTCTGGATTGATCGCGTGCTTCGCGAGGATCGGCATAAGACCGAGAATGAGCGGTAATTCGCGGTCGTCAGAGCCGGTAAGATCGAAACGGACGCTTCGCGTTCCGATCTTCTCCGCTTTTGTCACCTTGACGTAGTACGTGCGGTAATTCGGCCGGCCTTTGTCGCGCAGCAATTCCCACGAGAAAATCACATCGTCTGGCGTCACCGGCTTGCCGTCGGCAAAGCGCGCGGCCGGACTGATCGAGAAAGTAACGTAGCTGCGGGCATCGTCGGTCTCGATGCCGTCGGCAAGCAGACCGTAGAGCGTAAAGGGCTCATCGTAGCCGCGCGTCAGCAAGCCCTCGATCGTGTAACCGCGGATATTCGCCGCGACGAGACCTCTGACGATCATATGATTGAGGCTGTCGAAGGTGCCCAGCACGCCGTGGGTCAACTGACCACCTTTGCGGGCCGACGGGTTAGCGTAAGTCGGCGCGGCGAAGTCAGGCGGCCATGCCGGATCGCCCTGCATGGCAATGGCGTGTTGGATTCGGGCCTGGGCTTTTGCGCCGTGGTCGCCGTCAGCAATAAGCGCCGCCAGCGTGGCGGCGAGCCCACCGCGCAGCACTGTCCGGCGCGACGGAGAGGCCACGGAAAAGGGTGCTCCGGAAGCTCGAGTGCGATTCGTTCGTTTCAAGCCTTGAATTTATCACAGAGGTGGCCGGCCAAAGCCCACTAACGCCTGTATTTTCCGTGCATTCGTGGCTTTATTGCAGGAGCAATATCGGCTATCACGCAGCCCTGACGGGTCACGCTCCCGCCGTATTTCGCGGGGAAAGACCCCTTCTTATAAGGCGACCGCCGGGTCCAGGGGGCTCATGCGCGGTTCGAACAAAGGACTAATCGCATGGATCATCGGATCGCATCGGCCCGGCCATTTGGCCGCGCGCTGGCAGCGGCAGGTTTGCTGACGGGATTGCTGATGGCGGCGCCCGCGCTGGCTCAGGCTCCCGCGCCCGCCGCTCCGAAGAAAGCCCCGGCAGCTCAGAAACAGGCGCCCGCTGCCCAGCCCGCCCCGGCCCAGCCGGCGCCGCAGGCTCAAAACGGCGAAGCGCCGCAGCTCATGTATTCGCCGTGGATGAAGGTTTGCGGCAAGGGTCCGGACACCAACAACAAGCAGGTCTGCGTCGTCACCAAGGACGGCCGTCTCGAAAACGGCATGCCGGTCGCGATCGTCCAGTTGTTCGAGCCCGAAGGCGACCAGAAGGTTCTCCGTGTCACCGTGCCGCTCGGCATGCAGATCCAGCACGGCACCCGTTTGATCATCGACCAGGGCCAGCCGGCGCAGCAGCCCTACAAGATCTGTTTCCCTGTCGGCTGCATGGCGGACTACCCGGTCACCGATGAAATCATGAAGCAGCTCAAGACCGGTCAGCAGCTTGTCGTTCAGGCGATCAACATGCAGGGCACGCCGATCAGCCTGCCGCTGCCGTTGGCCGATTTCGCCAAAGCCTATGACGGCCCGGCGACCGACCCGAAGGCGTTCGAGGAACAGCAGCGCAAATTGCAGGAAGAACTCCAGAAGAAGGCGGAAGAAGCCCGCAAGAAACTGGAAGCGTCGCAGCCATCGGCCACCGCGCCGGCCACGCCAGCCCCGCCGGCCAAAAAATAAATGCCGGACGGCACTCCAAATTCAAAAGGCGCGGCTTCTGCCGCGCCTTTTTTATTAGGTATTGCCGTCGGTTGCGTAGATTAGTTCAACTGATTGTTGCGCGGCTTGTAGCCGCCTTTGCGGTCGCGCACGAATACCTCGGAAACCTGCGGATGGCGGACCGGCGCGTCGGAGGTGTCCGGCAGCAAATTCTGTTCGGACACGTAGGCAACGTACTCGGTGTCCGCGTTTTCGGCGAACAGGTGGTAGAACGGCTGATCCTTACGCGGGCGTACTTCGACGGGAATTGCCTCGTACCACTCGTCAGTGTTGTCGAAGACCGGGTCGATATCGAAAATCACGCCACGGAACGAAAACAGGCGGTGTTTAACTACCTGTCCGATCGTGAATTTGGCGGTACGCATCTTTTCCATGCCCGCCAAATAGTTGATCTGACTGCTTTTGGCTAGGCCGCGCGCCTTATAGGCCATAGCTGGCACCCATTTC
>DASYCM010000382.1:0-2545 GCA_036500165.1 Pseudolabrys sp.
GCAGCACTTGCCGGCGCCGATCCGAAGGGCGCGCACGCGCTCGTCACTGACCTGTTGTCGATCGCCGGCATCAACGCCGTCGGCGGTCGCTCGGTCGCGGAAATCGCGGAGCGCTTCCTCGAACAGTCGGCACTCGGCGCCGGCGCCAAGCTGCCGCAGGAAGTACGCGCGCTGATCGAACGCTTTCTCGCCGTGACCGGCGATCCGGATGAGGCCGCCGCCGAACTGCGCGCACTCACAGCCGACGTCGGCATGAACGGCACCATGACGCAGGCGCTCGACCTGTTCGAAAGCCGCAACGGCTTCCTTGCCGCGCGCGGCATCGATCTCAAGACCGTGCGCTTCTCAACCAGTTTTGGCCGTGGCGTCGACTATTACACAGGCTTCGTCTTCGAACTGACCGATCCGTCACGTACCGGCGATCCGCTGGTGGCAGGCGGTCGTTATGACGGACTGCTGTCGCGGCTCGGTAGCAGCGAACAGACGCCGGCCGTCGGCTTTGCGGTGTGGATCGAACGCCTCGCCGGCTACGGAGGCGCATCATGAGTTCGCCTCTCGTACTTGCCGTGCCGGCCAAGGGCCGGCTGCAGGAAAATGCCGAAGCCTTCTTCGCGCGTTCGGGATTGAATCTCGTCAAGCCGCGCGGCGCGCGTGACTATCGCGGAGCCATCAGCGGTCTCGACGGCGTCGAAGTCGCTTATCTCTCGGCCGGTGAAATCACATCGCACCTTGCTGCCGGCACCGTGCACATGGGCGTTACCGGCGAAGATCTCGTGCGCGAGCAGATGCCGGACGCCGACAAGCGCGTCGTGCTCATTCAAGGGTTAGGCTTTGGCTTTGCCACCGTCGTGGTCGCTGTACCGCAGGCCTGGATCGACGTTCGCACCATGGCGGACGTCGACGACGTCGCGACCTCGTTCCGTCATCACCACGGCCGCAAAATGCGAGTCGCGACCAAATACATCAACCTGACGCGCGATTTCTTTTCGTCGCAGGGCGTCATCGACTACCGCATCGTCGAAAGCTCGGGCGCGACCGAAGGCGCACCGGCGGCAGGCACCGCCGAACTGATCGTCGACATCACGACGACCGGCGCGACGCTTGTCGCAAACGGCCTGAAAATCATCGACGACGGCGTCATCCTGCGATCGCAGGCCAATCTGGTGGCGGCGCGCACTGCCAACTGGGACGCGGGTACACGCGAGACCGCGCGCGTCATACTCGACCGTATCGCCGCGCAGGCGCGCGCCCGCGCCTTCCGCGAAGTGCGTTCACGTTTTTCGAAGTGCGACGGCGCGCTGGTCGAAGAGGCCAAACAGAAGTTCGGCGTTGAGACGCCGTTCGGCGGACCGACCTCGTCCGGCATGCTAACGCTGCATTGCCCGCCGGATCAGGTCTATGCGCTCACCAGTTTTCTGCGCGAACGCGGCGCGGAAGCGGTCGCGGTGGCCGATCTCGATTACGTATTCTCGAAAGACAACCCGCTCTACGCCAAGCTCGAAGCCGGCTTGTAGCTGCGCAGCATCGCCGTCAGGCCGACGGCGACGAGCGACACCGCACCCATGATGACGAAGGCCGTGTTGTAGCTACCGTTCGCGTCGAACACCGCGGCGCCGAGATAAGCGCCGAGGCCGCCGAATACGTGGTGCACCATCGTGATCAAGCCGGTGAGTGTGCCGAGATGGCGCGTGCCGAAACTCTCCTTGACGAACACCACGGTGAGCGGCGCCGTCACCATGAAAGTCAGTCCAAACACTAAAGCGAAGACCGCCACCGAGAGCGGCGACTGATCGAACATGATCAGCGCGAACACTGCGACGCGCGCGGCGAAGGCGAGCGCCGTGGGCCAAAGTGGACCGGTGCGGTCGCTGGAGACGCCGGCGGCGACGATGCCGATCAGGCCAGTGAGCCCCATCAGCGCCAGCAGATTGCCAGCGAGGAACGCATCGACGCCGCGGTCCTGCGCGAAGGCGACGACATGCGTCGAGACAAAGAAATCGTCGAAGCCGCAGATGGCGTAGATCGCCAGCAGAAGCCAGAACTGCCGTGTGCGGGCGGCTTCTTTGAGATTGAGGCCAACGGCCGGCTGCGCCGCTTTGGTCTGCGCCTGCGTCGCCTTGGGAATCGCGGCGAACAACAGCGGCAGCAGGATCAA
This sequence comes from Pseudolabrys sp., assembly GCA_036500165.1. GTDB lineage: Bacteria > Pseudomonadota > Alphaproteobacteria > Rhizobiales > Xanthobacteraceae > Pseudolabrys. Next base: position 2,156 of record DASYCM010000382.1, read on the forward strand.
GTTGGCAATGCCAAGGAGCGTGTAGACCGAGCGCCAGCCGACGCTCAGCATGACCGCCGCCAGCACGGCGATCATCACCAACTGTCCGACGCTCATGCCCGACATCACGACAGCGTTGGCCATGCCCATGCGCTGCGGAAAGGCGCGTGTAACAACAACGCCAATAGGCACCATCGACGCCGCGCCATTGCCGATGGCAAAGACGACGCCGTACAACAACAGCGCATGCCAAGGCGCGGCGACAACGCTCATCAGGCCGATGCCAATGGCGCTGACAAGCAGGCCAGCGCACAGCACGCGGCGCGGTCCGGCGATATCGGTGAGATAGCCGGCCGCGAACATGGCCATGGCCGACACGATTTGAAACAGCGCCACGGCAAGGCCAAGGTC
>DASYCM010000383.1:0-4233 GCA_036500165.1 Pseudolabrys sp.
GCCGGCGATCTTGACGGCGGGTTCGACCTTGGCGTCGGTCTCATAGACGATGCCGATCTGGGTTTCACCGCGCGCGACGAAGGCGAGCGTGGCGCGCACGTTCTCGGCCTGCGCCAGCTTCGGCTCAGCCGCAGCCCACGAGCCGAGCTTTTCGAGCGCAGCCTTGGCATAGAGACCGGCCGGCACAGCTTTCACATCGGCCACGGCAATGCGGCCGTCACCGGCGAGCTTGGCGATATCGAAGCCTTGCTCGATCTTCACGTTGGCGATTTTGGAGTCCTTGCCGGAGATCAGCACCAACTTGTTGCCGAGCAAGTTATAGCGGCTGTCGGTCTTGATGAGGTTCTTGCCGGCGACGTAATCCATCCAGTTGAGGTCGGCGGAGATGAACACGTCGGCGGGTGCGCCGCTTTCCATCTGCTTGGCGAGCGCCGAAGAGGCGGCATAGCTCGCCGACACTTTCACGCCGGTCGCTTTGGTGAAGGCGGCATTGGCGTCGTCGAGCGCGTTCTTCATCGACGCGGCGGCGAAAACGGTCAACGTTGTTTCCTGCGCGGCGGCATAGGACAGCGGCAGCGCGGCTGAAATCAGCGCGGCAACAGCAAGACGGCGGGTAACTTGAAACATATCGGCGCTCCATTGGGACGGGCGCGGGCCAAGGCAAATGCCGCCCACGCGCGTGGTGCAATCAGGGATGACGACCGTTCCGGAAGCGCCGTTCCGGCAGGCAAGGCACGCTTACGGCGAGCCTTACGTCGCTTGCCGAAAGCGTAGCAGGTGGCGGTGGTTACAGTAAAGTTATGTCTTAATCCTGCGTCACCACGACGCCGATTTCCTTCGCCGACATGTTGCTGATGGTAATGACGAAGGGGGCTTCCTTGAGATCGAACTTCACGCTCTTGCGCAGGCCCTCGCAGCCGTGCACGCCGCTGAAAGCGCCGGTCTTGAGGTTCTGCCCGTCCTGCGCGATCTCGACCCAGGCATTGTCGGTGAGCGTCACCTTATAGGTGCCGGCCTTCACCGGTGCCGTGACGCGCACGAAACCGGCATAAGTATTGGGCTTCGGGCCGCGCGACGGCGCGACGGGCAATTTGGCTTCGGCAACCGGTACCAGCGCGACTTTGACCGCGGCCGTCAGCGTTGGCGGCAGTTCGCCGCCCGATGCGGTCGGCGCCGCGTGCGAGAGCATGGCGCGCTCCTTGTCGAGCGGCCATTTGAACTTGTCGCAGCCCGTGGGCTCCTGTGCCCAAGCGGGTGCAAAAGCGGGCGCGGCGATCAGCAATGCAAGAGTTGCGAGCAAATTCCGGCGCATCATCTTCTCCTCAATCGACCGCAATCATGACGTCGGACGCCTTGATGACGACAGTGGCCGCGCCACCAGTCTTGAGGCCGAGGTCGTCGACGGCTTCGTTGGTGATCGAGGCGGTGACGACCTGTCCCGGTGCGATCTCGACGCGGACATGCGACGTAGTCGCACCTTTCTTCACTTCGAGGATTTTGCCTTTGATCTGATTGCGGGCACTGAGGCGCATGACGTCTCCTTGGGATGACAAATGAACGCGCGCAGTTATGCCGCGTCTCGATGACGTGTTGAAAACGACCAGGCCGGAGTTGCGTTCCGGGCACGAAGCGGGCTTACGGCCGCGCCTGAGGTCTGCCGGAAGCCTAGCAACTCCCGTGGACCAAGGTAAAGTCCAGCTCCGCACGTCAACAGACGTAGAAAATGTAATCAGGGGGCGGCAGTGGCTGACGGGGGATGGGTTGTACTGGGCGCAGTCGTAGGCGCTTCGGGTTCGCTTATAACGACCTGGCTTAATTCTTGGCTTCGGGGCAATCGTCTGAGCGCTTACGATAAGGCGGCGATATCGATCTTAAAAAAGAAGCTCCAACTTGGTGGCAAACTCAAACCGCTGGTTTCTCTTGCGAATGTTATCGGCGCGGAGGAAGAAGCGACCAAGAGACTTCTTCTCCTGTTGGGCGCCAGGGCCGCGGAGGGAAACCCACAACTGTGGGGCTTGATCTCGCGCAATCCATTGCGAGGTGAATCGAAGGTCGCGGATGAAACCTGAGCCACGGAATGAAAGCGAATTCGATTACATTATCGTCGGCGCAGGCTCGGCCGGTTGCGTGCTGGCGAACCGGCTTTCCGCCGATCCGTCGAAACGCGTACTGCTGCTGGAAGCCGGCGGCAACGACAACTGGATCTGGTTTCACATTCCCGTCGGCTATCTCTATGCCATCGGCAATCCACGCGCCGACTGGATGTTTAAGACTGAGCCGGAGCCAGGCCTTAATGGCCGTGCGCTGAACTATCCGCGCGGCAAGGTGATCGGTGGCTCCTCGGCCATCAACGGCATGATCTATATGCTTGGTCAGGCCACGGATTACGATCAATGGCGGCAGCTCGGTTTGCCCGGTTGGTCGTGGGACGACGTGCGGCCGTTCTTCCGCAAGCACGTCGATCATTTTCTCAAGAGCGAGCACCACGCGCAGGGCGGCGAATGGCGTGTCGAGCAGCCGCGGCTGTCATGGGAAATTCTCGACGCCTTTCGCGAGGCCGCCAACCAGTACGGCATCCCGACCGTGCCGGACTTCAACACCGGCGATAACGAAGGCATTTGCTACTTTCATGTGAACCAGAAGATGGGCCGCCGCTGGTCCGCTGCGCGCGGCTTTCTCAAGCCGGTGCTGAACCGGAAAAATCTTCAGCTTGAGTCGGGCTGTCTCGCCGAAGGCATCGACTTTGCCGACAAGCGCGCCGCCGGCGTGCGCTGGCGGCAGGACGGTCAGCTTCGCAGCGCCAAGTGCCGTGGCGAAATCATCCTGTCGGCAGGTTCTATCGGTTCGCCGCAACTCTTGATGCTGTCTGGTGTTGGGCCTGCCGCGCATCTGGCGCAACATGGCATCACGACTTTGCTCGACAGGCCCGGCGTCGGTCAGAATCTGCAGGATCATCTGCAACTGCGCACAATCTTCAAGGTGTCAGGCGTGAAGACGCTCAACGCCATGAATGCCTCGCTGATCGGCAAAGCCGGCATTGCGCTCGATTATCTGCTGCGCCGCCGCGGGCCGATGACCATGGCGCCGTCGCAGCTCGGCGCCTTCACGCGTTCCGATCCGACGCAGGACCGCGCCAACATCCAGTATCACGTGCAGCCTTTGTCGCTCGGCAAGTTCGGCGAGCCGCTGCATACGTTCCCGGCCTTCACCGCGAGCGTCGCCAACGTGCGGCCGACGTCGCGCGGCGCCATCATGCTCAAATCCGCCGATCCTTCGCAGGCGCCGGCCATCGCGCCGAATTATCTGTCGACACCGGAGGATCGCCGCGTCGCCGCCGATTCCATTCGCGTGACGCGCAGTATCGTCTCACAGCCGGCGCTGCAGAAATATGCTCCGGTCGAATTTTTGCCGGGTGACGGTGTGCGCAGCGACGACGAGGCGGCTTTGGAAAAAGCCGCCGGTGACATCGGCACGACGATTTTCCATCCGGTCGGCACGGCGAAGATGGGCCGCGACGACGATGCCCGCGCCGTCGTCGATGCGCGGCTGCGCGTCATCGGCATCGACGGCCTGCGCGTGATCGATGCCTCGGTGATGCCGTCGATTACCTCGGGTAACACCAACTCGCCGACCATGATGATCGCCGAGAAGGGTGCGGCGATGGTGATCGAGGATGGGAAGTAAAAATTCTCAACATCCGCTCATCCCCGCGAAAGCGGGGATCCAGGGGCAACAAGGATGGCTTTCTACGTTTACATGCTAGCAAACAAGCGGAATGGCACGCTCTACGTCGGTCTGACCGACGATCTCGTAAAGCGCGTGTGGCAACATCAGAATGGCGTCACTAAAGGTTTTACGCAGCGGTATGGCATCAAGATGCTTGTTTGGTACGAAACGCATGAATCACGCGAATCTGCATTTTTGCGCGAGCGCCAAATGAAAAAATGGAATCGTGTTTGGAAGCTTGAGTTGATTGAGAAAGCCAATCCGTCTTGGCGCGATCTTGCCGATGAGATTTCGAGCTAGGGAAGCGCTGGATTCCCGCTTACGCGGGAATGAGCGGTTGTTGATTTCTTCATCGGTCCACGGATTGGGACGTGAACGCAAGTAACGCTCGGCGGCGTTTGGCTCGTTGACCGTCCGGAGGCGACGGCTAAAGCGAAACGCCGCCCGCCGTTTCCGGCAGGCGGCGTTCATGCGAACTCTATCGTGCGATCAGTGCTTGATGTCGGC
>DASYCM010000384.1:0-9795 GCA_036500165.1 Pseudolabrys sp.
ACCCACACCACGCCGGACCGGCTCGATTGCGCGACCTGTCCGAATCAGTCTGAGTCAAAATACTGGGCTGACCTCGACACATGTCGGCGCCCCAACGTGAGCAGACGCCTGCAAAAACATCAGCCAAGCGCAAACGTCAACGCCGATCTGAAAAATGCCATAGCCCTGCATCAGCGCGGCCAGTTGGGCGAAGCCGAGCCTGCCTATCGAAAGATTTTGCAGACCGCGCCCCATCATTTCGACGCGCAACACCTGCTCGGCGTTCTCAAGCATCAACAGGGGCGCCACGACGAAGCAGCGACGCTGATCGCCGCCGCCTTGCAGCAGCGGCCGAATGAAGCTGTGGCGCTGGCGAACTACGGCGCCGTGCTCAACGCGCTCAGGCGTTTTGCCGAAACGGTCGCAAGTTGCGACAAGGCCATTGCGCTGAAACCGGATCATCCGGAGTCCTTCAATAACCGCGGCGTCGCGCTGAAAGAGCTGGGACGCACCGAAGAAGCCCTGGCAAGTTACGATAAGGCAATTGCCTTGCGGCCGGCTTATGCGGAAGCCTTCAACAATCGCGGCATTGCGCTGCGCGAACTCAAACGCACCGCCGATGCTCTGGTAAGCTACGACCAGGCGATTGCGCTGAGACCAAATTATGCCGAAGCCTACAACAACCGTGGCGTCGCCCTGATTGAACTCAAGCGCTTTGACGATGCACTGACCAGCTATGCCACCGCGATAACGCTCAAGCGCAGCTACGCCGAAGCATACAACAACAGCGGAGCTGCCTTGTACCTGCTCAAGCGCGATGACGAGGCGCGGGCGTGCTACGATCGTGCCATCGCATTTGACGCGCATTATGCCGACGCACACTGGAACAAGGCGCAACTGACGCTTCTCCAGGGCGACTTTGTCAGTGGCTGGGCGGACTACGAGTGGCGCTGGAAGATTGCCTCGGCCGCGCCGGTGCACGATCTTCCGCAGCCGCTGTGGCGTGGCGGCGGCGAAATTGCAGGCAAGACAATCCTGCTGCACAGCGAACAAGGCCTTGGCGACACGATTCAGTTCTGCCGTTATGCGTCCCTCGTTGCCGAACGCGGCGCGCGCGTGATCCTCGAAGTGCAGAGTCCGCTCAAACGGCTGATGGCGGATTTGCCCGGCGCAGCACAGGTCATAGCCACAGGCGAGCCGCGGCCGCACTTTGATTTTCATTGCCCGCTGCTGAGCCTGCCGCTGGCATTCGGCACGCGGCTGGAGACGATACCGCCGTCTTGCCTGCGTGCGCCCGCGGCCTCAGGCGAGTGGACGACGATCCCCGAGCGCCGCCCTCGCGTCGGGCTCGTCTGGTCCGGCAACCCTGCTCACAAGCGCGATCAGGACCGGTCTATTCTGCTACGGGCAATGTTGCCGCTGCTGGATTCCGACGCGACATTCGTGAGCCTGCAAAAGGATGTCCGCGACAGCGACGCAATTCTTCTCAAGGAACGCAGCGACATTCTCGACCTGCGCGATCATCTCGGCGATTTCGCGGATACGGCGGCGCTCATATCGCAGCTCGATCTCGTCATCTCCGTCGACACCAGCGTCGCGCATCTCGCAGGCGCGCTGGGAAAGCCGGTCTGGCTGCTGCTGAACGACGTGCCCGATTGGCGCTGGCTGCTCGGCCGCGACGACAGCCCCTGGTACCCGGCAGCACGTCTGTTCCGGCAAGACGCGACATGCGACTGGGGCAAGGTCATCGCCCGCGTGCACGAAGCGCTACGGGAATTCGTCGCTTCGCAGCGTTAAAGCGCTACACCCGCTCGATGCCGGCCTTGGCGATGATGTCCTTGTAGCGCTGCACCTCGACGACGATGCGCTTGCGCATGCCTTCGGGGCCTTTGGCGATGACGTCGAAGCCGAGTGTGCGCAGCTTTTCGCGGAACGCCGGCTCTTGCAGGGCCTCCACCGCCAACGACGACAGGCGGTTGACGATCTCGGGCGGCGTGCCGGCCGGCGCCAGCATGCCGTGGAAGGTGTCGGCGATGAAATCCTTGTAACCCAGTTCGAGCATCGTCGGCACGTTAGGCATATCGAACCAGCGCGTTTCGCCGGTGACGGCAAGCGCCGTCAGAGTGCCGCTCATGATGCTCGGGTGTGCGCCTGGCAACGAGGCGCACATCAAGGGCACCGTGCCACTGAGAATGCTCTGCATCGCCGGCCCCGAACCCGGATATGGAATGTGCTGGACATTGATGCCGGCGGAGATCTTCAACAGTTCGCCCGCCAGATGCGGCGTGGTGCCGACACCGGCGCTGGCATAGCTCAATTCACTGGGATTGGCCTTGGCGCGCGCGACAAGGTCCTTGATCGAGGTGATGCCCGAAGCCTTGGTCGCGATGAAAACGTTCGGCGAAGTATCGAGCTCGGTTACCGGCGCGAAATCCTTCACCGCGTCATAAGGCACATTCTTGTAAAGGCTAGGATTGACCACGAAAGCGCTCGACGTCACGAGCAGCGTGTAGCCGTCCGGCGCCGCGCGCGCGACGGTCGACGTGCCGAGGTTGCTCCCCGCGCCGCCGCGATTTTCGACAACGAAAGTCTGCCCGAGCGCTTCGCCGAATTTCTGGCTGAGCAGCCGCGCCGTCAAATCGCTCGGACCGCCCGCAGCGAACGGCACGATGATCCGCACCGTGCGGTCCGGATAGCCCGCGGCGCGGGCCCTGCCCCCGATTGACGCCATCGCGAGTGCGCTGGCGCCGCTCAATACGGCGCGGCGCGTCGGCCGGATTTTCTCAGCCATGGTCGTTCTCCCTGAAACGCCGCCGTTTTCGGCGGTCGATTATGCAAATCTTCTCGTAAGCAAGTCTTTTAGCCGTGGCGCAGCGGCAGCGTCACCGCCACGCCGGTTCGCATCGAGTGTTCGATCGCGAGCGTCGCCTCCAGCGTGGCACGCGCATCCTGCGCGGTCGCCAAAGTGCACGGCTTGCCGAGCGCGAGATGATCGAACCACGCGCGCGTTTCGTTGGCGATCGGACCCCAGAATTCGCCAAGCGCCCAGTCGCCAGGCGTTCCGCTTTGCAGAAACACCATGTTGACGTTGTGATCCGGCAGATAGACGTGCGGCACGCCCTTCTCGGAATACATCAACTGGTCGGTGTGATCGTCGTCGAGGATCATGACACCTTCGGTGCCGACCACCTCGACGCGTGCGGCATGTCCAAGCGCCGGGTATTTCTCCGGCAGCGCGTAACTGACGCCGAGATTGACCACCGCGCCGTCGTCATAGGTGAGCACCGCGTAGCAGATGTCCTGCACTTCATGGCCTGCTTTTTTCAGCACGCCCATCTGGCCTCGCGCGTAAATCTCGGTCAGCGTGCGGCCTTCGAACAGCCAATTCATCAGATCGACGTAATAAGTCAGCGCGTCGACCACCGGCGTGGCGTGCGGATTGCGCTTGAGCATGGCCAGACCCTGCGAACGCGAATTGAACACGCGCGCGCCGCCGCCGGTCAGCGTGCCGATACGGCCCTTGATTACCTGCTCCTTGGCGATCTGGTAGCGCTCCTTGTAGCGGCGGCTGTAGCCGACGCGCATGTCGCCTTTGTATTTGGCGAGCGCCTCGAGCACCTGATCGGCCTCGCGCACCGTCAACGCGATCGGCTTTTCGACCAGCACGGCCTTGCCGCGTTCGAGCGCCGCCAGCATGGGCTTGAGGTGCTCGCCCTCGCTGGTGGAGATGATGATCGCGGTGACGTTGGGATCGTCGATCACCGCGAGATTGTTATCGCCGTGCGATTTACCGCCGACGAGTTTGGCGAGCTTTTCCGCGTTGGCTGGATCTAGATCGGAAACCGCGATGCAGTCGATGGCGGCGTGCCCGGCAGCGAGTCGCCCGCGCAATGTGCCGATCCGCCCGGAACCGATGATGCCGAGCCCGATACCACGTGCCTTGGACATTCGCTCTACTGCTTCACCAATACCGGCAGAGGCTCCGGACCGTTATTGGGAACGCCGATACGGCCGGCGGCAATCACGGCCGAAACCATGACGTAGAAGCCGGTGACCGCGGCAAGATCCACGGTTTGCTGTTCGCCGAGGGTTTGCTTGGCGCGGGCGAAGGTTGCGTCCGACAATTTCTTGGTCTGCAACAACTCCGTGACGAAGTCATAGACGATGGCCTCGTCGGGCTTCATGTTGGCCGGCTTCTTGCCGTCGCGGATGTCGTTGATGATCGCATCCGACAGGCCGGCCTTCTTCGCCAGCGGCTCGTGCGCCCACCACTCGTATTGTGCATCCCAAATGCGGGCCTCGAGCAAGATCGCCATCTCGTTCAGCCGCTTGGGCACCGACGTTTTCTGCCGCAGATACTCGGTCATCATCAGATAGCGCTTGAGCAATTCAGGGTTGGTCAGCAGCATCGCATAGGGTCCGCCAAGGCCGGCGCTCGACTGCTTGAGCACACCTTCAGCGGCTTCCTTCTGCTCGGGGCTCAACTGGTCCATGGCTTTTTGCCCAAAGCGCGGTGCGTCGGCGGCGCTGGCGAACTGCGCCGACAAAATCGCGCAGGCAGCGAGTCCCGCTATGAAACCTCGGATGTTCATTGATATGCCTCCCTCAGGCGTGCCGCGTTGTTTGATAACGCGATGCGAATTGTTATTCGAGAAAGCCTAGGCCGCACGCGCGCCCGAGTAAACGCAAAAAGGGCGGCTAATTAGCCGCCCTTTGTCCGCATGTTGGACGAGATCAGCCGGCGCGTTGCAGCCAGACCACTTTCTGCTCGGAGTAATTATCGAGCGCGGTCCGACCGAGATCGCGGCCAATGCCGGACTGTCCACCCATGCCGCCCCAAGGCAGACGCGCGTCGGTCGGCCCGTAGGTGTTGATCCATACAGTGCCGGCGTCGAGACCGTTCGACATGCGCGTGGCGCGGTCGATGTCCTTCGTCCACACGGCGGCGGCGAGGCTGTAGGCCGTGCCGTTGGCGAGCGCGACGGCTTCCTCTTCGTCGGCAAAGGGCAGCACTGCAACGACCGGCCCGAATATTTCCTCGCGCGCGATGCGCATATCGCCGGTGACACCGGCAAACACCGTCGGCTGCACGAAGTAACCGCGTTCGCCGCTGCGGCCACCGCCCGTCACGGCCTGTGCGCCTTCGTTCTTGCCGATGTCGATGTAACCAAGCACGCGGTCCATCTGCTTTTGCGAGATTACCGGACCGAGATTGACGTCGGGCTCGCGCGGATCGCCGAGACGCAAGGCATTGGCGCGGGCGGCAAGTTTCGCGACATATTCATCGTGAACCTTCCGGTCGACGAGAATGCGCGTCGCCGCCGAACACACCTGTCCGGCGTTGAAGAAAGCGCCCGATGATGTTTGCCGCACCGCCTGCTCGATATTGGCGTCGGCGAACACGACGCTCGGCGACTTGCCGCCGAGCTCAAGTCCGATGCGGGTAATGTTCTCCGCCGCGGCGCGCATGATGAACTGGCCGGTTTGCGGCGACCCGGTGAAGGAAATCTTGTCGATGCCTTTGTGCGACACGAGTGCCGCGCCGGCATCGGCGCCGAAACCCGGCACGATGTTGAGCACTCCCGGCGGCAACCCGGCTTCGAGCGCCGCGGCACCAAGCCACAAAGCCGACAGCGGCGTCAGTTCGGACGGCTTCATCACAATGGTGCAGCCGCAGGCCAGCGCCGGCGCGATTTTCCACACAGCGTTCATCAGTGCGAAATTCCACGGCACGATGACGGCAACGACGCCGACCGGCACACGCTGCGTATAGGTCAGCGCATCGCGGCGCGCCGGGATGACGTCGCCCGCGATCTTGTCGGCCCAGCCGGCGTAATATTCGAGGCAGTCGACGGCCGCCGGAATATCCATGCGGCGCGTGGCGGCGAAAGGCTTGCCGCCGTCGATGCTTTCGAGCTGCACCAGTTCCTCGGTGCGCTCGCGCAGGATCGCGGCGAGACGGTTGAGGATGCGGCCGCGTTCGGCGCCGGTCATCGCCGGCCAGGCGCCCTGCTTCAACGCGCGGCGGGCGGCAGCAACGGCGGTGTCGATGTCGGCGGCACCCGCTTCAGCCACCTCGGCGATGGTCTCTTCGGTGGCCGGGTTGAGCGTGGCGAAGGTCTTGCCCTTGGACGCGCGGCCCCACTCGCCGCCGATCAGCAGGTCCGTCCTGGGATTCAGAAGGTCGAATTTGGTGTGAATGTTCATGGGGCACTCCAGCATTCCGGTCATGCTGGAGTAATGCCCTCAGACGATAGTCATCAAGCCGCCAATTTCAGTATATTGATAGAAATTATCTATCGCTCGTGGTTGCCGGGAAGCGCCCTACTTCGTCTTCCTGACATTCACATTACGGCCCATCGCGGCGCAATCGTCGTCGGTCTTCAGACCAGCGCTATGAATGCCGTGGACTGCCAACTCCTCGTCGCGCTCCTCGGTGTCGCCAGTCACGCCGACCGCTCCAATGACATCGCCATTTTCGGCGCGGATCAGCATGCCGCCGCCTTCCGGAAATATCTTGTCGTCGGTCGCGTTGAACAGATACTGCATGAAGGCGGGCTTTTCCTCGTTGCGGATACGAACGAGGCTCGACGAGCGGCCCAAAGCCAGTGATGAATAGGCTTTGCCGAAAGCCATTTCGAACCGCACCATCGACGAGCCGTCTTCTTTCTGGAACGCCTTCACGACACATCCCGGTTCGACCACGACCACGCTCAAGGGCCGGCAATTCGTTTCAGCGCCGCGTTTGAGAATGGCTTCCATAATGCGATTGGCTTGATCGAGCGTAATGGTGGTCACTGGTTTTCTTTCATTAGATCGGTTGCATGCCGGCGGCTCTGATGACCGGCACAAGGCGTTGACGTTCCGACACGAGATAGGCCTCCGCTGCGGCGGGGCTGGCATCCGTCCGAGGCTCAAGGCCCGCCGACTCCATGACCTTGCCGAACTCCGGATCCTTGATGATCTGTGCAGTCGCTTCGGAGATTTGCGCGACGATCGGCTGCGGCAATCCGGCCGGCCCGAGTACGCCACAAGTGAGCTGCACCACAAGGCCGGGGAGCGTCTTGGTCGCAGCCGGAATATCCGGTGCTGTCTTTAACGGTTCCGGTGCGCAAACCGCGAGAATGCGTACTTTGCCGGTGCGGTGGAAGCTCAACACCTGACCTGTCACGTTCGGCGTCATCATCGGGATCGTGCCGGCGATAAGATCGCTCAGGCCCGGACCTGCGCCGCGATACGGCACATGGGTGATATCCGGTGCCTTGATGAGTTGCTTGAACAGTTCGCCAGCGAGATGCGTCACCGTGCCAGCTCCGGCGGAGGCGTAGGAAAGTTGTTTTTGGTGGCCCTTCGCATAGTCGATGAATTCGGCCAACGTCGTCGCCGGAACGCTCGGATGCACGACGATGGCCGTCGACGACGTTGCCACCATCGCGATAGAAGAGAAATTCTTGGCGGGATCGTAAGGCGGGTTGGCCATCAAGGACGGCGCGATGATCTGCGACGAGCTATCGCCGAACAACAACGTGTAACCGTCCGGCGTTGCGCGCGACACCGCCGCAGCGCCAATTGTACCGCCACCGCCGCCCTGATTCTCGATGATGACCGTGCCCAGCAACGGCTTCATCCGATCGGCCCAATGTCGCGCGACCGCGTCGACGACGCCGCCCGGCGCGTAAGGCACGATCAGGCGTATCGTGCTCTGCGGATATTTCGACTGCGCAAGAGAAACGCTCGAATTAAGAAAAGGCGCCGCAATGGCGGCAGCGCCCAAGCGAAGGCAATCGCGACGATCCATGATGTTTCCTCCGCCTCCACTTCGGGAGGCCGCAAAAAGGGTTTGCCCCTTTTTCGTTGACAAGCTTTGTTGGCCCCTCGATATCACGGCAACCGCTGCCGCTCAATGTTTCAGTTCGGAGAGGACACCTCGCAATGACCACGAATAAAAAAACACAATCGGGATTTGCCTGGCCGGGCGGAGCGCGCATGGCCGTCGTCATGACGTGCTTGATGGAGAACTGGTCTGGCGACAAAGGCCCGCCATTTTCGGTGCAGACCACGTCGCTCAAGCCGGGAACACACGACCGCGCGGCAATGACCTGGGGCACTTATGGCGGACGCAACGGCGTTTGGCGCCTGCTGAAAATTCTCAACGAAAACCGCACGCCAGCGACGTTCGTCGCCAATGCGCACTCGCTTGAGCTCGCGCCGGCCGCGGCCGAGTGCATGCTGAAAACGGGCCACGAGATCGCCGCGCATTCCTACACGCAGGACGCGCTGATGGCCTATCTTTCGCCGGAAGAAGAACGCGCGCTGATCGACAAGTGCATCGGGGTCTTCAAGACGATTACCGGCGCACCGCCGAAAGGCTGGCTGAGCCCCGTGCTGGCGCCGTCAGCCCACACCGAGGAGCTGATCGCCGAGTCCGGCTTCCTGTGGTACGGCGACTACAACCACATCGATCTGCCGTTCTGCGTCAACACCAAAAAGGGCGAGATCGTCGCGTTGCCCCATTCTGACTTCGCCGATCACCGCGTGCTGCGCGGCAATCCGCGCGACTGGTACGACGTCTACAAGGACACCTTCGACTACCTCTACGCCAACGAGTCGATGTCCTATCTCAACATCACCGTACATTGCCATTTCGGCGGCCGGCCGCTGATGGCAGCTCAGATCGATCGCATCCTGAAATATATTCGCGGCTTCTCCGACGTCTGGCTGGTGCGCCACGACGAACTCGCCGAATGGGTCAAGAAGAACAAGATCGCCGAGTGGACCAACGAGCAGCGGTTCTTTCCGGCGACCTGAGCGGCGCTGGCGCGTACGCAACGCGTCAACGCTTTGCCCGGCCGAAGCTTACTCCGCCGCTTCCATCCGCGGCCGGGCGGCCTCGACCTTGGCCGCGCAGAACTTGAACTCCGGAATCTTGCCGAACGGATCAAGCTTCGGGTTGGTGAGCAGGTTTGCCGCCGCCTCGACGTAAGCGAACGGAATGAACACCACGCCATCCGGCACGGCGTCGTCCTGACGCGCCATCAGTTCGACTTCGCCGCGACGTGTCGAGACACGCACCATGTCGCCCGGCTGAATGCCGAGCTTCTCGATGGTGCCGCGCGACAGTTGCGCAATTGCCGACGGCTCGATGGCATCGAGCACGAAGGCGCGACGCGTCATCGATCCGGTGTGCCAATGCTCGAGCTGGCGGCCGGTCGACAGGATGAACGGATATTCGTGGTCCGGCACTTCGTCCGGCGGCTGAAGCTTGGTCGCCACCAACTTGGCGAAGCCACCCGGGCGCGGGAAGCCATCGTCAAACACCACGTCGCGGCCCGGCTTATCCGCGCCGTCGGTTGGATAGGTGACGGCGTATTCGCGATCGACACGGTCCCACGTGATGTTGGCGAGCGCCGGCATCATCGACGCCATCTCGTCAAACACCTCGCCAACATTTTTGTAGTTCCAGTTGCAGCCCATGCGTTTGGCGATCTCCGTGATGATCCAGAGATCCTGACGCGTGTCGCCCGGCAACGGAATCGCCTGACGGCCCATCTGCACCTGACGATTGGTGTTAGTGACGGTGCCGTTCTTTTCCGGCCAGCCGGAAGCCGGCAGCACGACATCGGCGTAGACCGCGGTCTCGGTAAGGAACAGATCCTGCACAACGAGATGCTCGAGATGCGCTAGCGCGCCGCGCGCGTGATTGAGATCGGGATCGGACATCGCCGGGTTCTCACCCTCGATGTACATGCCCTTGATCTCGTCGGCATGCACGGCGTCCATGATCTCGACGACGGTCTTGCCGCGCTTCGGCGGCAG
>DASYCM010000385.1:0-4282 GCA_036500165.1 Pseudolabrys sp.
AAGGTCATCGACATTGCGGCGGTAGACGCCAATGCGCCGGCCGATCTCGGCGACTATCTGCGCGCCAACAACGGCGACATGAAGCCGCTGGCCGCGCTCGTCGCCAAGGCGCCGGCTTCCGCGCGCATCCCGCTCGCCGGCTTGAAGCTCACGATGCCGGTGGCGAAGCCCGGCAAGATTATTTGCCTCGGCCTCAATTACCTCGACCACGTCAAGGAAGGCCCGCAGAAGGACAACATCCCGAAATTCCAGTCGATCTTCTTCCGTATGCTGACTTCACTGGTGCCGGCCGGTACGCCGCTGCTGCGGCCGACAAAGTCGATCCAGTTCGATTACGAAGGCGAGATGGTCGTCGTCATCGGCAAGCGCGCCAAGCACCTGACGATGGAGAACGCAACCGATTGCGTCGCCGGTTATTCCGTCGGTAACGAAGGCTCGATCCGCGAATATCAGCGCCACACCACGCAGTGGGGCATGGGCAAGAATTTCGACCGTACCGGCAGCGTTGGCCCGTGGATGGTCACTGCCGACGAACTGCCGAAAGGCGGCAAGGGTCTCAAGATCGAGACGCGCCTCAACGGCACTACCATGCAGTCATCCAACACCGACCTCTTCATGTTCCCGGTGGCGGAATCGCTCGTCTATCTCACCGAAGGCATCACGCTGGAGCCGGGCGATATCCTGTTCACCGGTACGCCGTCGGGTGTCGGCCATGCCCGCAAGCCCGAGCCGATCTGGATGAAGCAGGGCGACACGGTTGAGGTCGAAGTTCAAGGTGTCGGCGTGCTCAAGAACGGCATCGAGGACGAGAAGTAGTCCCCAACCTTGTCCCCGTTGACAAGGCGCTGTTTCGGCGCGTCTCCTTAGATCCAGCGAGCGCATCCCCGTGGGGGGAGGTGCGCCGCAAGGCACAGTAAAAGTGCCGGATCATGGGAGGACGTCATGCAACGCGCAAATTTTGCGGCGGCCCTTGCGGCCGCCGTTTTGCTATCGGCAGCATTACCTGCGCAGGCCGAATGGCCGAACGACAGACCGATACGCCTCATTGTCGGCTTCGGCGCCGGTGGCGGTACGGACATCGTGGCTCGCATCATCGCACAGCCTCTGGCGGAGAAACTCAATCAATCGGTGCTGGTCGAGAACAAGCCGGGCGCCGGCGGCGCGATCGCCGGTGAACAGGTCGTCAAATCCGACAAGGATGGCTACACGGCGACCATGATCAGCGCTGGCCACACCGTGTCCGCGGTCATGGTCAAGGCAGTGCGTTACGACGCGGTGAAGGATTTCACGCCAGTCGCGCTTGTCGCCGACTCCGCCTTCGTCGTTGTCGCGCGCAAGGATTTCCCGGCCAACGACCTCAAGGGACTGATTGCGCTGGCCAAAGCATCACCCGGCAAGCTCAACATTGCCAGCGTGGGCCTGGGTTCGACGCAGCACATGGCCGGTGAGTTGATCACTCAATCGACCGGTATCGACGTGAAGCACATCCCGTTTCGCAACACGCCGGGCGTCGTCGCCGCTCTGTTGGGCAAGGAAGTCGATTACGCAGTTGAAAGCCTGCACTCCGTCCGCGGTCAGGTTGAGGCCGGCGAGTTGAAATTGCTCGCGGTCTGCGCCCCGGAACGTTGGTCTGCGATTCCCAACGTGCCCACCGTCGCGGAATCCGGCATCCCCGGTTACGCCGTGAGCGGGTGGTACGGCTGGTTTTATCCGGCAGGGACACCGCAGTCGATCGTGGACAAAACGCTGGCGGCGCTCACGGAGATCGTGGCCCGGCCCGAGATCAAGGCGCAGATGGACAAGGCCGGTACCGTGGCGCGGCTGCTCGGGCCGGTCGAATTCGAAAAGCATGTCGCCGGGGAAGTTGCGAAATGGCAGGCAGTGCGCGACAAGGCGGGACTGACGCCGCAGTAGCGCGGCATCCGAAAAGGGGACGAGGAATGGCCGATCAGTTCAAGATCGTTACGATTTGCGGTTCGCTGCGCAAGGGTTCGTTCAATCACGCGGTAATGAAATCTCTGCCGTCGTTGGCGCCGCCGGAACTGACATTCAGCGAAGCCCCGTCCTTTGCCGATATTCCAACCTACAATTACGACGTTCAGACCGCGGGCGTTCCGGCATCGGTCCATACCTGGGCAGACGCCATTCGCGCCGCCGACGGCGTTATCATCACGTCGCCGGAATTTAACTGGTCGATCCCGGGCGGTTTGAAGAATGCGATCGACTGGGTGTCGAAGCTCAAGGAGCAGCCGTTCAAGGACAAGCCGGTAGCGCTGCAGTCCGCGTCCGCCGGACAGATGGGCGGCGGCCGCATGCAGTATCATCTGCGCATGGTCTTGACGTCGATCGATGCGCAGATGTTCGGCAAGCCGGAAATCTTCATCAACTTCGCGGCGAAGAAGATCGACGAGAAGACCGGGACGATCACCGACGATGCCGTCAAGGACATCCTCAAGCAGCAACTCGCGGCCTTCGCGAAGTTTATCAAGCGCGTGAAGATCTGACGCGTTTCCCGGGCGCAGCGCAGTACGAAGTATTGCGCTGCAGACCCGGGATCCAGATTTCTAAAATTCAGCTGCGCCCGGGATCGGCATCAGCTACCCGCCGGTTGCGCGCGCTTCGGAAACAATTGCGGGCGCATCTTGGGATGTCCCGCCATCGTCTTTGGCGCATAGGGAGCCTCGGCGCCGAGTTCTTCTGCCGCGTGCCAGGCCCAGCGCGGGTCGTAGATCGCGGCGCGTCCGATTGCGATCATGTCGGCCTTGCCGGAGGCGATGATGTCTTCGGCTTGTTCGAAGCCGGCGATGAGCCCAACGGTCATCGTTGTCAGGCCGCTTTCCTTCTTCACCTTCTCCGAGAACGGGACCTGATAGCCGGGCGATAGCGGAATCTTCTGCTGTGGATGCAGGCCGCCGGTGGTGACGTCCATGTAGTCGCAGCCGCGCGCTTTCAGCGCTTTGGCGAAGGTCACGGTCTCTTCTGGTGTCCAGCCGCCGTCGACCCAGTCGGTCGCCGAGACGCGGATACCGAGCGGCTTGGCCTCGGGCCACGCCTTGCGCACGGCGTCGAACACTTCGAGTGGAAAGCGCATGCGGTTCTCGGTCGAACCGCCATATTCGTCGGTGCGCTGGTTCGATAGCGGCGACAGGAACTGGTGCAGCAGATAACCGTGCGCGCCGTGCAACTCGATCAAATCGACGCCGATGCGATCAAGCCGTTTGGTCGAAGACACGAACTCCTCGATGAGGCGCTTCATGTCGTCCTTGGTCAGTGCCTTGGGCACGGCCCAGCCGGTGTCATAAGGAATGGCGGAGGGCGCTTCCGGCACCCAGCCGCCCTCGTCGGTCGGCTGCATCGGTTTGCCGCCAAGACCCGGAGGCACCTGCGGACCCTTGCGGCCGGCGTGCGCGAGCTGCACGCCGAGCTTCGCCACGCCGTACTTGCGGCAGAAGTCGAGCACGCGTTTAAGGGCTGCTTCGTTCTCGTCCGACCAGATGCCGGCGCATTTCGGCGAGATGCGGCCCTGCGGATTGACGTTGGTCATTTCCGTGATGACGAGACCCGCCGCGCCGAGCGACATATTGCCGAGATGCATCAGGTGCCAGTCATTGGCCGAGCCGTTGTCGGAATTGTACTGGCACATCGGCGACACCACGACGCGGTTTGCCAGCGTGAGACCGCGCATGGTGATCGGAGAGAACAGAGCACTCGCCATTGGAACCTTTCCTTTTCAGATTTTATTGAGGAATTTTTAAAGCCCGACAGTGCGGTAGGCGTGCATGGCGACCACCAGACAGCAGATCGCCCAGAAGATGCAGAATTCCATGCCGCCGATCACCCAGATCCAGCACCCCTTCCATTTGTAGATGGAAGCGCCGGCGACCATGAGATGGATGAAGGCAAGGAAGCCGAAAATCGCGGTGTGGAAATCGAGCAGCAGCGCGACGGTCAGCACCGTCTCGATGGCGCCGGCCAGATACATCCAGAACTTGGGCGGCTTGAAGCCGACCTCGATATAGAATTGCAGCGCTTGCGGCACCGTGAACTTGCCGATGATGTGCGGAATGAAAAACACCGCGCAGATGATACGCAGCAGATTCATTTCGTTCAGCAGATTGAACTTGTCGGCCAGCGACATGATCCCCCCAGAGTGCGCCCCGGCGCATCTTACAGTTTTTTGCCCTTCAGCCAGGCCTCGCCCTTGGCGTATAGGGCCTCGAGCGGCGGCCCATCCAGCCCAGGCAACTCATCCTTGATGGTGTAACCGATTTTGGTCTGCAGG
>DASYCM010000386.1:0-53104 GCA_036500165.1 Pseudolabrys sp.
CGACGAACGCATGATACGGGTGAGGATCGCCGCATATCGATAGCCGACAGCGAGCGCTGGCCAAATTAATTGGGACAAATTAGCGATGGGATCGGCAAACAGCGACGGCGACGTGATTGGCGGGAGCCAGTTGAAGAAATAGAGCAGTCCAACTGCGATCACCATTCCAAGCCAGAAAGGCGGCACCGCCAGCCCGGCGATTGAAAAGACTCTAAAGCCGTAATCGATCCAGGTGCCGTCGTAGACCGCGGCGGCGATACCACTAGGAACTGCGATGATCAACGCGATCAACATCGACAGGACGGCAAGTTCGACTGTCAACGGAAGGCGAGTCGCAATCTCTTCAGTGACCGGACGTTCAGTCCACATCGACTGGCCGAGATCGAGCGTGGCGAGGCCGACCATCCACTCGCCGAACTGGTAGACTAGGGGCTTGTCGAGACCGAGACGTACCCTCTCCTTCTCGATGACTTCTTGCGTGACGTCGCTGCCCTCGGCGCGCAGTTTGAACTCGACAATATCGCCGGGCACCACACGCAGCATGAAAAACACCAGCACGGCGATGGTGATCAGCGTCGGAATGATCAAAGCCAGGCGGCGCAGCGCGTAGCGGATCATGACGGCTCCCCCCCTTCGGCATAATGGCAGGCGGCGATGTGATTGGCGCCGACGGCGCGCAACGCTGGCACCTGTTCGCGGCATAGTTCAGTCGCCAGTGGACAGCGCGTATGAAACACGCAGCCGCTTGGTGGATTAAGTGGTGATGGAATCTCGCCTCGCAGAGGCGCCGCCCGTCGCGCACTTTCGATTTCCGGATCTGGCGACGGCACGGCGTTCAGCAACGCCCGCGTATAGGGATGCTGCGGATTGGCATAGAGTGTGTCGCGATCGGCGAGCTCCATGAGCTTACCAAAATACATCACAGCGACGCGGTCGGCGATTTGACGAACAACGGCGAGGTCGTGCGAGATGAATAGGTACGAGAGACCATGCTTTTCGCGCAAATCCTTCAGCAGGTTCATGACCTGCGCCTGCACTGAAACATCGAGTGCGGACACCGGCTCATCGCATATGATCAGCTTTGGATTAAGAGACAGCGCCCGCGCGATGCCGACGCGTTGACGCTGGCCGCCGGACAATTCGTGCGGATAGCGCTCCGCCATGTCGGCGCGGAGTCCCACCTGCGTCAGCAGATCGGCCGCAATGCCTTGCGCTTCCCGTCGCGAACAGCCATTGACCATCAAAGGCTCGCCAACAGTACGACCAACGGAGAGGCGCGGATTAAGCGAGCTATACGGATCCTGGAACACCATCTGCACGAAACTACTGAAGGCGCGAAAATCGCGTTCCTTCAGCCCGCTGATATCGCGGCCATCCATCCGGACCTCACCCAAGGTCGGACTTTCGAGGCCGACAACAATGCGGCTTAGCGTTGACTTTCCGCACCCGGATTCGCCGACCAAGCCGAGCGCCTCTCCCCGCCGCACGCTGAGCGTCACGCCATCTAAAGCACGGATGGTGTGCTTGTTACGGCCGCGCGCGCCTAGCTCGAAAAATTTGCTGAGTCCTTTAACTTCGAGAATGTCGTCGGACTTGGCCGTCGTTGACTGGGCCGATTCCGGCACAAGTGTCGGCGCGATGCGCTCGACGACCTCAGCGCGATGACACGCCGTGTAATGATCGGGCGCGATAAGACGCAGCGGCGGATCGTTGGCGCAGATATCGATGCGGCCAATGCAACGCGGCGCGAAACGGCAGCCGTTAGGCGGATCAAGCAGATTTGGCTGAATGCCATCGATGGTAGCGAGCCGGGCAGTACGCGGCCGATCAAGCCGCGGAATCGAATTCAGGAGACCTAGCGTATAGAAATGTTTGGGATGCACGAAGGCGCCCTCAGTCGTCGCCTGTTCGATCAGACGTCCGGCGTACATCACGTTCACGCGGTCGGCATAGCGAGCAACAATGCCGAGGTTGTGCGTGATGAAGATCAATCCGATGTTACGCTGCCGCGACAGGGTGTGGAGCAGATCGAGAATCTGCGCCTGGATCGTGACGTCGAGCGCGGTGGTTGGCTCGTCTGCGATGATGAGCTTCGGGTTACAGGTCAAAGCCATCGCGATCATGACGCGCTGACGCATGCCGCCGGACAATTGATGTGGATATTGATCCAGCCGCCGCTCAGCGTCTGCAATGCCGACGTCAGTGAGGAGTTCGGCCGCTCGCGCCCGCGCCGCTTTCTGGTCGAAGCCCATATGCACCATCAGCGGCTCGCTGAGCTGCAAGCCGATGGACAGCACGGGGTTGAGCGACGTCATCGGATCCTGAAAGATCATCGCGATCTCTCGGCCCCGCACTGAGGCCATCTCACGTTCCGACAGCCTCAGCAAATCGCGCCCTTCGAACAGTACACGCCCGGTGACGCGCGTGGTCGTCTTCGGCAACAGCCGCATGATCGCCATCGATGACACGGACTTGCCGCAACCCGACTCGCCGACCAACGCAACAATTTCACCGGCCTTAGCCGTATAGCTGACGTTGTCAACGGCATGCAGTAGCCCGTGCTTGCCCTTGAACGAGATGCTTAGGTTCTCGACCTGCAGCAAGTCCGCCGACTGCCCTACAGGCGACGCATCGACATGCCGCGCCGCACCGTCCGTCGCGACGGCTCCCAGCGAAGAATTGCCGACTAGCGTCATCAAGTGTTCCTAGAGATTGAGCAGCTTGACGGCGTTGTCAGTCAGGATTCGGGCGAGATCCTGCCCCTTGAATCCCGCCTCGTCGACAATGCGAACCGGGTCGGTGCTGCCCATGTCGGCACAATAATCACTGCCCAGCAGAATACGGTCGGTGCCGACCAAAGCGGCAAGGTTTTTCAGGATATCGGCCGAATGGGTGATGGTGTCATAGGTGAAGCGGCGCAGGTATTCGCTCGGCGCCTTCGTCATATGCTTCATTTCCTTGCGTACCTTGGCCCCGTGATCGAAGCGCCCGATCAGCTCAGGCAGCGAGCCGCCAGCGTGCGGCAAACTGACTTCAAGTGTTGGGTGACGGTCGAGCACACCGCTGAAAATGAGATGCGCCGCAGCGGTCGCGGTTTCGGTCGGGTTGCCGATCAGATTGCCGAGATGGAACGCCTTCAGGCGTGGGCCGCCGAGCGGTTTGACCGGATGCAGGAAGATCGGCAGCTTATGCGCCGCGATGGCCTCATAGACCGGCTCGAACAATGGATCGGACAGATCGTGCCCTTCCATATGCGTACCCATATAGACGCCCTTGAGGCCGGGCAGCTTCGAGGCGCGCGCCAACTCCTTGAGCGCACGATCGGGATCGAGCATCGGCAAAGTCATGTAGCCGTAGAGCCGGTCGGGATGCTGCTGCGCGCTGGCGCTCGTCGCGTCGTTATAGGCCTTGCAGAGATCCAGCGAATATTCGCCGTCCGCGAAATAGACCATCGGCGCCGTCAGTGAGAGTCCCTGCATCTTGACGCCTTGGGCGTCCATGTCGGCCAGCCGCAGCTCGAGATTGTAGTACTTCTCGGGCTGCGGGCCGCGCATGCCGCCGGGCGTTTCGATGAGAAAGCTGCCGTCAGGCTGCAGGTGGTAGCCAAAGCCATACTTCTTGCCGCGATCGGTCGCGAGCAGCTCAAGATAAGGCTTTGGAAAATAATGTGCGTGGGTATCTATAACGCGATCGGTCACGTGCGGCGCTCCGCCTTGAATGATGTCTTGTTGGGACTGCGCAGCAACCGAACGACGCCACCCGAGTTTCGGGAGGCGTCGTTATGTGCGACCCGCAGTGGGTTCAGGAAGCCAGCCACAATTTCTCCAGGTCCTGCCCGACGAAGGGGCTGGGCGTCATGTTCCAGCCGCGCAATTTCTTGCGCAGTACGATGATGCGGTCGAGCCAGAGGATCGGTACCGTGTAGGCTTGTGTCAGCATGCGCATTTCGAACTGGCGCAGCAATTTGTAGCGCTCGGCTTTATCGGCCATGCTGTGCTGCTTGGCATATAACTCATCGAGTTCAGGATCGGTATAGTGCGCTCGGTTCGACGACTTTTCGAACGAGAGATAGCGCGGCAACTGGTAATCCGGCTCATCGATGGCGTCATTCTGATTGTCGATGGTCACATCGAAATCGCCAGCCGAAAGATTGGCGTTCCAAGTCGTGTCGTTGATGATCAGATGCTCGACCTCGACGCCGATGCGGCGCCACTGATC
This sequence comes from Pseudolabrys sp., assembly GCA_036500165.1. Lineage (GTDB taxonomy): Bacteria > Pseudomonadota > Alphaproteobacteria > Rhizobiales > Xanthobacteraceae > Pseudolabrys. The sequence continues at coordinate 4,219 of DASYCM010000386.1, forward strand.
GATCAGATAGACGCCCGCCACCTGGGACGGATCGGTGATCATACGATTGTGCAGCTTGAACTTGAGGTTCTCGACGCCCGCCTCTTTCAGCAAGCGGCGCGCTTCAGCGCGCGACGCTTCGATGTTCTTCGAATAGCCGGGATATTTGACAAGGTCTTCTTCCGTCGCCGCAAGTTCGTACTTTGGCCGAAGGAATCCGCCGGCAAAGGCCAGTGTGCTGATTTTCGGTAGCGCCGTCTGCGCCGCCCAACGATCAATGGCGAGCGACAACGCGCGACGCACGCGTGGATCGTCGAACGGTTTGCGGCGGGTGTTGAAGGTCGCCACCATGCAGGCGCACCATGGCTGCTCGTAGACATCGATCTGGTTGCCGAGAGCCTTGGTAAGGATGTCGCGCTGCGACGGCGCCAGCGCGCGAAACTCGTTCATCACCTGCCCGCTCTGAATCGCATTGGTCAGCGCAGGACCGGAAAGAAGCACGGCCTGAAAGCCATCGAGATAAGGAAAACCTTTGCGGAAGTAATCCTTGAAGCGCTCGCCCTTCCAGGTCGAACCCTGAACGTGTTCCACGAACTTGTACGGACCGGTGCCGAGCACATTGCGCGCTGGAAAACGCGGATCGGCCTTCAGTTTTTCGGCACGATAGATGACGTTGAACGGGTGCGCGAAGATCGACAGCATCGACCGGCTCGGCTCGCTCAGTGTGAACACGACAGTCAACGGATCTGGCGTATCGATCGACTTGATCGGTTGCACCATGCCCTGACGCACCGAGGTAACACCCGCGGGTGGGTTACGGACCCGGTCATAGCTCGCCTTGATATCTTCCGATGTCAGCGGCACGCCATCGTGAAACAAGACGCCCGGGGTCAATTTGAATGTATAGATCAAGCCATCGTCAGAGATCGTCCAGCTTTGCGCGAGATCCCCGATGACGTTGGGATAATTTGCAGCGTCGATCTTCAATAGGCCGTTGTAGTGCGGCTGCAGCAAGTGCACGAGGACGTGCGCATTACCGGCGTGCATGTCGTAGCTCGGCGGATCACCGCCCGTGAGCCCGAATACTAACGTACCACCACGGTTTACGGCGTTATCGTCTGCTGCCCACCCTGCATTCGGCATCAATGCCGCGGCACCAATACCGCCAAGCCCCTGCAACACTTCGCGCCGGTGAATTGTCTTCACGTGTGTTTCCTTCCCGAGCGTATTCTTATGTGAGCGCCGCTTTTGGATGCGGCATCTGTCGTTGCCAATGCATATAAGCACGGCCTAAGCGTCCATTATAAATGATCTAATTCGCGGAATTCACGATATTTCGGAAAAAGATGTTTTCGTCTTCCTCGGCCGGCTGAATCCAAGCACCGGTCAGGTCATATCAGCGGCGCCGAAGCGTCCGCGGTAGAACAGGAGCGGGCTGCCGGGACGTTGTGTACAGGACACAACCTCGCCGACGATAATGTCGTGATCACCACCCTCGTAGACATTGCGTACGACGCAATCGAAGTGGGAAAGCGCATCGGCCAGCACCGGAAAGCCTGCCTGCGATCGTCCTAGGTCGAGGCCGTCGAAGCGATTGGAAAAATCACCGACAAAACGGGTAGCGATTTCGCGTTGATGCACGTCAAGGATGTTGACGACGAAATATCCGCTCTCTTTCATCGCTAAGCCTGTGGCGCTACCACGACGGGGGCAAACGAGCAGTAACGGCGGCTCGAGCGATACCGACGTGAGCGAGTTGACGGTCATTCCGTGCAGCCTGTCGCCGTGATCTGCCATGACGACCGCGACTCCGGTCGCAAATGTGCCCATCGCCGCACGAAATGCAGAAGCATCGAACACGGGCGCTTCAATAGCGGCAGTTGCAGGTTGGGCATTCATCGCACGGCTCCGAGTTGACGCCATTTGCAAACCCTATGGCCGAAGAGCTATGTTGAAAATGTCCGAAATCGGAAATATATTGTTTCTATAAACGCCTTGAATTAAACGGCTGAGACTCATGAACAAGTTCATGGCTATGAACGTGCTGGTACGCGTCGTCGAAAGCGGTGGCTTTACGGCCGCCGCACGCAAGATGGGCATGTCCGTGTCCGCGGTAACCAAGGCCATCGCACGGCTCGAAGACGAACTCGGCACGCAGTTGTTCAATCGCACCACACGACAAGTGAACACGACCGATTACGGCCAGGATTTTTACGAACGCTGCGTTCAGATTCTCGACGACCTCGAAGACGCGGAAACGTTGGTCAAAAGTCGCAACGTCGCGGCTGAGGGCCGTATTCGCGCGATAGTGCCCTTTTCGTTCGGCCGCGTAACGCTCGTACCGGCGTTGCCGGCGTTCTACGAGAAATATCCCAACATCTCTGTCGAGTTGAGCTTCAGCGACGGACCGGTCGATCTGGTCACCGACGGATACGATGTCGCCGTCCGTACCGGACAGATCACAGACTCGCGATTGACCACGCGGTTACTCACGCGTGGATCGCAGGTCACCTGCGCCTCTCCCAGCTATCTGAAAAAGTACGGCAGGCCTAAAACGCCGGAGGATTTGAAGGATCACAACTGCATCGTCGGACGATTCGGCCCCGAATGGGAGTTTCTGAACGCGAAAGGCGAGAAGACCGCCGTCCGCGTGTCAGGAAATACCATTGTCAACAGTGGCGACGCTTATCGCGAGGCGGCAGTCGGCGGTGTCGGTATTGTCCAGGGTACCTACTGGCTAATGCGCAAGGACCTGGAGAGCGGCGCGCTGGTCGAAGTCCTGAAGGACTACGCAATGGAAGGCGCGCCGATCTCCGTACTCTATCTCGCCAAGCGCCACCTTCCGCGCAAGGTGCGCGTGTTCCTCGACTTTATCATCGCGCTGACAAAGCTGCCGTAAGTCCTACTTATCAGCGTCGACGAGCATCATTGCCTGGATGCCGATCTCGCTGCTGGCTGCACCAGTCATGTTTTGCGCCAGCGAAACCGCTTCGAGCACCTGACGCTTGGTCATGCCATAGGCGTAAGCAATTCTGATTTGCTCGGCACACATTTCCTTCTGCCCACGCCAGCAAAGTGCGGCAATCGCAATCAGCGCCCGTGCGCCGCGACCAAGCGCGTGTTCTTTCTTGCGGCCAACAGCGTTGCAATGATCGACAAACTTTACAGTCCGCTTGGCAAACTCCGGATCGATTGCCATGGCATATTTCCAGGCAGCAGATTCAGCGAGAGGCGCTTGCGGTCTCAACGGCTCACGGCCGAGTTTCATTTCCGGAAACGGTGTTAATTCCTTCGGCTCGCCGCCTTCTGGCATCTTGCCAAACGGATACTTCGGATCGTTGGCGAGCAGAATGGCCTGCGCGACCAACGATATCGTCGCATGTCCGACCACCGGCGCAATGGCCTCAGCTGCCTCGAAAATCACGGCGTTGGTAATACCGGCTCTGTACAAGCGCCGCACGTGATTGGCAGCGAAACGCAGATCGCCCTTGGCGCTCAACATGCAAAGCGCACCGAGCTCGCGCATCGGCAGCGACAGCTCCTGATCTGGCGTGCTCTTGGCGTCATTCTTGAGAATATAGCCCGACGCATCGTGCTGCAGTTCGATGGTCCGCGGAATGTACTTCGCCATGAAGTGCCATTCCTCGAATATGTCGCCACGATTCTTGACATATTCTCGCATCAGCTCTTCGGGATCTGGCTCCTGATCGTGCACGGCGGCTGTCGACATTGTTTTCTCTCCTAGACGTTCTGCGGAACGGGCTTGTTTTTTTGTGTTGAGCCGGAGATCGCGTCGTTAATCCGCGGCATGACCTGCTCGGCCATCAGTTGCATGGACCGTTTTGTCAAATCGGGATCGACCCAATCCATGCCAGCATAAACGATCTCGCCGAAATCGCCAGTTTGCTCACGCAATGCCAGGATTTCGTCGACGACCTTGTTGACCGAGCCATGGATGACGACCTGATCCATCACCGAATCCAGCGTCACCTCGGAATCGGGCTGATCTTTATGCGATTTCATCACGAACAGGCGCTTGCTGCGTTGCAGCTTCTTCAGGATCTGATCGTAGTAAGCGCGGAACGGGCTATTCGAGTCCGAATGACCGTAGCGCTTTGCCGTTGCGTCATCGTCCGCGACAAAGATCGTCCGGGCGACGCGCCAATCGGAAACATTCGCCACCTGGCCGACCGAGGCTTTGCCCTCCGCATAATTCTTCCAGTGGCTCGCGATCCACTGGGGCAGCAGGAAGTTGGCCGATAGCGGATGGAAATCACGCTTGCCCATTGCGACGACGCCTTGCGAGAAAGGTGCCAGCACGGTGCCGACGATTTCAGGGCGCGGGTTCTGATAAGGCTTGCTGAGGTAGCCGACACCAAGCTCAAGAGCAGCCGTGCGTGCGGTCGAAACCTTAAAACGGTTATCGGGCAGATCGATATTGTACGGCGCCTCGCGGCTCCAGATTTCGAGAATGACGTCGATCGCCTCGGCAAACATCTTGTTGCGGTCTTCATCCAGGATGCCGAGCGCCTCGGCATCGGTCGTCAGCGAACCCGGACTGATGCCGAAGATGAAGCGGCCTTCCGACAGATTATCGAGCATCGCGGCCTGTGCAGCGATCAGCACGGGGTGCATCTGTGACAGGTTCGACGTGCCGGACCCGAGCTTGATCGTTTTGGTATCGCTGACCAGCGAGGCCAGAAACATCATGCTGTTGGTGATGGTTTCGCAGCGATCCGAGAGATGTTCTCCGATAAAGGCATCGTGAAAGCCGAGCTTGTCGGCCAGGATAACCGTTTCACGATCCTCCCTGAGCGTCTCGGCCCAATTCCTGTGCGCCGGATGCACAGGCATAGTGAAATATCCGAGCCTCATAAAACCCTCCGCAGCGCAATTCGCGCCATCTGCTGCGCGACCTTTGCACCCGGAACACCTCATCCGAAATCCTAGAGATGCAAAAATATAATTTCCGAAATGTCCCCAATCGTCATTTTCGGCCGGTGCAGGCGCATAATAACGAGCCCACTTGCGACGGCTTACTTCCGTACTTGCCTTCCCAACGTCTTGACGGACACAAGCGCCACCGCGACACTGCCGTCAACAACAAACGATAATAAACAAGAATGGGATGGAAATGGATCAGGGAATCTGGGCGACGTGGTATGATCTAGCGGATAACGACCGCGAAAAATTCATCAACTGGCTGCACGAAGAATATCTACCGGAGCTTAAGATGCGTCCGGGCTACGCTTGGGTCGCACATTACGAGAATACCCGCGGCGGTCCGCAGATGCGACAGGTGGGCGATATCGTCGAGCGCCCGAATGAGGACATCGGCTCCGGCACCCAGTTCCTGATGCTTGTCGGCGCGCCGTCTCCGCACACTTTTCTCAATCCATCGGTGCTGCAGATCCAAAAAGACGCTCCGGCGCGCACGCGCGAGATGCTGGCACTGCGCAAGGGCGTTCGGCCTTGCATTTTCGCAGAAGAGACACGGGTCAACGGACCGGCGGCGCACGAGCGCGCAGTTGGCACGACGCCAGGGCCTGCGATCCAAATGGGCAGCTTCCGCACGCGTACGATCGACGACGATTTCGATCTCGGCTGCTGGTATGCGCAGTATCGGCTACCGCATATGGCACAAATGCCGGGAAGCATCGCGAGCCGCAAGCTGCTCTGCGTTGCAGGTTGGGCCAAGCACGCCGTGATGTACGAGTTCAGTTCACTCGAAGCGCGGTTGAAGAATTTTGAAGAGCCGCACGAATCGCATGCGCTCGATCCGAAGGAGTGGACCGGCCGAATTGTACGCTACACGATACATGCGCCCGGCTCGCCCACCGTCGGCCGGCGCATCTGGCCGCCGGTTACGTGAGACTCACGGCGCGCGTCTAGCGCGCCGGCGCAGCCAATCAAAAGAATTAGCAGTGGGTGCATCGATGAAATCTGTAAAATTGCTATTCGCAGCGGCGATCGCGTGGAGCGCCGGAACGCTGTTGGTGCAGGCACAGACTTCTACCGACTATCCGACCCGCCCCATCACGGTGGTTATGCCAACCGCGCCAGGCAGCGCCGGTGACGTGTTGGTACGGATCGTCACCAACAAGATGAGTGCCGATCTCGGCCGCACTTTCGTGGCGGAAAACGTGACGGGCGCAGCGGGCGCCCTCGGCGTAAACCGAGCACAGCGAGCGGCGCCCGACGGCTATACGTTGCTGGGCACAGGCGATAATCAGCTCATCTATGCGCCGTTGTTCAATCGCAGCGCCAAGTTCGATGCACGCACTGACTTCGAGCCTATCACGCAAGTCGCAACGCTGGATTGGGCGCTCGTTGCGAATCCTAATTTTCCGGCGAGGACGGTGCAGGACCTCGTCAGGCTGGCGAAAGAAAAGCCCGGGGAGATTAACTTCGCGTCGGGCGGCGTTGGCACGGCTCAACAGATCGCCATGGAATTGCTGATGGCGCGCACCGGAATCAAGCTCACACACGTGCCGTATCGCGGAGTTACGCCGGGCCTCAATGACGTGGTCGCCGGCGTGGTGCCGCTGATGTTCACAGCTGTGTCGGTGGCAACACCATTCCTTCCCAACGGTCACTTGCGCGTCATTGCCACAACCGGCCGCAAGCGCTCGTCGCTATTGCCTGACGTTCCAACCATGGCGGAAGCGGGTATCGAAGGCTTCGAATTCGATACCTGGGTAGGCCTGCTCGCACCCAAGGGGACGCCTGCACCCATCATCACGCGCCTGCATAACGCCGCGGCCGCTGCGCTGGCGGATCCAACGGTTCGTGAGCGGCTCGCGGCAGGCGGATTCATGCCGGTGGCCAGCACGCCCGCGGAGTTCGCAGCAACACTCGCCGGCGACTGGGCGCGTATCGGAGATATCATCCAGACTGCGGGCATCACGCCGAACTGAAGGTGAGCGTGATTAAGCTTGCGGCAGCCCAAAAAGCCGGGCGGCGTTTAGCCCGAGAATAGCAGCCCGATCTCGATCACTCAGCGTTGTCGTGGCGAAGACGTGGTCCACAGGATGCTGCTCCCACGGCACCGGGGTGTCAGAGCCGAGCATGATCTGGCTCGCGCCGACCTGGGCCACCAGATGACGCAAACCCTCCGGGGTAAACACCAGCGCGTCGAAATAGAGCTGGTTCAGGTATTCGGTCGGCTTCTTCTTGAGCTTGATATTCGGATCGCATTTTGTGGGCGACACGAAACAGGCGTGGTCCGACCGCGGCGCGTAGGATGGCAGATACCCGCCACCATGTGCCGCGATAATCTTGAGCTTGGGAAATTTATCAAGCGTACCCTGGAAGATGAGATTCTGCAGCGCGATGGTGGTGTCGAGCGGATTGCCGATGGTGTTCGACAGCCAGCCGTTGCTTCCGAAGCGAGAGTTGAGCTGCGGCGTACTTTGAGGGTGAATGAACAAAATCGCGCCAAGCTCTTCAGCCTTCGCCCAGACCGGATCAAATTTTGGATTCGCGAAATCCGTGCCATTTACGCTACCGCCGATAGCCGCGCCACGCAGCCCCTGCTTCTTCATCGCAGTCGTCAATTCTTCTACAGCCAGCTCTGGTGCCTGAAGTGTTAGCGAGGCGAAGGCCGCAAGATGGTCCGGATGAGCCGCGCAAATCTCGGCCAATTTCTCGTTTTGAATTTTGACGATGGCGGCGGCCGTTTCGCGGTCCTTGTGATACCAGAATGGATTAATTGACATGACTTCCATGTCGATCGCCATCGCTTCCATCGTTTTAAGCCGCTCGCTAACGTCGAGGAAGCGAGACTTCTCGACGATCAAAGTTGGCGGGATGACGCCAGCCGCTTCGCTGCCCATCAATACGGTCGCTTCGGGAAACAAGCAGTGGGCGTGAACGTCGATGGTTTTGATACGTTTGCCACCAACTTTGACAGGGAGACGTTTGGCAGTCGGCTGTTGCGCGCGGGCAGCATGCGCTATCCCGCAACTGCAAAAGATGATGCCGCCTGCCGCGGCGCCCCTTAAAAAATTTCTGCGCGTCGTCATTGTCGACTTCCCTCTTTTTATTGTTGAACGCAAACTCCCTGAAACAACTTGCGTGCACTTTTAACGCTTGACGCGGTTCGCCAGCCGAACGGCATTGCCAGTACGCACTGACTCCTCAATCGCCAGCGTGGTCTCGAGGTTGACAAGCGCCTGCTGCGGCGTGGTGTGGACCGACGAGACGCCGGTCGAAAGATAATCCAGCCAAGCACGTGTTTCGTTACCAAGCGGCCCCCAGAAATTACCGACAGCCCAGTCACCCGCCGTATTGCTACCGAGAAATGCCATGTTGACACCGTGATCGGGCACGTAGGCGTGCGGGATACCACGGTCCGAATAAAGGATGTGATCCATGTGATCGTCGTCGATGATCATCGTGCCTTCAGAACCGAGCAACTCAACGCGGTCCATCTGGCCCAGCGTGGGATATTTCGCCGGCAGCGCATAGCTCACGCCGAGATTGACCACGGCCCCGTCGGCGAAGGTAACGATCGCCCATGTGACGTCGTCGGCGCTGTAACCCGCCTCCTTGAAGATGCCGGACTGCGCGCGCGCTACGACCTCGACCGGCGGATTCCCTTCAAGGAACCAGCACATCAGGTCGACATAATAAGTCAGCACGTCAACCACGGGCGTCGCATGCGGATCGCGCTTGAGGATCGAGAAGGCCTGCGCCCGCGAATTATAGACACGCGCGGTACCGCCGATGACGCGGCCGAGCCGTTCGTGCTTCATTTGCTCCTTGGCACGCAGAAAGCAGTCCTTGAAGCGACGGCTGTAGCCTACCCGCAACGTGCCATTGGTTTCCTTCAAGGTCTGGAGGATCACCTGCGCGTCGTCATGCGACAGTGCAATCGGCTTCTCGACCAGCACCGGTTTGCCGAGCTTCAGCGCAGCAACGATCGGCTTCACGTGTTCGTTCTCGGGCGTCGACACGAAGACCGCGTTGACGTCCGGGTGCGAGATGACCGCATCGTTGTCGCCGGAATGAAAGTCGGCCTTGGTTGTTTCGGCAAGTGCCTTGGCGCGGGCGGGATCGGCGTCCGATATGGCAAGGAAATTGACCGCTGGATGCAGAGCCGAAAGGCGCGCGCGCAGCGTGCCGATACGGCCCGAACCAATAACGCCAATACCGAGCCGCTTATGATCCATGACGCTTTCCCAGCAATTTGTCCGCCGGATTGGCGGCATTTTCCTCTAGCTCAAGCAGCGCACCAAAGAAATCCGCGGGGCGGACAAAGGCGATCTGCTGGCCGTGAACGTTGTAAGCAGGTTTTCCATCGCTCAGCACGCGCAGACCCTTTTTCTTAAGCGCGTCTGTTTCGGCCACGACTTCGTCAACACCGAAACAGAGGTGATGCATCCCACCACCGGGGTGCTTGGCCAAGAACCGCCCGACCGGCGATTCCGCGGTCAAAGGCTGCATCAGCTCGATCTTGCTGTTGCCGAGGTCAATGTACGCCAGCCGGACGCCCTGCTGAAGATTCTCCTTGATTGGCCCGCTGGCGAGCCCGTGAACCTCTTGCATCGTTTTGATTGCGGCATGCAGATCAGGCACGACAATGGAAACGTGACTGAGGTTCTTCACGGTTCAAATAACCTGTTGCGCGCGCAGGACTGCAATGCGAGCCGCATCGTAGCCGAGCATATCACGCAAGATTTCATCCGAATGCTGCCCTAGCGTCGGCGGTGCGGTGCGCACAGACGCCGGCGTTCCGGAAAACTTCATCGGAATACCAAGCATCTTCATCGCGCCAGCAGTCGGATGGGTCACGGTCTCGACCATCGCGCGAGCCTGCGTCTGTGGATCGGCCAGCGCCTGCGCCACGGTATTGATCAGGCCGCAGGGAATGCCGCCTGCCTTCAGCTTTTCGATCCAGGACGCCGCGGGCTGGCCGACGAGCGCATCATCGATCAATTCATCAAGCGCACTGCGATTTTGGACACGCGCACTATTTGCCGCGAAGCGCGCATCGTCGGCCCATTCCGGATGCCCGAGCGCCTCGCAGAACTTCCGAAACTGGCCGTCATTGCCGACCGCGACCGCAAACATCTGATCAGCGGCGCGATAGGTGGTGTAAGGCACAATGCTCGGGTGACCGTTGCCATAGCGGCCGGCGTCGTTTCCCGAAATGAGGTGACTGGACGCGACGTTGGCTAGCATCGCGAGTGAGGTCTCGTAGAGCGACACTTCGACCTTCTGGCCCTTGCCCGTGGTGTGCCGTGCATTCAGTGCCGCCAGCACGGCATTGCACGCTAGCATGCCGGTGCAGACATCGACGATGGCGACGCCATACTTCGTCGGACCGCCATCGGCCTCGCCGCAGATGCTCATCAAGCCGGATTCAGCCTGGAGGATAAAGTCGTAACCGGGTAGCGCGGCCTTGGGGCCACTGGTGCCGTAGCCAGTAATCCCGCAGCGGATGATGCGCGGCGCGTTCGCTTCGAACCACGCGTCATCGAAGCCCCATTTTGCCAGAGTGCCGATCTTGAAGTTGTCGATGACAATGTCAGCGGTCTTCAGCAGATCGGCAAGGACGCCGCGTCCCTCCTCGCCGGCCATATTGAGCGTCAGGGACCGCTTATTGCGATTCACGCCGAGAAAGTAGGCCGATTCGCCGGCCACGAACGGCGGCCCCCAACGGCGGGTGTCGTCCCCAGCGACTGGCGGCTCAATCTTGATGACGTCCGCACCCATATCGCCGAGCATCATAGTACACAGCGGCCCGGCCAGCACCCGCGTCAAATCGATGACGCGAACGCCGCTCAGTGCACCGGCGGGTGCGGCGGAGGTCATCAAGCGCCTCGCATGTGAGGTGGCGCATTGAGGTCCTTGGCGCAGCCATCGAGATACTCGTCGAGTTCCTTCTTATTGCGCATGCGGAACTTCTGGAAGTCTGGTTTACGGTTCTCAAGGAACGCGTTCATGCCCTCAAGGCTCTCCTCCGTACCCCAGACGTGAGCCAGGAGCTCCATACCATGCTGCCAAGACGCGTAGAGCTGATCCGACTCGTGGTTCAGGCTCTTCTTGGTCATGCGCAACGTCTGCGCGCTATTACTCTTGATATTCTCGCACCAGGCCAGCGTTTCCTTGAGCAAATCCGCCTTCGGCACGCACTTGTTGATGAGACCGATCTTCTCGGCCTCCGGGCCCGTGAACCGGCGAGCCAGGAAGATCATCTCGCGCGCGAGACGCTCGCCGATAATGCGCGGCAGATATTGTGTGGCGCCGACCGTCGGACAGGCGCCGACCTTGGCACCGCTCTGGCCCAACATCGCGTCGTCCGCGGCGATAACGAGATCGCACCACAGCGCCAATTCGTGACCGCCGCCCATGCACCAGCCATGCACCATGGCGATGACCGGAATCGGGATGCCCCGGATTGCCATCGCCGTACCGAGCATGCGGTCGTTCCACATCGCGGCATTGGTCCAGTTCAGCCGCTTCATGGCGTAGAAGTCGCCACCGGCCGAAAAAGCCTTATCGCCGACACCGGTGACCACGGCACAGGCAATGGAGGGATCTTCGCGCGTCGACTTGAACGCATGGATCAGTTCATCGAGCGTCTGCTCACGGAAGGCGTTCATGACGCGCGGGCGGTTGATGGAGACCCAGGCAACCTGGTCTTTCACCTCATACAGAATGTCCTTGTAGCCGCGCTTCTTGCTCTCTTCTTTCGCGGCTTCGGAGATCTCGCTCATAGCGTGGTCCTTTCATTGAAATAGTGTTCGCGCATGAGCTACGGGATAAGTTCGAGCTTCATGTCCTTGGCCAGCCGGCGATGCAGTTCGAGCTGGTCATTGACGAACTTCGAGAAAACCGCGGGACTGTTTGCCGTTGCCTCAATGCCTTGCAAATTGAGGGCGTTGGTCACCTGGGGATCCTTTATTGCTTCCGCGACCACAGCACTCAACTTATTGATGATCGCAGGATTGGTACCCGCCGGCGCAAACAGGCCGAACCAGCCAACCGATTTGTATTGCGGGAAGCCGACTTCAGCCATGGTCGGCACGTCCGGCAGAAACTTCGAACGCGCATCTCCGCTGATGGCAAGTGGCTTCACCGACCCCGACTGGATGTAGGGCACCATCCCAGCGATGGGGCCGAAGTAGAACTGCGCTTCGCCGGCCATCATTGCGGTCAGCGCCGGACTGCCGCCTTTGTACGGCACGTGAACGGTGACGCTGCCGAGGTCAGTCTGGGCCACAAACATCGCGACGGCGAAATGGCTGGTCGAGCCGATGCCGCCCGAAGCGTAGTTCAGCGTACCAGGCTTGCTCTTGGCAAGATCGATCAATCCCTTGACCGAATTGACAGGCACCTTGGTGCCGACGATCAGGACGTTCGGAATGGCCGAAAACAACGAGATCGGTGCGAAGTCCTTGATTGGATCGTAACTAAGCTTGACCGACATCACTGGTGCGAATGAATGCGTCGATACCGATCCCGCAAGCAACGTGTAACCGTCTGGCGGGGCATGGGCGACGAGATCAGCGCCGATCTTGCCTCCGGCACCGCCTCGATTCTCGATAACGAAAGGCTGACCTAGCAACGTCGCCATCCGCGCGGTGATGATACGCACCACGGTGTCGTTCGCGCCGCCAACGGGATTGGGCGATACCAGCTTGATCGGGCGATTGGGATAATTCTGTGCCACGGCGGGAAGGCTCGTTGCGGCCAGCAGAAGCAACGGGATGATCTGACGTATTCTAATCACAATGACTCCCCGATCACGCGCACGACGCTGCAGCGTTCCTCTCGCGTACGCTAGCGATTTACTCGCAAGTGAGAAGAAACGGTCGGAGTATAAATGTTATAAGAGAATTACATGCTGCAGCGCAGCACGCGGAAGCCTTATTCGGCGGCCCGGATCATCGGCTTTACCGCCATGTCCGGCGTCAGCACTAAGTTTTTGATCTGCGCTTGCACAACCTTGCGGACGAGCTCAAGGGCGACGGTCGTCGGCCGGCGCGGGTTAGTGCCAAGCACGATCTCGCGTGTCACCACCGGATCCACAATGCGGACAACGTCGACGAGGCCGGCGCAAGCTTCGTCGTCGACGACGACATAGGGCAGAATCGAAAACTGCCCGCCCCTCATGATCATGCCTTTCGTCAGCGTGATGCTGTCGAGTTCCATGACGTAGTTGAGCGCGATGTCGTATGGCCGGGTGCGTTGGTCGAGGATCGGCCGGAAACCGCGACTGACGATCAGCGGCAGATTGCCAACGCTAGTGAGTGAAATCTCCTTCATGCCGGGCATCGAATTTACCGCGCCGACCAAGACCATCTCGTCTTCAGCAAGTGGCGTTACCTGCAAGTCGTCGAACTCGGAATTGCGTGATAACACCGCGAGATCGATCTTGCCGAGCCGCAAGGACTGTTCGAGGAACACGCTGAATCCCTCAATGACGTGCAGTGAAATATTGGGATAGGCCTTCTTGCAGGCCTCGATAGTTAAAGGCGCAAGCGCAGGCGCTATGGTCGGCGGCATGCCGATGGCGACCGCCCCACCCGGCGTCTGGCCCATGCCTTCGAGTGCATTACGGATGCGCTGCGCATTCTCAAGCAACGCCCCGCCTTGGCTCAGCAGGATCTCACCGGCCTCGGTTGGCATTACACCACGCGTAGTGCGATACAGCAAACGCACATGCAATTCTTGCTCGAGTGCCTGGATGTGACGGCTGATCGCCGGCTGCGTGAGCTTGAGCACCTGCGCCGCTTTACTGAAGCTGCCGAGCTTGGCGACACAGACGAAATACTCGACGCGTTTGAGATCCACGAAGACACCTCGCCGGACGATGTAAACTTCCGGATTTTCTAACATATCCAGGCTGTTAGGGCGAGCCTGCGCGGGCCGTCGCGCAACCCGAAACCGCATTAAAATCGACTATGTTTCGCAAGGCCAAAATGTAGATATGGCCGGCTTGGAATGACGAACAAAAGCCACGAGACAGCCGTTATAGCGCTCTCCAATCGGCACATCGCACTTATGTGCAGATCGTTCAGGCGCCCGGTAGCATTGTTCTTGCCGCCCGCTTCCGTGGCTCTTATCAATTTATCGCGCACGTAAAAAACCGTTCCCAATAAAATTGCAGCAGGAAACGCATGTCGCAAAAAATCGCGGTCCTCGGCACCGGCGCTAATGGCAGTTGTATCGCCGCTAGCCTTGTCGATGCCGGTCACGATGTCGCTCTTATCGATCAATGGCCCGAACACGTCGCGGCCATGCGTGCCGACGGCATCAAGATTACGATGCCGGAGAGCGTGCTGCACGTTCCGGTGCGTGCCTACAACCTCTGCGACATCTGCACGCTACACGAGACCTTCGATATCGTACTGCTGGCGATGAAGGCTTACGACACGCGCTGGGCCTGCGAACTCATCAAGCCGCGGCTTGCCTCCGACGGCATGCTGATCGGCATGCAGAACTCGATGACGGCTAACACCATCCGCGATGTCGTCGGCCCGGAACGCACCATTGCCTGCGTGATCGAGCTGTCATCGGAAATGTTCACGCCGGGTCAGGTCAAACGTAACACGCCACCACAGCGGACCTGGATGGGTCTCGGCAGTCTCGACCCGGTGACAGAACCCCGGCTTGCCGAGATGCAGAAACTGCTCAGCCCCGTCGGCAAGGTCGAGATCAAGAAAGACATTCTCGCCGCCAAGTGGTCGAAGCTGATCGTCAATGCCATGTGTCTTGGCCCCTTTGCCATGGTCGGGCTAACGCTGGCGGACGCCGTCAAGCTGCCGGGTATGCGCGAACTGATCATCGAGCTCGGCGAAGAAGCTGCGCGCGCCGGCAACGATCTCGGTTACCCGCTGGAGCCTATTCTCGGATTGACCCATGCCGATCTGACCTCGACCAACCGGCCGATCGAAAAAATGTTCGACACACTGGCCAGCCACATCGGTCCAGGCCGCGGCCGCAACACCGTGTTGCAGGATTTGCTGAAGGGCCGGGCCAGCGAGGTATCGATGATCAACGGCATGGTGGTCGAAGAAAGCGAACGGCGCGGCTATACGGCACCCGCCAATGCACGCGTCGTCGAAGTCACGCGCCAGATCGAAGCAGGTCTTCTCAAGCCGACACCCGCGAATCTTGAACTGGCCCTGGGCGCGCCGGCCCGCGGCTGAATTCCGTCAGAAGAGCAATATCAATGCAAACCAATGTCACCCGCCGCAACGCCCTTGCCTTGCTCGGCGCATCCCTTCTACCAATGCCGGCTTTCGCCGCCGGCTATCCGGATCGGCCGATCCGGATGATTGTCGCACTTGCGGCCGGCGGACCGGCGGACGCTGCTGCTCGCGCCTTCGCTCCGTATTTTTCTGAAGCACTCGGCCAAAGCGTGATCGTCGAGAACCGCACTGGTGCTTCCAGCGTCATCGGCACGGAAGCGGTTATCCGCGCGACACCAGATGGCTACACGTTGTTGTTTGGGTCGAGTTCGACCTTTGCGGTCAATCCGGCGGTGATGAAGAATCTGCGGTTCGATGTGAACGCACAGCTCAATCTGGTCGGACTGGTATCTTACACACCTCATGTTCTGGTCGTGCGTTCGACACTGCCAGTGAACTCTCTGGCCGAACTTGTAGCATTGGCAAAACAGCAGCCTGGAAAACTGAGCTACGCCTCGTCGGGCACCGGCGGGGCGATCCATCTCGCGAGCGAATTGTTCAAGCGCGAAACCGGCACCGATCTAATTCACGTCCCCTATCGTGGTGGCGGCCCTGCTGTACTCGGTCTGCTCGCCAATGACGTTGACGTATTTTTCAGCGACCTGAGCACGACTATCGGCAATATTCACAGCGGCCGTTTGAAGGCGCTGGCGATGGCCTGGTCGACACGGTCACCGCAACTTCCGGAGACGCCAACATTCGCCGAACTCGGCTATCCCGGCGTCGTCTCATCGTCATGGTTCGGATTGGCGACGCCTGTTGAAACGCCCGCCGATATCATCGCCAAGCTGCATCAAGCAATGACGCAGACTTTCGCCAATCCGGCCTATCAAGCCGTAATCAAGAAGCTTGGTAACGAGCAATTCACGCTTGATCCCACTCAATCCAAGGCCTTTATCAAAGGCGAAGTCGACAAATGGGCGTCGGTTGCGAAATCGGCGAATATTCAAATCGAATAAGGCACGAGCCACTATACCGTATTATGCATTAAAGGAAGACTTAGAGCGTAGGCACTCCAGCTGCCGTACTTTTGGATCCCACTGCCGGCAGCGTTTCAGCGTAGCATGCGCTTGACCAAATCGAAGGTCTTTGCTCGCCAGAGGCCGCAAACCGGGCCAGCCGTATCTCGGGCACCTATCATAGCCTCGAACTGCTAAAGCCGGGCTGGACAGGTCAAATGGTTACCCTGGCTGACAATACTAGTTTCGACGATTCAGAAGCTCGTGTAATTTCATAATAATTACTACGAAGCCTCCTGAATGAAGGGCCCGTTTGAATGGACGACAGCTTCGCCAAGGGACTACGCCTGCTGGAAGTTTTGTCGGCGGCAGAGAAGCCTTTGGGCCTCACCGAGATTGCAGCACGCTGCAAACTGATCAAGAGCCACACCCATAAATTTCTGCGGACCCTGCTCGAACAGAATTATGTCGAACAGACGCAGCCACGTGGGCCTTACCGGCTGACATTCAGACTTCTTGAGCTTGGTTCTCGCGCACTTTCTCGTGCCGACCTCATCAGTGCCGCCCGTATCCCGATGCAGAACATTTCCGCCGAGACCCGGGAGACCTCGACGATCGGGGTCTATGAGAATGGCGAGGTGATGTATGTCTACAAAGTCGATGGCACGTACGAAGTGCGTACTAATACCGATATCGGCCGGCGCCGGCCCGCCTATTGTGTGGCTGCCGGCAAGGCTATGCTCGCGTTCCAGGCGCCGGTGATCGTCGCCAAGGCGGCGACCCATATGAAGAAGCATACAACCCGCACTATTTCGACCGCGGCGAAACTTCGCGACCAGTTGTCCGAGATCCGCAAGGATGGATATGCGGTAAATTGGGGCGAATGGGTCGAATCGGTCCGCGGTATCGCCGCGCCTATTTTCGACGCAAACGGCAACGTCATTGCCGCACTAAATTTATCTATTCCCGCCGAGCGTCTCGACAAAAAGGCGGTCGCCCGAATAGCACCGTTAGTAGTGAGCACAGCAACGCAAATCTCGCGTGGCCTGGGCTACGCCGGAACGCCGCGCGACACCCCACGCTAGGTCGATTGCGGCTAGACTGAAGCTGGCAACGCCGCGGTTACACCATCAAACAGTTCGTCGACGGCGGGACGCCGGTTAATCAGGCGCAAATTGAAACAAGCATCGATCACGGCATCGAGATGCGCGCGGTTGGCATCGAGTCCATATGGAAGGTCGGTACTCCCCGGCCCTAGCGCAGTCGCCCGCGCCTCCAGCAGCATGCGCCATAGCTCGCGGACCGCATCGGGGCGCTCTCGCGTCAAAGCCGACTTACAGACAACCATATGATGCGATTGCATGTCAGGAAACGGCTTTACCCGCGGCGTCGCAGACGTTTCAAACGACACAGCCCTGTATTGCGGCTCCGCCGGCGGGCTCGCGGTCACGATCGCGTCGACCTCCCCTTCACGTAGCAACTGAAGCAGCGTTTTTCCTGCCACGCGTTGGACGTGAGACGGATCCTGAAAATTTCCTACCAACGGCCCGTCAATTGCCACCCAATGGATTGCCGCAGGATCGACACCCGCATTACCGATAAGGCATTGCATCCATATCGACGTCGTGGCCGTGTAATAGCCAACGCCAATTCGTTTGCCTCTCAGGTCAGCCGCACTCAGTGCTGCTCGCGACGCGTCGTAAATTAGTTCGGGTGGTTTGGCCCGCTTGAAAAGATCGGCGGGCAACAGAACCAGCGAGACATTTTTCGATCTGGCCATCAAAAACGTCGGGACGGACAGTTCCGCCACGTCGTACTTCAGGCCGACAACCTGCTTGAAGGCTGACGGCGCCGAAGAAACGTCGGCAATGTTCAATGCGATCTTGTCGCCGCGTACCTGGCCCGACTTCAATGCCTCAGTATGGGGATAGCTCCCCAGCATAACGTCAAGCGCTGTCATCTCGGATTATGCCGCAGCAAAAAGTCGCGGATGGCTGGAACCGAATAATCGCGGCCCTCGCCCTTCCAGAATTTTAGATATTCGCCACGCGGCGCGAGATGCAGAAGTTCTTCTGCCACAGGCGCCGGATGGGCCGTTTCGTTTCCCGGCATGATCAGCATGGGGATCTGGCAGTCCTTCACGAATTGGCGGCCGACGCTGTGTACAAACTCAGTGCTGAATAGACGCTCGGCGAAACTGTAAGTCGCCGCGGCATCGAGCGCCGGATTCCCTTTAAGAATTCCCGGAACCCAAGTCTCCTTCATCTGTTTGCGCGTATATTCAACGTTGCCCGGCACACGACCGATGGGCTGCATGAGGGCGACCGAAAGAATTCGCTCGGGCACGATTTCACACAGCTTCAGAGCGAATGTGACGCCGATGCAGGCGCCGAGGACGTGGCACTGCTTGATGCCGAGATGATCAAGCAACGCAATCTGATCGCGTGCATATAACTCCCAGCCATCTTCAGCTTTAATCGGGCCGTGGGAGCGCCCCGCGTTACGCTGATCCATGGCGACGACACGAAAATGCGGTGACAGCGACGTTGTCGGGTCCATCCAGGGCGGTGTCTTGCTGTGATCGCGTGGCGAAGATCGCCAGAATGATATTTGCGAGCGCAGCGACCCAGGCGAGAAGCAAAGCACCGGAATGCCAGAGCCGTATTCCTCGTAGTTGATTTCGCCGCCTTCAATCGGCATTGTCGGCATGATGCGTTTCTCCCGCAATCGACTTTTTTCTTAATGCATTGCGTCTGGCCTACGGCGCTAGCCGCAGGCCAATTTTTTCCGACAATGCAATCCATTTCTCAGTATCGGCCGCCATAAATTTCCCAAACTGCTCCGGCGAATTGATCTCGGTCGGCTCGTAGCCTGACTTAAGAATCTGCGCACGGAGTTCTGGATCTTCCAGCCCTTTGCGAATAGCGCCGTTCAACTTCGTGATGATGTCTTTCGGGGTGCCCTTGGGCGCAACCAGGCCGTTCCACCCAAGAACGTCGAAATCGGGCATGCCGAGCGTATTGAGAGGCTTGAGATCAGGCACGAAGGGCGACGGCATGTGCGAGCTGATGGCCAGCCCCCGAATCGCTCCGGCCTGGATTTGCGGCTCTGCCGTTTGCGCCAATGCGAACATCATCTGCACGTCGCCACGTAACAGCGCCGTCATCGCACTGCCCGGCTCGCGGTACGGCACATGAACGATATTAATATCCGCCTGAGCCTTGAACATCTCAGCAGCCAGATGAGGCGGCGTGCCGATACCCACCGAACCGAAATTGACCTTGCCCGGATGCGCCTTGGCGTAAGCGATCAGCTCCGCCACGTTTTTGACCGGTAACGAAGGATGAACCGCAAGGACATACTTCACGTCGGTGACTTGCCCGATCGGTTCGAAGTCCTTGCGCAAGTCGAGATTGAAGCGTCCGGTCGCAGTATTGATCGTATAGGCGGCCGTTGCGAGCAACAACGTGTAACCGTCGGGCGGCGCGGTAGCGACGGCCTGAAGCGCGATAGCCCCACCCGCCGCTGGTTTTTGCTCAACTACGACCTGCGTATTGAGCAGGCTGGCGATCTTGGCGCCAAAAAGGCGCGCGGGTGTATCAAGCCCCGGCCCTACGATGATCCGGATGTAGCGATTGGGATAATCGTCAGCGGCGTGCGCCGTCTGTACAAAAAGCGATAAAATAAATCCCAGGCAGAGAGCGACGGCTTTCATAATATTCCTCCACTGCATCGAGTTCTTATTATTGATTAGGTTAAGACGCGCACCGGCGTTCCGTTGACGAACGCACGGATGTTCTCGACGACATCGCCATAGTTCTTCTTGTAGTTTTGCTGCGTGACGTAGCCGAGGTGTGGCGTCATCACGACATTTTCCAGAGTCCGGAACGGGTGCTCTAGCGGCAAAGGCTCAACGTTGAAGACGTCAAGGCCGGCGCCACCGATACGTTTCTGCGTCAGCCCATCGATCAAGGCCTTTTCGTCGACGAGCGGCCCGCGCGAAGTGTTGACGAGGTAGGCCGACGGCTTCATCAACGCCAGATCGGCCTCCCCGAGTAGACCGATGGTGCGCTCGCTAAGCTGCATATGAATAGTGACGATGTCGGCCTGGCGTAGCAAATCTTCCTTGCTCGCATAGGCGATGCCGGCGGCCTCGGCCTTTTCTGCCGTGAGGTTCGGGCTCCACGCCAGAACGTTCATGCCGAAGGCTTGCGCAATTCTGGCGACCCGTTTGCCAAGCTTGCCGAGACCGACGATGCCGAGGGTCAGACCTTCGAGGTCGGGTCCGATGGTGACCTGCCAGGGCTGGCCGGCCTTCATGCGCGCGTTCTCGAAGCCGATGCGGCGCGTCAATTCGAGCATGAGGCCGAACGCAATACCGGTCGTGGGATTGCCGACACCCTGCGTGCCGCAAACCGTGACGCGGCCTTTACAAGCGGCAAGGTCGATTGATTTATTCGCCATGCCGGTCGTGATCAGCAGCTTGAGGTCCGGCAAGGCGTCGATCACCTCGCGGGGAAAAGGCGTGCGTTCACGCATCGCATTAACGATGTGAAAGCCCTGAAGGCTGTGTTTGACCTCAGCCGCATCGGCGAACGGCCTGTCGAAGACGTGAACGTCGACGTCTGACCTGAGGCTCCCCCAGTCCGCCATTTTGAGAGCAATGTTCTGGTAGTCGTCGAGAATGGCGCAACGATAAATCATAGCATTTCCTTGATCAGGTCTTGGCGGCGACCGGCTCGAAGGCCGGTAAAGCAATGTCGTCGGCCATCTCGAGAAACGTCACTTGCACCCGCAGGCCGATACTGACGTCGGCGGCCGCGCAATTGACGATGTTCGACATCAGATGCGGGCCTTCATCGAGCGCGACGAGAGCAACCGCGTAGGGAACCATGGCTTCGAATGCGGGACTCGGGGCACGGTGCACGACGGTGAAGGAATAGACCGATCCGACGCCCTTCGACGACGACCAGCGAACGGCTTGAGAGCCGCAATGCGGACAAAGCGCGCGTGGATAGAAATGAAATTTCTCGCAGGTCTCGCACTGCGGCAGCGTGAACTGCCGCTTGCTGGCGCCGGCCCAGTAAGGAGCCGTTGCCGGATCGGGATGCGGTAGCGGTCGGTCGGTCACGGCGTCCTCATTGCGGTTGCGGTCCAAAAATCAGCGTGGCGTGCACGCTGGCAACACCACCATTGCCATGCGCAAG
The DNA here is from genome assembly GCA_036500165.1 of Pseudolabrys sp. Lineage (GTDB taxonomy): Bacteria > Pseudomonadota > Alphaproteobacteria > Rhizobiales > Xanthobacteraceae > Pseudolabrys. Next base: position 25,567 of record DASYCM010000386.1, read on the forward strand.
CGCCAGCTCGGCGCCTGCGACCTGCCGCTCGCCGGCCTCACCGCGTACTTGCCGGATCGCCTCCACGACATGAAAGAAACCACCGGGAAGTCCGGGGTGACCGCCTGAGAGTAATCCGCCATGCGTTGTAATTGGCAGCGCGCCACCAAGCCGGATACGACCGCCTTCGACAAACCGGCCGCCCTCGCCCTTCGGGCAAAAGCCGAGGTCTTCGAGTTCCACAATCACCGTGATGGTGAAACAGTCGTAGATTTGCGCGACATCGATATCCGACGGCGTCACGCCGGCGCTTTTGAAAGCGGTGGCACCGGATTCGACCGCGCCTGTTGTCGTGATATCGGTGTGTTCGCCGATATGGCTATGGCGCAAACCAAAGCCCTGGCCGAGCAAATACACCGGCTTGGTCTTGTGCCCACGCGCCCGGTCCTGCCGCGTAACGATCACGGCGGCGGCGCCGTCCGACACGATCGCGCAATCCAGCACATGTAGCGGTGACGTAATCATGCGTGATGACACGACATCGTTGACCGTCAACGGCTCGCGTTTGTGGGCATTCAGATTGAGGCTGGCGTGATGCCTGATGGCGACGGCGACCTCGGCGAGTTGTTCGGACGTGGTGCCGAATTCATGCATGTGCCGCTGCGCGATCAAGGCATAGAGTGACGGCACCAGCGGCCCGTAAGGCACTTCGAATTGAGGATGCGCACTGCCTCCCTCTGCCATACTCTTGACGGCGTCGGCCCGGCTTTTGTGCGAGAGCAGGTTCTGTCCGGCGACGCACAGAACCGTATGACAGAGACCGGCCTCGATCGCCTGGACAGCCTGGCTGATCATCGCCACACCCGATGCACCGGCGAGATCAACCGTGCTCAGGTAGTTCGGCTTGAGGCCGAGTTGATGCGCCACAACACCCGCTGGCATATTCCAGCGCTCGACCCGCAAAGGCGTGGTCATGAGGCCATCAATGTCGTGCAACGAGATACCAGCGTCAGCCGCGGCGGCCAACGCCGCGTCCATTTGCAACTGAAGCGCCGAACGGCCTGGCACGCGGCCGACTTTGCTTTCGCCGATCCCGGAAATTACCGCGTGATGAGGCGCAATCGTCACGACGCCGCTCCGGCGAGGGCCGCAGCGTCGGTGCTTTTCTTGTGATCTTTTGGCACTAAATTGAAAATGGCATCAATAACCTGGACGCCACGTCCCTTGGGATAGACACGAAGTGGATTGATATCGACTTCCGCGATGTCGTCCTGGAGCGCGGCGGCGATCGACGACAGCGTGCTGACAGCCTGACAGAGCGCGTCGATGTCGTAAGGCTCCTGCCCACGCACCCCTTCGAGAATTGGGAAGGCGCGTAACCCCCTCAACATGGTCAGCGCTTCCGCCGGCGAAAACGGTGGAATACCGAATGCAACGTCCTTCAGGACCTCGACGTGGATTCCGCCAAGACCGACCATGACCACACGACCGAAAGTCTGATCGGGCGCAACGCCCAGGATCATGTCGATGCCGTCGGCCGGCGCCATGCCCTGCACCAGAACACCCTCGATAACCGCGTTGGGATTGTGAGCTTTCGCCGACGCGACGATCTGTTCGAAGGCACGGCGGACAGCAACTTCGCCGGCAATATTGAGCGCAACGCCGCCCGCCTCGGTCTTGTGAACGATCTGCGGCGAACTGATTTTGAGCGCAACGGCGCCGCCAATCTGCTGAGCGAGGCGCGCGGCCTCGTCTCCAGTGCCGGCGACCCCTTCCTTCGGAGCCTTAAATTCAAATAATTCAAGCACACGCCGCGCATCGCTTTCGCCAGCGACACCGGCGAAACTCGCGAGCAGACCCTTCGCCTTTGCCACCTGACCGGCGGCCAGAGACGGCACGAGGTTGGCCGCACGAGACTTGCGTACAAACGAAGCGTAGCCTGCGGCAGCATTCAGCGCTTTCAGGCAGTTGTGGGCATCCCGATACACCGGCACACCCTGCTCGATCAGGGTACGCGGCGTAAGGCTGGGATTGTTATTGCAACCGCCGGTCCAAAGGATCGCGCCCGGCTTGTCCAGATCGCGAATGGCGGCGCTGACCTGCTCGATGTCGCTTTGCGCTGCCATGGTCAGGATTGGCACCACAGCATCGATGTTCGAATCGGCAGCAATGGCTTCGATACAACGGCGATAGGTGCTGGCGCCGCCAATGGCGGCAGACGTCACATCCACCGGATTATTGGCCTGGCCGTGCTTGGGAAGCACTTCGCCGAGCCTGTCCTGCGTCGCTTTCTCGAAAGGCGGCCACGTCATGCCCAGGCCTCCACCCAAATCGGCCATCAGCACGGCATTGCCACCCGATGCCGACAAAGCCGCGAGCGAACGCCCTGCCGGCAGCCGTTTGGTCTGCAGCTGCATGGCGACTTCATAAAGCTCGTTGCAATCGTCGACCCTGATGATGCCGCTTTGGCGAAATGCCGCGTCATGGGCTTCGTTCGATCCGGTGAGAGCGCCCGTATGCGAAACAGCGGCGCGAGTCCCCGCTTCGGACCGTCCCAGCTTCAGCATCACGATCGGCTTGCCAGCGGACGCGGCACGCGCGGCAATTTCCAACAGCCGCTTTCCGTCCTTCAGGACCTCCGCCATCACCATAATGACGTCGGTGTGCGGATCGTCGACCATGAAATCCATGAAGGCGAGAATGTCGAGATCGGCAGAGTTTCCGCAGCTCACCTCATAACTCAGACCAAGCCCCATCTGCTGCGCACGCCACATCACATTGACCTGCGCAGCGCCGCCGCTCTGCGCCACCAGCGCAATGCGGCCCGCGGGTGCCCTGCCCGCCGCGACAGTCCCGGTCGACGTGAATGCAAAGCCGTCGACGAAGTTGACGAAGCCGTTGCAGTTCGGCCCGAGAATCCGGATGCCGGTGTCCCTGGCGAAATCGGCGAGCCGCGCCTGACGCTTGCGACCTTCATCCTCGCCGGTTTCTGCGAAGCCAGCGGAAAATACGGTGGCAAACGGTACACCGAGCGCGGCGCAGTCATCGAGCACGTCGAAGACACGCGTCGCGGGCACCATGATGCCAACATGCTCCGGCGCACGCGGCAGATCTCGGATCGACGGATAGCACTTCAATCCATTGACCACTTGCGAACTTGGATTGACGGGAAAGACCTCGCCACTGGCGCCGAATTGGCGGAGGCGTTGCATCACCTTGCCGCCAAATCTGGACTGGTCCTCGGTTGCCCCTACAACGGCAATAGCGGAAGGCGCGAAGAAGGTACGGAGCGACTTATCTTTCACGAGCGGCTCGCCTGTCGTTTGTTCTCATATAAAGAACTATGATCTTATATTGAGATCATGTCACACTATCGTTGGGCGTGACAACTCTCTTACAGATGCGGAGAGCCCTGACATCAAGGCTGCATATCTCAACCGCTAGGAGGGACAGGCTGACCGCAGCGCCAGCGGCCCAGCGTAAAGGCTGCTCGGCGGTCGCGGAGATCGCTTAATCCGACCAACCGTGTGAACGCGGCGAGCCCAGCTAGCACGGAAAAGCACGAACCGACCGGCTCAACGTTAGCCGTGCCGACGAGCTAGATCGCGCCCCCAGACCGCAAGACTGAGACTATCGGCGCGCAATAAATCCGATCTTGCGAAGTGGATCCGGACTACGTCATTATCGTCGGCAAGCAGGCCGTCACGGTTTTAAGTTCAATCTAGGCAGTAGGTCCGCCCATTTCGCAGATTCTGCCTCGACGAATGCCGCGAACTCCGCTGGATTGTTGCGAGCTGCAGGCTCGTAGCCTGTCTTGAGGATTGCATTTTGAAACTCAGGATCTTGCAGCGCATCCTGAATAACCGCGCTTAGCTTATCGACAATATCCTTGGGAACGCCCTTTGGTGCAAACACGCCGTTCCAACCGACTATGTTAAAGGTTGGCAACCCTTGCTCTGCCACTGGCTTAACTTGAGCCGCGAACGGTGAAGGCTCCGCGCCGCTGACTGCGAGCCCGATGACATTACCAGCCTCAATCTGAGGCTGGTAATGGCAGCCATCGCGAACATCATCTGCCCGGTTCCAGCAACAACAGCTGCCATCGCCGAGTTGGCGTCGCGATACGGGACGTGAACCATGTCCAAGTTTGTCATGGCGCGAAAAGTTTCCATCGCAAGATGAGGCGGCGTTCCGACGCCGCCCGAAACAAAGTTCAGACGGCCTGGGTTTTCCTTCGCGTAGGCAATCAGTTCAGCCAGCGACCGGGCTGGCACTGACGGATGGATGACCAAGACGTACTTGATAGTCGTAACGTTCCCAACCGGCACAAAGTCCTTGCGCAGGTCGAGATGTGATTGACCAAGAGCGGTCTGAATGACGTTCGCTGCGGTTCCCATCATGAGCGTGTAGCCGTCGGGCTGCGTGATCGCCGCCGCCTGGAGAGCTATCGCTCCGCCCGCTCCAGGACGAGCATCAACAATGACGGGCTGTCCAAGTACTTTTTCGATCCGTGCGCCGATGACGCGGGCGGATGAATCCAGCCCAGCCCCAACAATGAGCCGGATGTAGCGACTGGGGTAGTTTTCCGCGTGCGCCGGAAAGAGGCATACGCAGGCCAAGAGTACTTGAAACACGAATTGCCGCGACGTCCTCATCTTGGTCCGACCCTAAATTCCGAAAGCGCAGTTACTGAATGCTTCTTTCGCAACCACTGCTGCAGGCATCGCGCAATGCATTCGCAATCTTGACCATTTGCAATCCATTTTCTCCAGACACCTGCGGCTCTTTGTCCTCGTCGATACAGGTTGCGAAATCATCGACTAGCTTGGCCACTTTGTCGGCGACCGAACTCATCGGAAATTCCGTAACGCCATCGCAGGAGCCTGTGCCTTCAACGGTCAGCTCGCCTGTCCGGTTATTCAGCGGCACACCGAGCGTGCCCTTGAGCACGAGCTTCCCCTTGCTGCCGTAAATCACGATGTCGTTGTCATAACGCGGCAGAATTTGACCGGCCACGACGGATGCATGTATGCCGCCTTCAAAAAGCAGAGTGGAGAATACAATCTCCTCAACGGGCCTTTGCGGCGGAGCAACGTCGCTCATGCCCTGCACCTTGACGATTTCTCTGCCCAGCAAGAAGCGCAAAAGGTCGATCGGGTGAACGCTTTGCGCGACGATAGCGCCGGCTCCGCTCGCGATCGGATCGTTACGCCAGCCCTCCCAACGTCCGCGAGAAAAGCCGCGGCACAGTTGCGCCGAGACAAACTGGATTTCGCCAAGCGCACCGGATGCGATAACTTTGTGGGTCCGAATATGAGCGGCATGATATCGGTTCTGGAAAACGACGCCGAGAGCCACGCTTCTGCTTTTGCACACCTCTATCATACGCTGTGCGTCGTCGACCGACGTCGCCATCGGCTTTTCACACAATACATGTTTGCCTGCTTGGGCGGCTCGAGCCGCCTGTTCGGCATGCAAATTGTTTGGCGTTGCGATGTAAACGGCATCGAGCGCTTTGTCGGCGAGAAATGCATCGAGCGAGTCGAAAGCTTTGGCCGCCCCCCATTTGTCCGCAAAGGCCTGCGTCGCGGCTAGGCTACGGCCGCAGACACTGTGCAGTTGCGATCCGTTGGCCTTCGTCAGCGCCGGCGCGACACTACGCCCGGCAATTTCCCCCGGACCGATGATGCCCCATTTCATCATGATTCACTTCCAACAAACCGCCGCCGCCCTGGCAGAATCGGCAACAGGAGGATGAGCGCGGCAAGAAACAAGAAAGCGGCAGAGATTGGCCGTGTGACGAAGATCATCGGACTGCCTTGCGAGATCATGAGCGACTGACGCAGACCGTTCTCCAGAAGCGGTGTCAGGATCAGCGCAAGGATCAGCGGAGCCGGTTCATAACCAAGCTTCTTCATCAGATAGCCGATCAAGCCAAAGGCAATCAGCGTACCGACATCGAACAGGCTATATTGAAGGCTGAACGCTCCAATCAGACAGAACAACAAAATCAACGGAAACATATAGGCGTACGGCACCTCGACGCATTTCACCCATAACGGGATGAGCGGCAAATTGAGAATCAGCAGCATGAGGTTGCCGATATACATCGAAGCGACGACGCCCCAGACGATTTCGGGATGGAGCGAAAACAGCATCGGACCCGGCTGGATGCCATGAATCATGAGCGCACCGAGCAGCAGGGCCATCACCGCCGTCGCCGGGATGCCCAGCGACAGTAGCGGTATGAAGCCCGCGCCCGCCGCAGCATTGTTGGCGGACTCAGGGCCGGCCACACCCTCGATCATGCCGGTGCCGAACTTCTCCGGTGTCGGCGACAGGCGCTTCTCGACAGCATAGCTCGCGAACGATGCAACAACGCTGCCGGCGCCGGGCAACAGACCGAGAAAAAAACCAAGCACCGTACCGCGCGCAATCGGCCAGCCGCTACGACGCATATCCTCACCCGACGGCAACGCGTCACGCACTTTGGCTTTGATGACCGTCGGCTCGCCCTCTTCCTCAAGTGAGAGAAATACGTCGGCGACGCCGAACAACCCCATGACGACTGGAACAAAGCCGATGCCATCCATCAGCTCGCGCACACCGAAGGTAAAGCGCGGGACACCGGAGATGATGTCCTTGCCGACCGATCCTAGCAGGACGCCGATAGCGGCCATGGCCCAGCCCTTCACGACCGAACCGCTGGTAAAAATCGTGATCGTCGCCATGCCGAGGATCATCAATGAAAAGTATTCTGCAGGCCCGAAGTCGAGCGCGACGTCGGCCAGCAGCGGACCGATGACCATCAGCACCAAATTTGCAACTGTGCCTGCGATGAACGAACCGATAGCCGCAATGCCTAAAGCCGCCCCGCCACGGCCCTGTTGTGCCATCTGATAGCCGTCGAGTGTTGTAACGACAGATGACGATTCACCGGGGACGTTGAGCAAGACAGATGTGATCGTGCCGCCGTACTGTGCTCCATAATAAATACCGGCTAGCAGGATAATGGCCGTCGCCGGCGCCATGGTAAAACTGACCGGCAACAGGATCGCAATTGCCGCCGCAGGCCCGAGGCCAGGCAATATGCCGACGAGCTGACCGAGCAGCACACCAATCAGACAGAACAGCAGATTGATAGGCTGCGCCGCCGTTTCAAAGCCGAGAAGAATGTTCGACCACTGCATCAGAAACCCAAAGGCGTGACGGGCATTTGCACGGCCAAAAGGACAACAAAGAGAATGTGTGCGGCGATGGCAACCGCCGCGGCAACGAACAGTGTGACGCGCCAGGACTTGCCGCCGACAAAGCGAAGCAGAAAGCCGATAAAGAGAGCGGTTGTTGCAAGAAATCCGATCACACTCAGCAGCGCGGCGTAGGCGATCATGGACGATAGAACGGCGAGGACGTCGCGTAGCGTAGTCTTCGACGTCACCTGCCCCGTTTCAGGCTGAACGGCACCTCTCAACTCACGCGGGACAATGACCAGCGCGAGCGCGATGATCAACACAGAGGCGCCGAATGGCAGAAAACCCGGGCCCGGCGCGCTCCATCTGCCCAGGCCGTATTGCACGGATTCGTAGGCGGCAATGCCACCAAGAACCAACAGCACGAGGCCACCGACGACGTCACCGCGAATGCTCCGGGCGACGTCGCCCTGTCGTGATATCCCGTCAGTCATTGCGGAGGCCAAGCGAGACCGCGAGCTTGTGGAACTCGCCCATCTCCGCCGCAAGGTTAGCCTTTACTTCGGCGGCACTTTTGAATTCAATATTCATCTTGAGCTTGTCGGCCGCGGCAAGGAAATCCTTGTCCTGGGTGACTTTGCGCAAGATGTCTTCCCAAACCGCGACGACTTCCTTCGGCGTACCTTTTGGACCGACGAGAGCCGCCCAACCGATGGCTTCCAGCGGATACCCCTCTTCCGCGCTTGTCGGCACGTCCGGATAGAATTTGTCACGCTTGGCGCTGAAGACCGCGAGGACACGGACTTTTCCGGAATCGATCAGCGCTTCGCCTTCTCCGGGAAAGCGCGTTGCACATTTTACATGTCCGCCCGCAACGGCCGTTACAGCGTTAGCGCCACCAACGAACGGGATATGCGTGAGCTTGATGCCCGCGGCCTTCTCGAAACGCAACGCGTGCAGATGAAGGCTCGAATAGTTTCCAGAATTGGCACAGGTCACTTCACCGGGGTGCGCCTTCGCGTAAGCGACCAAATCCTTCAAGCTTTTCCACGGCGAGTTCGCCTGCACGACTATAGTCAGTGGCGACGTCAGCAATTGTCCCATCGGCTCGAAATTGCTGGCGTCGTAGTCGAGCTTTTCGACCGACGGCGCCGCAGTCGAATGCGCCGGCCGCGCCAACAGCAACGTATAGCCATCAGGCTTGGCGTGAGCGACATAAGACGCGCCGACCGTCCCGCCAGCGCCTACGCGGTAGTCAATAATGACCGGCTGTTTGATGTACTTCTTCGCCGCCTCGGCGAGCATCATGCCGAGGATGGGTCCCGTGCCGCCCGGAGGCTGCGGCAGAACCAGGCTGATCGGTTTCGCCGGGTAATCCTGTGCCTTGACGGGTATCGCGGCCAAAACCACGGAACCTGTTAACGCAATCGCAAATGCCCACCGCAACATCTTTACCTGCATAAACAACTCCGCCGACCGTACGCCGCGCCTAGTGTTCGACCGTTTCAGCCTCGATCTTGTACGCCTCTTCGAGCCCGATCAGGTCCTCGACCTCTTTCCGCCACACGACCATCTTCTCGCGCGGCAAGCCGCTTTCGCCGTTGGTGACGACGTTGTGGATGATACGCTTCATTTCCTGCGTGGCTGGGCACAACAGCGCCGTCGGATAGCTGGCGAGCTTGTAGCCCATATCCTGATATTGTTGCGTGCTGAAGGTTGGACGCGGCAAACGGTTTCCCTCGCTGTTGGTGTAAGCGAGCAGACCCTTGATATCCTTAGGTGCCCGGATTGCTTCCTCGAGCGTGTTCGGGAAGATCATCACCATGTCGGCGCCGGCATCCAGATACAACTGGGCACGCTCCACGCCCTCTTTATAGCCGTCGGTGCGCATGGAGTCAGTGCGTCCGATAATGACGAAGTCCTGATCCGTGCGGGCGGCGCGCGCTGCCTTGATCTTGGCGACCATTTCCTGGCGCGGAATAACGTGCTCGACGCCTTTGTGATAATGCGCACGTTTCGGGTAGATCTGATCTTCCATCTGGATTGCTGCGGCACCGGCCTTCTCGATCTCGCGGATGCAACGCATGACATGCAGCGGTTCGCCGAAACCGGCTCCGACGTCCACGACCAACGGAATGTTGATCGCCGACGTGATATAATGCGCCGTGGTCGCGACTTCGGTCAGCGACAGCAGCGGCTCTGGTGTGACGAAACGCGCACCGAGCTGATAACCGCCAAGATGCACACATTCGATGCCCATGCTTTCGGCCAGACGTGCCGTGTAGGGATCCCAAATGCCAAGTGCGGGAATGAATTTCGGCCGCGCCATCAGGTCACGTAATTTACGTCCAGGTGATTTCGTCATCTGTGTCTTCCAATCGTGAAGGAAAAAATGGCGGCCAGCTCAGAGGCCCACGGCGCCTTCGTACTTGGTCTGGAATTGCTTGTCGGGAAGATACTTTTCTTCCAGAGCCTTGAATTCCGGGAAGCGCGCGATCTCGTGGAACTTGCCCATCGGATGCTTCGAAAGCTGCTTCTGGAAATCGATCTCAGCCTGCGAGCCGCGTTCCTTGAGATCGACGGCATAGTCCCACATCGATTGCATCGTCGTGCGCATGCCGCACAGCGAGACGTGGATGACGCGATAGCCTAATGCTGCCAATTCGTCGAAGCTCGCCGGATGTGCCGCCCAGTTCAGGTTGGCAGAGTAGTTGAAATAGAGCGGTAAATCCGGGAAAGACTTGCGCATGGCTTCGGAAAACTTCTTCGGCAATTCCATGCTCGCCGAGGGGAATTCGGCCCAGATCATGTCGCAACCCGCTTCAGCGTAAGCCTTGCCGCGCGCAATCGCTTCATCGATGCCGCCGCCAGCTGCCGCGATGGCGTCGGTGCGGCCCATGATCATGAAGTCCTTGTCCTTCTTGATGTCGATGGCGGCCCTGAGCTTGCCGACGGCTTCATCGCGAGAAACCAGCTCTTTTCCGGCCACATGGCCGCATTTCTTGGGGTGGATCTGGTCTTCGATGTGAACGCACGCGACGCCGGCGTCTTCATAGTCTTGAACCGTCCGGATCACGTTCAGTGCATTGCCATAACCGGTATCTATGTCCGCAATAACCGGAAGCTTCACCGAGCGTGCGATGTTGCGGACATTCGCGCACATTTCGGTGGCGGTGATCAGCCCGACATCCGGAAGTCCGAACAAGGTAAGCGAGACGTCGTAGCCGCCCGTATAGATGGTGTCGAAACCGGCACGCTCCACGATCATTGCGTGAAGCGGGGTCGTCAGCCCGGGCGTCGCCAGATACTTCCGTTTGGCAATCAGTTCGCGAAGACGTGCGCCAGGGCTCATTCCGACTATTCCTGTTTGACGACTAGTTTAAGCGCCAGCGTGAAGCCGACGCAGATGATCAGTGAAAAAGCTAACGCATACATGCCGGCGGCGAATTGACCGGTGAGATCCTTGGTCCAGCCGAGGATGTAGGTGCCGGTAAACCCGCCGAGATTACCGATGCCGTTGATGACACCGAGGCCACCAGCCGCCGCGGCGCCTGTCAGGAAGCGTGCCGGAATCGCGTAGATCATCGGCCGCGTCACTGTGATGCCGATGATGGCGAGTGTCAGGCCGACCATGGCAACGGCGAGTGAATGGAAAATCACTGAAAAGGCACAGCCGACCGCCGCGAGAAGAATGCCCAAAGCGAAATTCTTTATGTAGCCGCGCGTCTTGTCGACGTGCCCAGCCCACGGGATCATGACCGCGCAGCCGATCAGGTTCGGCACGGCAGTGAGGAAGCCGATCTCGAGATTGCTGAGGCCGCCGTAACCCTTAAGGATCAGCGGCATCCAGATGTTGATGCCCTGGATGGCGACGGTCCAGAAAAACGCCATCGCCGACAGAAGTAGAACACGTGAATCGGTCAGGATCGACCAGAACGCGGATTTCTCGCGCTCGCGCTTTTCGCCCTTCATCTCCGCGCTGAGCGCCAGACGCTCTTCCGGCGTCAGCCACTTGGCCGTTTCCGGCGTGTCGGACAGCATCGTGAACGTCAGAATACCGCAGATGCAAGCCGGCAGGCCCTCGATGATGAACATCCATTGCCAGCCATGCAGACCCCAAATGCCGTCCATCTGGAGAATCCACGTCGATAGCGGGGCACCAACAATTGACGACAGCGGCACAGCCAGAAACAGCCACGCCAGAATTTTGGTTCTGTATTGGACCGGAATGAACATCGACAGCAGGTAGATCGTACCGGGGAACGATCCTGCTTCGGCAATACCAACGATGACACGGATGATTGTGTAACTGTTGGGTCCCACGGCAAGCGCCGTCGCGGCGGACGCAAAGCCCCAAGACAACATGATCCGCGTCAACCAGATGCGCGGGCCGAAACGATACAGCGCGAGGCTGCTGGGAACCTCCGCCATACAATAGCCGAGAAAGAAAATACCGGCGCCGAAGCCGAACTGCGTCGCCGTGAGGCCGATGTCGTGATTCATCGTGAGCGCGGCGTAGCCGACGTTCACGCGGTCGAGATAGTTGATGAAATGCGCAAAGGCTAAAATTGGCACCATGCGGAAGATCGTCTTCCGGAGCGCGCTAGCGCGGATGACTTCGATTCCGGATGGTGTTCGAAGCGAGTCCGCGGTCAAACTTGGTGCACTCATGATGCGAATTTCCCCCACCGGCACATACCGCGAGTTCGCGGCGAGCGCCGTGCATTATTTGCCAATCATCACGTTGGCTTATAAGTCAGTATGGTTTACTTCCCGCGGGCGTGTAAACAAAACTTGAAGTCATGTGCGTATTCCGCGATGGAATATGCCCGCGCTGCTGATCGAATTCGTAGTTTTTCTGGATAGAACAGCGTAAAAAACGCACGCTTTACTGCGCGTACAAGCGATTAAACTTGGTAGCCTCGCAGGTTAGTGGCCGGCCGCAATGTCCGCGATCGCTGAGTGGATCGCATCCGGAATGTCGATAACACGGGACTCGATCCGCGCGGTTCGTTCGGTGCGGGAGCGGTCGAACGGCATCCTCAGCGGCCATGCCGGCCATACCGGCCGTGTGGCGCGGATATGATGGGCATAGCCGGCGACCGATTTCTTGAATTCGTCCAGCGGCGTCAGCAGCCCGGGCTGAACGGCGATGATGAGGAAACCGAAATCCTGCAATTCGCCGGGCAGCATCGGCGAGCCGGCAAGCATCCCCAGCAACTGCACCACAATGCCAAGACCGCTGCCGCGATGACCGCCCCACGCCGCGAACGCACCGGCAAGCGCGGCCGCCGGATCCGTTGTCGGCCGCCCGTCAGGATCGAAGGCAACACCCTCCTCGAGCGGCGTGCCGAGACGCCGCGCCAGCGTAACCTGCGCATGCCCGACCGCCGACGTGCCGATGTCCCAGACGACCGGCTCATCCGCACTCGGAAAACCGAAGCAGATCGGATTGGCGCCCATACGGCGTTCGTTGCCGCCATAAGGCGCGACGCGCGCCGTCGCATTCGATGCGATCATCGTCACCAGATCGTGCGAGGCGGGCTGCTCCGCGTAATACGACAGCATGCCCGTGTACCAGGTGTTGCTGGCGCCGACGATCGCGATCCCGCTTGTCTTCGCTTTGGCTATCGCGATCTCGGTCGCGCGCTGGGCGACAATCAAGCCCAATTGATCGCCGCCATCGAGCCGCGTCGAGACAGGCGTCTCCTTCACGATGCCGATCGGTTGCTGTGAACGGCCGCGCTTCCTGATCTGCTCGGCGATGCTGACGAGACGGCCAAATCCGGCATAGCCAAGCCCGCGCAATTCGGCGTCGATCAGATGACGCGTCGCAATCGCGGCCTCTTCGGCGTCAAAACCAAGCCGCACGAGCGCGGCATTGGCCAGCGCTTCGGCATCCGTGATCGACAGGCGCACACTCACACGGGACGCCTTGCCGCGTCGAAACGATAGAAGCGCTGCGAATTGTCAACCAGCAGCGCCTGCCGCTGTACCGGCGACGGCGCAATCTGCGCCAGGCAATCGACCAGTGCACCATCGTCAGGAGTCGGTCCACCGTGATTGGTGTGCGGCCAGTCCGTCCCCCAGACGACGCGGTTTCCGAACTCTTCGACCAGTCGGCGCGGAAAGGACACAGCGTCGGCATAAGGCGGCCCCTGTCGCGTCACGCGATCGATGCCACTGACTTTCACCCAGACGTTTTCATCCTGCATCAGCGCGAGCAACGCACCGAACGGCGCTTGATCCAGCCCTAGTGAAGCGTCGATGCGGCCCATATGATCGATCATCACCGGACATGCGGAACGTTTGAGTGTCGGCGCAACCTCCGCGATCCGGCCCGCATCCATCTGGATCTGCAGATGCCAGCCTATATCGGCCAGCCGTTTGCCGAACGCGATCACCTCATCGGGCGAGGCCCCGCCTCGCCCCTTCATGAAATGAAATCGCGCACCGCGAATGCCCGCGGCATCGAGTTGCTTGAGTTCCTGATCGCTAACGTCGACCGGCACCAGCGCAATACCGCGATAAGTGCCGCCGGCCGCAACGACCGCATCCATAACCACGGAATTGTCGTAGCCATAACAATTCGGCTGCACGACGACGCCGCGCGCAATCCCTAGCCGGTCATGCAATGCGAAAAGCATCTCTTTCGGCGCGTCGGACGGCGTGTAGTCGCGTACCGGCGCAAACGCGAACCGTGAACGCGGACCGAAAATATGAAAGTGCGCGTCGCAACTCCCCGGCGGAAGCTTGAGCGACGGAATGCTCGGCTCGGCAAGCCAGCTCGGTGGCGATGCGGGCGCATTGTCGTCTTGCATCGTCTCACTTCCCCGCAGCAACGGCGGCAATGGAAGCGTGGATGAGATCGGGAATATCGATGAATCCCTGAGCAAGGCGCTTCTCACGTTCGGCACGGGAGCGGTCAAACGGCATGCGTAAGGCCTCGCCGTCTTCGGTCGGCCGCGTCGTACGAATGACGTTCGAGTAATCCGCAACCTTCGCCTTGAATTCATCGAGCGAGGTCAGCAGGTCGGGCCGCACGGCCCAAATGAGGAAGCCGAACTCACGTAACTCGCCTGGCAGCATTGCCGAACCGGCCAGCATCCCGAGAAGCTGCACGACAATACCGAGGCCGCTGCCGCGGTGGCCGCCCCATGCGGCAAATGCGCCGGCCATGGCTTCGGCCGGGTTCGTTGTCGGCTTTCCTTCCGTCGTGAAAGCCTGTCCTTCGGCAAGCGAGCGCCCGAGCCGATGGTCCAGCATAACGCCAGCGTGGTTGAGCGCCGACGTGCTGATGTCCCATACGACCGGCTTGTCGGCGCTGGGAAAGCCAAAGCAAATCGGGTTGGTGCCGTAGCGGCGTTCCGTGCCGCCATGAGGCGCCACGCGCGGCGTTCCGTTCGAGGCGACCATCACGACGAGATCGCGCTCGAGCGCGATCTCGGCATAGTAAGACAGCATGCCGGTGTACCAGGTGTCGGACGCACCGACGATGGCAAGGCCGCTCGTAACGGCCTTTTCGACTGCAATGTCGGTGGCGCGTTGCGCGACAACGAGACCGAGATGATCGCCGCCGTCGATGCGCGCCGACACCGGTGTTTCCCGGACAATCTCGATCTTGTTTTGGGAATAGCCGCGTTTCTTGATCTGCTCCGAGATGCTGACGAGACGGCCGAAACCGGCGTAGCCCAGCCCACGCAACTCGGCATCGATCAGATGCCTGGCCGCGGCCTGCGCATCGGCTTTTCCGTGGCCGAGCTGCACAAGCGCGGTTTCAGCGAGTTCAGTTGCTTCGGAGAGCGGAAGATGCACGGGCGCTCCTTAACGTCATGTCAATCGGAGCGCCGAAACAAATCTGACGAAACGCCGGGAGTCAAATTGCGAAAGACAACTCTCTGCCGGAATGGAGAGAAAAGATGCCGGGACGCCGCCGCAATGGCATGAATTTATTCGGCGGCGATGGCACTTGAGGTGACGCCGGATCGTATTGCCGCGTCGACCGACGCACGATCCCATTGCGGCGCCAGTCTTTCGATAAAGTCGTGCATGTAGCCGCGTAAATAGCCACCCCTGCGCAGCAATACGGCCGGCACAGTCGGCGGAAACAGTTTCGCCACGTCGACAACACCAAGGCCACGATCGTGATTTCGCTCATAGGCGATCGACAACAGCACGGCGATGCCGAGACCGAGTTCCACATAGGATTTTACGACTTCGGTATCGAGCGCGCTTAGCACCACGTTCGGCTTCAGCCCTGCCCTGTCGAACGCGCCGAGCACCGCACGGCCGCCTTCGAGGCTTGTATCCATGATGATGAATGGATATTTCGCCAGCGCCTTCAGCGTTAGATTCTTCTCACGCAAAACCGGATGCTTGGCCGGCGCGAAAACGCTGCGGTAGAGCGCGGCGCAAGGTAAAAATGCAACCTCATCATGAACTTCATCGGAGTTGCTGCTGACGCCGATGTCGGCCTCGCCTGAAATCAGCCACTGCGAGATCATTGCGGCGCTGCCCTGCCGCAACACGAGACGTACGTCCGGGTGGCAATGCATGAAGTCTTGAATCACGGGGCGCAACACATGACGCGCATAAATGTGCGTGGTTGCAATGACGAGCCGGCCGCCACCCTGCTGCGTGAATTCTTCTCGCACGCGCTGGAGGTTCTCGGCTTCCCACAAAGTGCGGCGCGCCGCTGCAAACACCGCCTGTCCGGCCGCACTTAGTCCGATGATACGGTTGTTGTGGCGGATCAGCAATTCGAGATCCAGATGCGTTTCCAGCAAACGGATTTGCTTGCTTACCGCCGGCTGCGAAATGCCAAGCGATTTCGCGGCGGCGGAAACACTGAAGCCCGCATCGGAGACGGCGCAGAATGCCTGCAACTGCTGAAGATTCATGGGTTCCGGCCCAACGCGGGGTATATTCTATTAGGTTATGACATCATACCGAACGGTTCCGAGCTTGCATAGGGTTGCCGCCGCTCTACGGTGCGCACCCTCGCAGTTGGAACCCGGCAATGAGCGACGACATCAGACCTATCCGGCGCATCGTGACCGGCAATGACGCCCAAGGGCGCTCTTGTGTTCTGTTCGACAGCGCCGCCCCCAATGTCCGCGTTAGCCCTTATCAGAAGGGCACCAGCATGACCGACATCTGGGTGTTCGATCGCTGCCCGGCCGATATTTCCGGATCTCGCGACGACGGTAATTTGCCGTTCAACTTCGAGCCGCCCGCCAACGGCGGACATTTGCGTGTCGTGCAATCGGCGCCCAAGCCGAAGGATTACGACGCAGCGACCGACCGCTTCATCACGGCAAAACATCAGCCCGAAAAGAAGCCGGGCGGAAAGTGGGAACGCGGCGGACAGAGCCTGTACACGACGCGCATCCATAAATCCGAGGCGCTCGACTACGGCATCATGCTGTCGGGCGAGCGCGTACTCGTCACAGACGATGGCGAACGTCCGCTGGGTGTTGGCGCGATCGTCGTTCAGGTTGGCAGTTGGCATGCCTGGAGCAACCCGAACAAATCCAGCGAGATGGCATTCGTGATGTCCGGCGCACGGTTCGAGGATTGATCGACGATGCACGAACCGGAATTGACTATTCGCCGCCTGGTCGTCGTCGATGAGGGCGACTCCTCGCGTGTGATCTCCGACGGCGCTAGTCCCGACATCCGCGTCGATCCCGCCCGGCCCGGCTATTCTTTCGCGCGCATCTGGGTCAACGACCGGACTCCCGCCCGTATTACAGGTGTTCTCGAAACACTGGATACTGCCGACGTCCTTTTGCCGCCGCGGGGCGGTTCCGTATGCAACGTCGTGACGTTTCCACCCGATGCCAGTTATGGCGACGTCAGCGCCGAGCAGGTGCAGAATTTTTTTGCCTCCGTGGAAGCGCTTGACGCATACGCGCCGGGCGGCCCCCACCCTTACATGCAGAAAAGCCGGACACTCGATTTCTGCCTGGTACTCGAAGGCGAGATCACCTTGATTCTCGATATGCAGGAAGTCGCGCTCAAAGCGGGCGATACTGTCGTGCAGCGCGGCACGCGGCATGCCTGGAGCAACCGATCGACGCGACCTTGTGTCATGGCTTTCTCTTCACACGATGCTGTATGAGAGGTGCTGCGGCGCAGCCTCCTGCGGCAAGTCTTCTTAGCTCTACCGGCGAAAATTGAGGGACATCATCAATGGTTCAAATCCCGTCGACGCTTAATGCAGACCGCATCCTGCGGGAACTGAAGTTTGAAAAGAACGACCGCTGGGCAGTGCCCGCGCTCAATCGTTCGCCCGATGTCGATCCTGTCGTGACAGCGCAAAAGGTGATCCTCAAGGACGATACGTTCCGTGAGTCCACCAACATGCCCGGCGCGTCGCCGAGCAACGCGCGCAAGCTGGAATTAGCGAAGAAGCTCGCCGCCGCGGGCGTCACGGAAATCGTCGGCGGCCATGCCGGCATGAAAGAACAATGCGACTTCATGCGCATGGTGAAGGACAGCGGGATCGGCATGGAGGTCCACTCCTACGTCGATTTCGGCGACTGGAAGCGCGGCATTCAGAATTCGATCGACGCCAACGTGGACTGGATCTGGATGCCCGGCGCGCTCAACCCGAGCCCGGTATTCGCCGGCAAGCTCGGTCCGCAATTCGGCTACTGGAGCAAGGATTTCGACCTCAATCAGGTGATGGACAATGTCCGCGCCGCGGTCGATTTCGCCAAGGAAAACGGCAAGAAGATCACGGTTGCGCGCGCGCCGATGGTGCCGGAAATATTCGAAAAAGCGCTGCGCGCCTACGTCGAGTCCGGCGCCGACCGCATCTGCATGTTCGACGACCGCGGCAACTGCACGCCGCAAACCATCAGCTACGTGGTGAAGAAGCACCGCGAGGTCGTCGGCGACGCCGTGCAGCTCGAAATTCACTGCCACAACGACTTCGGCCTCGGTCTTGCCAACACCATCGAAGCGGTGCGCGCCGGCGCCGACGTCGTCGACTGCGTCATCAACGGTTACAGCCATCGCTCCGGCAATTGCGCGCTCGAACAGATCGCGACCGCGCTCGAGGTTCTCTACGAAGTACCGACCGGCATCGATCTTTCGAAGATGACCGAGGTTTGCCAGTTCGCCGCCGAGGTCTATGGCCAGCCGATCTACCCGCAGGCGCCGCACGTTGGAGCGTGGGCCTATTCCTACGGTGGCGTACACATCAGCGCGCTGTTGAAGGAAGGCTGGTTCGTCTGGGAGGGCATGCAGGCCGAAACGATCGGCCAGCATCGTCACATTGCCTGGACACCGACTTCGCTAGAACGCCACGGCATGGCGGGCCCCGTCGCGATCAAAATCCGTCACATGGGCTATGACTTCGACGAACCGCAGCTCCACCAGGTGTTCGACAAGTTGCGGCAGGCGATGGGCACGAAGAAGTTCGCCACGGACGAAGAGTTCGAGACCGTCGTGCACGGCATGTTCGGCAAACAAGGCGCCGTGGCGGGGAGTCAAAGTGTTGGCCGGTAGCGCTATTTACCCCGACCTGAAGGGCAAGGTAGTGGTCGTCACGGGCGGCACGGATGGCATCGGCCGCGCTGCCGCCATCATGTTCGCTAAGCAAGGCTCGAACGTGTTTATCGCCGGCACCAGCGACAAGAAAGGTGCCGAAGTCGAGCAGCAGGTCGCCAAGGACGGCGGCCGCTGCACCTTTGTCAAAACCGACGTCACCGACGTGGAAGCCGTCGCGGCTTTGGCGGCGAAGGTAAAGGAAGCAGGCTCTCTCGGCGTCATCATCAATGTCGCCGGCGGTTTCCCGACCTATACGAAAGCCACGACAATCGAGACCTCGCCGGAAGACTGGGACCGCGGCGTGCGCCTGAACCTCTACAGCGTGTTCTATTGCTGCCGTGCGCTGGTCCCGCTGATGGACAAGGGTGGCTCCGTCATCAACATCACGTCGAACGCGGCCCGCAAGGCAGAAACGCATGCGCCTCGCTACTATTCGACGTCGAAGGCGGCCGTTCAGCATCTGACCAAGGTGCTGGCATTCGAATTGGCGCCCGCCATTCGCGTCAATTCGGTCGCGCCCGGCACGACATTGTCCGGCCGTATCAAACGGACGGCGACGCCGGAGCGCATCGAAAACCTCGTCAAGCAGGTTCCGCGGCGCAAGTTGGCAGAGCCGGAAGAGATCGCGTCGGCGATCCTGTTCCTCGCCAGTGAGGAAGCCGCACACATTACCGGCATTACTATGGACGTCAGTGGAGGACAGGTGATGCTGTAGCCGAAAGGCTGCACGTTACCCATAAACAATAAAGAGTATCGCCATGAAACTTGTACGCCGCAAATTCCTCGAACTCGCAGCCGGCGCCGCGATGTTGCCCGCCCTGCCCTCGATCGTTCGTGCGCAGGAATTTCCTTCGCGCCCAGTGCGCGTGACGGTTTGCTTCCCGCCGGGATTTGCCGCCGACACCATTGCGCGCCTGATTTGCATGAATCTTTCGGAGAAGCTGGGGCAGCAATTCGTCGTCGACAATCGCCCCGGCGCCGGCGGCGATATCGGCGTCGAGGCCGTCGTGCGTTCGCCCGCCGATGGCTATTCGCTGCTGCTGACGACGTCGGGCAATTCGATCAGCGCCAGCATGGACGACAACCCGCGTTTCAACTTCGTCCGCGACATTGTCCCGGTCGGCATGATCGGCACGTCGGCGTACATTTTGATGGCTCATCCGGCGGTGCCGGCAAAGACCCTGCCTGAGTTCATCGCCTACGCGAAAGCAAATCCGGGCAAGATCAATATGGCGTCGCCCGGTGTCGCGAGCGGGCCGCATATCGTCGGCGAATTGTTCAAGATGACAGCCGGCATCGACCTCGTTCACGTGCCGTATCGCGCCAGCTTATTCCCGGATCTGCTCGGCGGGCAGGTGCAAGTGTCGTTCGGACCGATTGCGCAAGGTCTGGATTTTGTCCGTGAAGGCAAACTGCGGGGGCTTGGCGTCACCACGACAACGCGCCTCAACGTTCTGCCGGATGTCCCTGCCATCGCCGAAGTGCTGCCGGGTTACGAGGCGGTCGCCTGGTTCGGCATCGGCGCGCCGAAAAATACGCCGCCGGAGATCATCGCCAAACTCAATAGCGCGCTCAACGCCGCTATTGCGGATCCCACCATCAAGACCCGACTGGCGGCTATCGGCACCGATCCGAAACCGACGACGCCTGCCGAGTTCGACAAGTTCATCTCCAGAGAAGTCGAAAAATGGGTGAAGGTGGTCAAATTCGCATCGATCAAGCGCACCTAGTCCCATAGTAGCGAGCTTTTTTATGCCTGTTGTTCCTATCGACGGCGGAGAAATCTATTACGAGGAGTTCGGCTCGGGTTTTCCGGTGCTGTGCTTCTCGCCAGGTTCACTGCGCTCGCAGATTTCGTTCTGGCGCACTTTGCCGCGCAGCCCTGAAAAGACACCGCCGTGGATGGATCCGACGACCTCGCTGGCGCCGGACTTTCACATCATCGCGATGGATCAGCGTAATGCGGGCAAGTCGCGCGGGCCGATCACGGCGAACGACAGCTGGGACATGTACGCCCGCGACCAAATCGCGGTGCTCGACCATCTGGGTATCAAGAAGTGCCACGTGCTGGGCGCCTGCATCGGTGCGACGTTTGCGCTGAAACTGTGCGAGGTGGCGCCGGAACGCATTGCCTCGGTGGTGCTCATGCAGCCGATCGGGCGCGTGCCTGAGAATATCGAATATACGCGCAAGGAAGTAACGGAGAGCTGGGTTCCAGGCCTGCTCAAGGTCAATCCGGCGCTCGATCCGGACGAAACGCAGCGCTTCGGCTTACGATTGCTGAGCAGCGACTTCGTGCATGCGGTCAGCCGCGAGTTCGTCGCCGGCTGTCAAACGCCGATGCTCGTCATGCCCGGTCACGAAACCGCGCATCCGCAGGCGGTCGCCGAGGAAATCCTGCGTCTCGCGCCGCGCGCGGAGTACGTGAAATTCTGGCGGGGCGAAGGGCGAGACTATTCAGTCCCTGTTATCCGCGACTTCCTGAAACGCCATCACGCCAACTGAGCGACGACGTCTGCGTAGGCGGGACGGCTATCGAGAATGCCGATCTTGCGCGCGAACTCGTTCATGCCATCGACGAATTCCGGCGAGATTTTCGTGGAGTAATACGGCAGGTCACGCTCGATCAGCTTCTGGATCAGCGCGGCCTCGCTCGCCGGAAATACCTTGCGCCCAACCTTCTCGGCCAGCGACACGTCGGCCTTGAGCGCCGCGTGCGTGGCATCCATCGCCTTCACCATCCTGGCGGCGACGTCCTTCTTTTCGGCGAGGAAACGGTCGGTCACGGCCAGCGACGCCATCGTGTAGTTGAAACATTCCTTCGGGCCATCACCGCGTCGGATATCGAGCACCACCTTGCCCGCGCCGCTGCGCACCGCGACCTCGGTACCCATGCCGTTGGCCCAGAAACCGTCGATCAGACGCTCTTCCAGCGCCTTCGCTGCCATCAATCCGAAGTTGACACTGCTGCTGCCGGTGTTCGGCACCGGTGCGATGGTCACGTTGTCGCGCGCGGCGTCGATACCGGCAGCGACAAGCAATCGCTTCAGCCCGAAATCGACCCACGGCGCAGCACCGATCTTGCGGCCTTTCACGACGTTGATGTCGCCGCGCGGACAATCGATGTCCGAGCGCATGACGAGAAACCAGTACATGCCCTGCGCCTGCGCGCAGAGCAGCTTGGCGCCCTGCCAGCGCGGAAAGGCGGCGAGCGTCGAATGCGCCGAGCCGGCCACACAATCGACCTTGCCATCGCGAAGGTCGATGTAGGCCTTGTTGACCGGAAAATCGAGTTCGATGGATGCGTCGATGCCCTGCTCGGCGAACTTGCCGAGTTCGACTGCGGCGACCGCCGGGAAGTAGGAATTCGAAATCAGATCCGGCACTGCGATTTTCATGGGTCAGCCTAAGGGTTATGCGGCGGAGTATTGCGATAGCGGAAAGGTATCAGAGACCGCGTGCCGCGAGCCATTTCGTCAAGGCGTCGGCGAGCGGCTGTTCGTCCCCCTCAAAATAGTGGCCTTTCAGGCTTGGGGGATTCTTGTTGGGCAACGTGACGAGCTCAATACTTTTGACCAGCGAGCCTTCCCCGTGCGCCGCGTCAAGCAGTGACGCGGATTCGAACGGCTCGATGAGACCGTCCGCCTGGTCGCGGACAAGAAGCACAGGGTACGGCACCTGCTTGATCCACATCGTGCCATCGGCAACGCTCGACTTGCTCCAGCGATAGGTCAGAAAGTGCTGCGCCGTGACCGGAACCTGCTGGCCGGTGAAGTAAAGCATCTTCGCATCGAGTGGTGTGTCCACATTTCCTTCACGATAGGCCTTGAAGGCGGTGGCAATCAGCTTCTGGAATTCCGGTTCGTTCTGAACCAGAATGTTTCGCGTCTTCCAAGGCAAATTGCTGAAGGCGCCCAGCAGCATCACGGCCTTGATGTCCTTATCCCAGTTGCTGGCGGCAAAGAACTGAACCTGAATATTTCCAAGGCTGTGGCCCTGCAGAACGATACTGCGATAACCCAACGCGCGGACAGTATAGAGCGCGGCTTCGATGTCGCGCCTGACGTCAAAGAAATTTTCAGTGTTGATCTTTTCGTCATGCTGACGCGTGTCGATTGCGAGGGCCGCGTAACCTTTTGTGGCCAGACGCGTACCTAACGCGCTTTCCGGCGCGCGCGTGTAACTTCCGCCGCTGCCGTGGATCATGATGACGATCGTCGTATCGGCCGGCGCCTTGCCCGCAGGTGTCCAGAGCGCACCTTTGGTCTCTTTGCCGTCGATGGGCTTGAGCGTCAGAAAACGAAGATCGACTCCACTTTTCGATGCGAAGTCATCCGACAGGCCATTGGGCCGTGCGGCCGTTTCGAAGCCGATGCTGGCTGCCGTTTCTGCCATTACGGTGTTCGGCAGAATTGCGGAGGACAAAATGGCGACAGATAAAGCTGAAGCGAAGATCGAAGCGCGCATCGGGACAACCCTCTATTGGAGACGCTGTTCTCTCGTTTGCAGTTTCTGAGCTCGACGGGTCAGCGACGAAATTCTTTAAGCAGCAACGTCTTTTCCGCGAACGCTTTCCAGCAGGGACGTGCGCATCAGGAAGGCGCGGTGCGCCACCGGATCGGCGGCGTTGCGACGCAACTGCTCGAAGTTCGCCTCGCGCTTAGCGGGGTCTTTCTCTTCAAGACGCTTCTTGTTGGCGATGGTCTGCTGCTGGACGTATTCGATATTCATCGGCCGCCGCACGGCATCGTATTGCGCCAGATCGCTGTCCGGCCGCTCACCCAACGTGACCGCGGACAACAACGCCGAAAGCTGCGTGGCGTCGTGCACGCCGCAATTCAAGCCGAGCCCGCCAATCGGATTGTTCACATGCGCTGAGTCACCGGCCAGAAACACGCGGCCCTTGCGGAAGGTCTCTGCCACGCGCTGGTGCACATTATAGATATTGCGGTGGAAGATGTCGTAGGTGCCAGATTTCGGGAAGAATTTTTGCAGCCGCGCTTCAGTGGCGTCCGGATTGAGAACCTCGTCGTCGGACTGCCCCGGAATCGCCGGGAATACCGCGCGCCAACGCCCCTTATGATCGTCGCCGGCCACCTTGAAGAGATTGGCCCATTCGTCCGGATCGGAAAAGTAAGCCCGGTAGGCCACGCCGTGTTCGCCGGCAAAATCGAAGGGCGTCGTGAGCACGAGGAAGCGTTCCGGAAACGTATAGCCCTCGAACTCGATGCCGAGCGCTTTGCGCACTGTCGAACGGCCGCCGTCGGCGCCGACGAGATAGCTGCCGGTGACGGTCTTGCTGCCGGATGCCGTATCGATGGTGATATCGACGTGGTCCTCATGCGGGTCGATAGCGCTCACCGATGCGTTGAACGTTACCTCCACATGCGGAAACGCCTTCAGCCGCTCAAGACCCATCTTGGCGATCTTGTGCTGCTCGCACTGCACGACGAACGGATACGGCGTGTCGTTCTTGAGAATCTCGTGGTCGAATTCGGCGACCACGCTACGGGTCGGCCGGTCCCAGAACTGGAACGTGCGGGCCACCAGGCCTTGCGCGACGACGTCGTCAAGCATGCCGACCGCCGCGATCATTTCCAACGTCGCCGGATGCAGAGTCGATGCACGCGGCGCTTCGTTGATGGCGTTGGCGGCCTCGAACACTTTCACCGCCACACCGCGCTGGGCGAGCGCCAGCGCGGTGATGATGCCGACGGGACCGCCACCGGCAATCAGGATGGGACGGCTGTTCATGGGTGCTTTCCCTACTGCTGTTTCTTATTGTTGCTTAGCACCGGCGATGTCGACGGCTTCGGCCCAGATCGGAATATCCTTCTCAAGCATCGCCCTGTATTCGGCAGGCGTGTCGCCGAGTGGATCGGCACCGTAATTGATGAGCTGCTCGCGGAACTTCGGCTCCTTGACCGCCTTTGCGATCTCGCCGGAAATCTTCTCGACGATTTCCTTGGGCGTGCCAGCGGGCGCCATCAGCCCGTTCCATGTCAGCACCTTGTATTTGGGGTAACCGGACTCCGCCACGGTCGGGACTTCTTTGGCCATGACCGAGCGCTGCTCGCTCGACACCACAAGCATGCGCACGTTGCCGGCCTTAGTCTGCGGCAATGCATCCGACAGGTTGGAGAACATCGCCTGCACGTGTCCCCCGACGACATCGGCCAGCGCCGGCGCATTGCCCTTGTAGGGAACGTGAACCATCTCGAGACCGGCCTGTTTGAGGAACAGCGCCATCGACAGATGATTCAGACTACCAACACCGGCCGAGCCGTAAGACATCTCGCCTTTATGCGCCCGGACGTATTCGACGAATTCCTTCAACGAGTGGATCGGCAAATCCTTATTGACGACAAGCGCGAACGGGTTAGTGCCGATGTTGCTGATCGGCGCGAAGTCCTTCAGCACGTCATAACGCACCTTTTGAATTGCCGGCACCACTGCCATTACCGGCAGCGCCGCGAGGAACAACGTGTAACCATCCGGCGCTGCCTTCGCGACGAGGTCTGCGGCAATGGCGCCACCTGCTCCCGGTTTATTCTCCACGATAAAGGTTTGGCCGAAGGCTTCGCCCAAACGTTGCGCGGCCATACGTCCGAAGCCGTCGGTGTTACCGCCGGCAGCAAACGGCACGATGATCGTCACCGGCCGCTCCGGCCAGGCGGCAAGCGCCGATATGGGAGACATTGTAACGAGGGCACCAACGACGGCGCCGAGAAAGGACGAGATTCGTCGCAAACGCATATCAAACTCCTTTGGATGATCCCGGCCGGATTTAAGGAAATTACGAGACGCTTTTTTCGTAGTAGTGCACCTCGTAGAGCATGCAGCCTCCCACCGACTTGAAGGGGCCGTGCGCCGCACCGGGCGGACGGCATGCATAGGTCGGAGCCGAAAAGCTCTCTCCGCCTTTGCCTTTTTCATCATTGCCGACGATCAGATCGCCGGAGAGCAAGTAAACTTCTTCCCAATGATCGTGGACGAAGGGCGACGTGGTGTATTCGCCCGGTGTAAAGCGCAGTAGGCGCGTGCGGCTGCCCGTCTTGCGCGTCTCGTCGAGATCGCTGGCCAGGATCTTCTGCTGAATGCCGGCAGGGTAGCCCGGCGGCGAAGCCCAGCCTTCGTTCAGGTTGACGCCGAAGAATTCGAGATGCGGCTTGGTCATGGCTTTCCCGTTACAGATAGTTGGTGACGTTGCGGCGGAATGAATCGATGTGAGCAGCCATCGCGTCGCTTGCGCCGACGGCGTCGTGATGCTGGATGGAGTCGAAGATCGCGCGATGCTCTTGCTTTACATCGCGCTGATGCTCGTTGACGGCCAGCGAAATGAACCAGAAGCGCAACGAGCGTTCGTGCAGATTTTGCAGGATCGCAGCGAGCACTGCGTTGCGCGCGACCTTGGCCACGGTCATGTGGAATTCGCGGTCGAGCAGCATCATCTGCTCGATATTGCGCACGTCAGTCCAGGCGTCTGCTCTTTGAAGGATGTCGGAGAGCGTCGCCATGTCGTTCTGGTCGGCGCGCTCCGCCGCCAGCTTTGCGCAGTGCGGTTCATTGACCCGGCGCACTTCGGTGATCTGCACAACTTCATCCAGGCTGATCGGCTTGACGATGATACCCTTGCGCGGGATTACTTCGAGCAAACCATCTTGCATCAGACGATCGATGGCCTGATGCACTGGCGTCCGGCCGATGCCAATCGCGCCGCTGACATAGGCTTCGTTGATGTAGTCGCCAGGCTTGAAGACGCAGGTGATGATGCGATGCTTGATTGCTTCATAGGCGACTTCGCGCAGCGATGGCTCGGCGGCATTGAACTGCGCCGGGGTCCGCGGGAGAGCTTCCTTGATCTTGCTCTGCTGCTTCATGACCCTGCCTCGTTCCGCTAGCTCAGGACCAGCAATGCTTTGGTCGTGTAGCTTGAGCGCAGCTTACGTCCGAGCACCGGGTCCTCAAGTTCGCATTCGAAGCTGTCGGCGGGACGAATGCCGCCATGCACCGGCACCGTACCGCAGAACATTAATGTGCCCTCGGGCAGACGATCGCCACCGTTCATGTATTTCGCGATGAGGTCGGTCGGCCGCATCATCTGCGACACCGAACCATCCTGATAGATCTGTTTTTGGCCGTCGATCGTCGCGTAGGAGCGTAGCTTTAGTTCGTCCCAATGCGCGGCGACATCATCATAGCGCCAGAACTGCGTACCGATCGGCTTGTCGCAAATCTGCTTCGACGCGGCGACGCCATAGGCCTCGAGCTCGCGGTCGGTATGATCCGAGCCGACGCCGACCCAAAGAACGTTGTTGAATTGCAGCAGAAGATATTCGGCTTCGCCACTGGTCTGTGTGCCGAGCGCCTCGATCGCGGGTTCCGCCGTGAGGCGCGACACGCTGCCGGTGTAAAAAATCGGCGTCCGCGACGGCCGCTTCACGCCAAGCACTTCAAGCTCGACGATGTGCTTTTCGACGGCAGCCTTATCGCGGCCGGTCCAGCCGGCGATCACAAGTTGATCGGGCTTCACGTTCCGCTGGGTAACCGCGGACTTTTCCTGCAGCGACAAAGCGAGCATGGCTACTCCTTACGTACCAGTGATATTTCACTGTATTTTTTCTAAGTCAATGGGGTTATTGTCAAAATAGAAGAACCCTCCCGTCAGTGCAGAAGTGAAATATGACGAGCATTTCCAAGTGTTTGGCGGAATTCGCAGGTGGCAGGAGCCGCGAGTCTTTGGTTGAAGAGACACTTGGCCGCATCGCCGACCCTTCCGGGCAAGGCCCGCTCGCCTTCCTGAAGGTCGC
>DASYCM010000387.1:0-20709 GCA_036500165.1 Pseudolabrys sp.
TCCGAGCCAGGCGAATGCCATGGCATTGTCAACTCCGGCCGGTATACAGGCCGCGATTGATTCCACGAGCCTTGCTCAGGACGTGGCCTATGTTTGCCGTCCGGTGCGCCGCTGCGGTCCGAATGGCTGCTGGGTCCGCCGATCCTGCTTCTACACGGGCGGCGGCTATGGCTGGCGTCGTGGTTACGGCTATCGCGGCTACGGCTACCGTCATGGATATCGCCGCTGGTAACAGCTGATCAAGGTTCGCTGCTTAGTAGGAGTAACAGCCGGCTCCGCCGTGGGCCGGCTGTCGATTGGAGAAGCGGCAACGAAGCCTTTGCGGTCGCCGGCTCACCCCGAACCGCGCACGGGTAAAGGCACATTATAGGGAAGACTTAGAATGCGTATGATCGTTCTGTCAGCTTTGTTCGCAGCGGGTATGGGCCTCGCCGGCGCCGGTAGCGCTGTTGCCGCCCCGATCAGCAATGGCGCCAGCAATCCCGCGATGTCGACCTCGCTCGTCGAGCAGGCCGCTTACCGTTGCCGCATGGTCCGCGTTTGCCGCGCCGGCCCGTATGGCCACCGGGTCTGCCGCACGGACCGCGTCTGCCGCAGCCGCTGGTAGTCTACCAAAACCTGAAACCGGTCCGGCCAAAAGCCGGGCCGGTTTTTTTATGCGCATTACTTTTTAGCGGCAAGCGACCTAGGCGACGCTCGGCAGCGCGCGGCTCAGCGCCGCGATGAAATGCGCGCGCTCGTCTGTCAGCGTCTGGCCGCGCGGCTCGAGCACATGGCGGGCCAGAAAAAACCCGGTCAGCGCGAAGCCATCGGCCAGATCGCGTCCCGAAGGCTCCCTCTCATCATCGCGCAGAAAATCCGGCAGCCGCAACATACGATCTGCCCAGGGCTCGCCCGCCGTGCGCGACACCGCCCGCCCCGACCTCGGCGAAACATAAATGAGATCGTCGGTCGCGCCGGTCGAGACGCATTGCTCAAGATCGAGACCGAAACCGAGTTCGGTCAACATCTGCAATTCGAAGCGCGCAACCATGGGCGCCGCCACCACCGGATTTTCCAGCCGGTCGAGAATGCCTTCGAACACGTCATAGAGATCGGCATGCGGATCGCGCTCCGGCAACAGGCGCATCAACGCAGCCAGATGCGTAACACCGTAAATCGCGTGCGGTGCGCCGAAGAAATTCGAGGCGCGCTGATGCAGCGCTTCCACGGTATAATTGCCGAGATGCTCGTCGAGCCGCGCGCGCCAGTTCGCGCTGACGCTGTTGCCGGTCTGCAGAATCGGCTTCATGCGGGTGCCGAAGCCGCCGCGCACCATGCCGAGATGGCGGCCGTGCTCGCGCGTCATCAGTTCAACGATGGCGCTCGCCTCCCCGTGCCGCCTGACGCCGATCACGATGCCTTCATCGGTCCATTGCATGAGCTTGTCCGGAATCGGGCCCAGTGTAGGACACGATCACTCCTTCGGAAACTCCAGCCCCATGGCGCGATAGCGCTCCGGGTCGTCGCCCCAGCCTTCTCGCACCTTCACGAACAGGAACAGGTGCACTTTTTGCTCGGCAATGTCGGCGATCTCGCGGCGCGCCGCCTCGCCTATAGCCTTGAGCGTCTGTCCGCCCTTGCCGATGACGATTTTGCGCTGGCTCTCGCGCTCAACATAAATCGTCTGCTCGATGCGGATATCGCCGCCGCGCAATTCCTTCCACTGTTCGGTCTCGACCGTCGAGTGGTACGGCAATTCCTGGTGCAGGCGTTCGAATAATTTCTCGCGGGTAATTTCAGCAGCGAGTTGCCGCATCGGCGCGTCCGACATCTGGTCCGGCGGATATAGCCACGGCCCAAGCGGCATACGATCGGCGAGCCAGGCCTTCAGGTCGGCCACGCCGTCGCCTTTCAGCGCCGAGATCATGAAGGTGGACTCGAACTTCGCTTTCTCGTTGGTGGTTTTGGTGAGCAGCAGCAGCGTATCGCGCGGAATCAAATCGATCTTGTTGAGGATGAGGATCTTCGGTCCTTTTACCTCGGCAAGCCGCTCCATGAGCGCCTCGGCCTCTTCGTCAAGGCCCTTGCGTGCGTCGATCAACACGGCGACGAGATCGGCCTCATGCGCGCCGCTCCAGGCCGTCGTCACCATGGCCCGGTCAAGCCGACGCTTCGGCGAGAAGATACCCGGCGTGTCGACGAAGATAAGCTGCGACTTGTTTTCGATGGCGATGCCGCGGATCAACGCGCGCGTCGTCTGCACCTTGTGCGAAACGATAGTGACTTTGGAACCAACGAGCGCATTGAGCAGCGTCGATTTGCCGGCATTGGGTGCACCGATCAGCGCAACGAAGCCACATTTGCCGTCGGTGGGGACTTCAACGTCCTTTTGGGTATCCTTTGAATCAACCATCGAGTTTATCCACCGCGACGCCGACGCGCGTCAGCATCGCGGCAGCAGCCGCCTGCTCCGCAGCGCGCTTCGATGAGCCCATGCCTTCGGCCGGCGGCCTGTCCGGCAACACGACGGCGACGCGGAATTCCGGGTCATGATGTGGGCCGGTGCGCGCCAGTTCGCGATAGGCTGGCGTCGGCAGGCCCCGCCCCTGCGCCCACTCCTGCAACATCGTTTTCGGGTCGCGCAGCGGCCGGATGGGCTTGAGCATGCGCTCCTTCCAGAACTTGCCGATCAGCGTCTCGGCCGCGGTATAGCCGCCGTCGACGAACACGGCGCCGACGAGCCCCTCGCAGGCATCGGCCAGAATAGTGGCGCGCAGCCGGCCGCCCGCGGACGATTCCGAATTACCGAGCTTCAGTGCAGGTCCGAGATCCATCGCCTTGGCGACCTCCGCACAGGTTTCCTTGCGCACCAGATCAGACAGACGCCGAGACAGTTCGCCTTCATTCGCCTTCGGAAAGGCGCGAAACAACATGTCCGAGATGACGAGGCCGAGCACGTGGTCGCCGAGAAATTCGAGCCGCTGATAGCTTTCCGATCGTTTCTGAGGACCGCCCGACAGCGCCGAAATATGCGTGAGCGCGCGCTCAAGCATCGCCTTGTCGGCGAATTGATATTCAATGCGCTCTTCGAGAGCGGCTCTGTCCTTGATAGCCTTACGGCTCATCGCACAATCGAGAATAGCCTGTTCCAGCGCACTGCCACGGGCCAGCGCCAGAACTGCCAGGCACGCTCGCCTTCGTAGACCGAGAAGAAAATCATCTGCGCCTTGCCGACGATATTTTCGAACGGCACCATGCCAACCTGATTGAAACGGCTGTCGGTCGAGTTGTCGCGGTTATCGCCCATCATAAAGTAGTTGCCGGGCGGCACCGTATAGACCTGAGTGTTGTCGGCAAATCCATTGTCGACCAGATCGAGCGTGTAGTAGCTGACGCCATTCGGCAGCGTATCCTTCCAGCGCTTGATCGGCGTGCTGACCGTACCCTCTTCCGTTTCGATAAAGTCGGGCGCGCGCTCATGCTTGACCGGCGTACCGTTGATGCTGACGACACCATCGATCACCTGGATCTGGTCGCCCGGCAGTCCGATCACGCGTTTGATGTAATCCGTGGACGTATCCTTCGGCAGGCGAAACACGACGACATCGCCGCGCTCCGGCATAAAGCCGTCCGGGATGCGGCCGGAAAACAGCGGCAGCGACAACGGCAAAGAGTACTGGCTGAAGCCGTAACTGTATTTCGACACGAACAGGTAATCGCCGACCAGCAGCGTCGCCTTCATCGAGCCTGAGGGAATATTGAAGGGCTGGAAGAGAAAGGTGCGAATAACGAGCGCAATGACCAAAGCGTGAAAAATCACGCGAATGGTTTCGGCAACTCCGCCTTCTTTACGCTTGGTATTGGATGTCACGCTCATAAGCCTTTTGTCCCGCAGCAACGCGCCCGCGCTCCCCGCGACCTTGTAGCGGCTGAGTCCGGGCCACGCAATCAAGAACGCCGCTTAACACGCATAACTTATTGGCAGGACTGAAGTTCTAGGTTTATTGGGGATTTCGCCTAGGCCTGTGACGGAACACTGGAAATGATCACGATGGCCTGAGCGGTCGGACCTTCGTCGGTCAGCGACACGTCGATCTGGGCGGTGCAACCAGCCGGCGTGATGGCTTGGAGGCGCGCCAACGCGCCGCCGGTAAGCTTCATGGTCGGACGCCCGGACGGCATGTTGATCACGCCCATATCCCGCCAGAACACGCCCCGCCGGAATCCGGTGCCCAAGGCCTTAGAGCAGGCCTCCTTGGCAGCGAAGCGCTTGGCATAGGTTTCAACCCTGTTGGCGCGACGCTCGGCTTTGGCACGCTCAGCCGGTGTGAAAATGCGGTTGAGGAAACGGTCGCCGTGGCGCTCGATGGTTTTGGCGATGCGCCGCGCGTCGCAAAGGTCGGAGCCAATGCCGATAATCATGGTGCGGCTTTCTTGCGCCCACGATCCATCGCGGCGCGCATCAGCTTCACGGTCTGGTCGAGTCCTTCGAACACCGCCTCGCCAACCAGGAAATGGCCGATGTTCAGTTCGGCAATCTGCGGCAACGCGGCGATGATCTCGGCACTCGCGTAATCGAGGCCGTGTCCGGCATGAACTTCCAATCCCAAGCGTTTGGCGAATTGCGCACCGGCCTTGATCAACTCCCACTCTGTTTTGGCGTCAGCCGCGTTGCCTTCGGTAAGGGCGTCGCACCAAGCGCCCGTATGGATCTCGATCACCGGCGCACCCAATTCGGCGGCGGCTTCGATCTGCGCATTCTGCGCGCCGATAAATAACGACACGCGGATACCCGCTGCCTTTAGCGCCTGCACCGCCGGTTTGAGCTGAGCGCGCTGGCCGGCCGCATCGAGCCCACCTTCAGTGGTGCGTTCGGTACGTTTTTCCGGCACCAGACAGACAGCGTGCGGCTTGGTCGCGATGGCGATTTTGACCATCTCGTCGGTCGCCGCCATTTCGAAGTTCAGCGGCTTGGTGATTTCGGCCTTGAGTCGCGCCATGTCGTCGTCGCGGATATGGCGGCGGTCCTCACGCAGATGCGCGGTAATGCCATCACAGCCCGCCGCTATCGCGAGCTTCGCCGCGCGTACCGGATCGGGATGACGGCCGCCACGGGCATTACGGATAGTGGCGACGTGGTCGACGTTGACGCCAAGACGAAGAAAGTCAGCCATTGACCCGTTCCGCCTTCGCCACCATCGGCTTGGCGCGCAGTTGCGCGAGAATGGCGGTGAGATGCTTGAGGTCGTAGACCTCGAGGTCGATCTGCACGTCGGTGAAATCGGGGGCGCGGCGCGTCATCCGGATATTGTCGATATTTCCGTCATGCTCGGCAATCACTTGCGCGATCTGCGCCAGCGAACCCGGCTCGTTGGCCGACTGGATTTCAATGCGCGCCGGAAAACGTTGCGGCGTCTTCTCGTCATCGTCCCAGCGCACGTCCAGCCAGTTTTCCGGCTTGTCCTCGAATTCCGCCAGCGATGCCGATTGGATCGGATAGATCGTGATGCCCTCGCCCGGCGTCAGAATGCCGACGATACGGTCGCCAGGCACGGCGCCATCGGGTGCGAAGCGCACGGGCAAATCGCCATTGATGCCGCGGATCGGGATCGCCGGACCGGCTGCGGAACTCAGGCCAGGCACCTTGAATTTCACCGAGCTCAACTTCTTCAAGCCGAACCAGCCGCTTTCGGACTTCGGCTTCACCGCCATCGCGGCGGCGCGCTCTTCCTTGTAATCGGGATACATCGCGCGGGCGACGACGGACGCTTTCAATTCGCTGCGGCCAACCGCCGCCATCACATCTTCCACAGAACCACGCGCCAGCCGCGGCAGCGCGACCTGGAGCTTCTCGTCGGAGTACGCGATCTTCGCGCGTTGAAACAGCCGCAGGACGATGCGTCGGCCGAGGCCGGCATATTGATTACGCACCGCAGTCCGGGTCGCACGCCGGATCGCCGCGCGCGCCTTGCCAGTCACGACCAACGACTCCCACGCCGATGGCGGCGCGATCTGGCCCTTGGATGTGAGGATCTCGACTTCGTCGCCATTGACCAGTTCGGACGTCAACGGCGAAATCTGACCGTTGATCTTGCAGCCAACCGTGGCGTTGCCGACGTCGGTGTGCACCGCATAGGCAAAATCGATCGGCGTCGCTTTGCGCGGCAATGCGATCAGCTTGCCCTTCGGCGTGAAGCAGAACACCTGGTCATGAAACAGCTCGAGCTTGGTGTGCTCGAGGAATTCTTCCGGGTTAGACCCTTCCGCCAGCAACTCGATGGTCCGGCGCAGCCAGGCGTAAGCAGTCGATTCACGCGACAGGAGTTCAGTCGGCGACCCGGCATCGTCCTTGTACAGCGCGTGCGCGGCAATGCCGTATTCGGCAATTTCATGCATGCCGACGGTACGGATTTGCAGTTCGACGCGCTGCTTGCTCGGCCCGATCACCGTGGTGTGGATCGAGCGATATTCGTTCTGCTTCGGTGTCGAAATGTAGTCCTTGAAACGGCCAGGCACGACCGGCCACGTCGTGTGCACGATGCCGAGCGCCTGATAGCAATCGGCCATCGACTTCACGATGACGCGAAATCCGAAGATGTCGGAAAGTTGCTCGAAGCCGACCGACTTGCGCTCCATCTTGCGCCAGATCGAATAGGCGCGTTTGCGCCTGCCCTTCACCACCGCCTCGATGCCGCGGTCGGCGAGTTTCTTGGTGAGCTGATTCTCGATTTCCGAGATGAGAAGCTTCTGACGTTCCGCCAATTCGTTCAGGCGGCCGCTGACGACGTCATAGGCTTCCGGATACAATTCACGGAACGCCAGATCGTCCAGCTCCTCGCGCAGCTCATGCATACCCATGCGGCCGGCGAGCGGCGCATAGATGTCCAGCGTCTCCTCCGCCGAGCGACGGCGCGACGCCGGCGCCATGAAATGCAACGTGCGCATATTGTGCAGACGGTCGGCGAGCTTGATCAGCAGCACGCGCACATCGTCGGCGATCGCGAGCAACAGTTTGCGCAGGTTTTCGGCTTGCTTGGCTTCCTTGGTGACAAGGTCGAGCCGCTTCAGCTTGGTGAGACCTTCGACCAGCCGGCCGATATCCGGCCCGAACAGGCTGTCGATTTCGGTCCGCGTCGCCGCGGTGTCCTCGATAGTGTCATGCAACAGCGCAGCAGCGATTGTCGCGTCGTCGAGCTTAAGATCGGTGAGGATCGCGGCGACTTCGATCGGGTGCGAGAAGTACGGATCGCCAGAGGCACGGCGCTGCTCGCCATGAGCCTTCATGGCGTAGACGTACGCGCGGTTGAGTAGCGCCTCATTCGTGTTCGGATTGTAGCGGCGGACCCGTTCAATCAGGTCGTATTGCCGCATCATCTTGAGCGGCTTTTTGGCCGGTGCCGGCTTTTCGAGCACCTCGGTCGCGGCGGCAGCAGGCTGCTCGAGCGGCGCCCGGATTGGGGACTGCTTCTGCATGCGCGGCAAATCGGGGCGCGTGCGTGACATATGGGGCGGACCTCGGCACCTGACCCGGGCACGAAATCCGCACGCGGGCTCACATTCTAATAGATATCACGTCAATTCAAAGGGATCGCAAGGTTTTGGCCGAACTTTGACCCATCATTAACAAAAAGGCCCAGCACGATGGCTGGGCCTTTGTCTTAAATACGGAGAAAATCGGTGCTGCGACGCCTATTCGGCGTCGTCTTCCGGCACTTCTTCCGGTGGCGCCAGGCCTTCGAGACCCTTGAGCAGCTCTTCCTCGGTCATCGGCGCGGCCATCTCGGCAGCGTCATCGGAGTCGATAGAGGCGCCGGTACCCGAGCCGATCAGCGGCACTTCGGGTTCAGGCTCGTCGACCTCGACGTACTTCTGGAGACTGTGGATCAGGTCTTCCTTCAAATCGCCGGGCGATACGGTGGTGTCGGCGATTTCGCGCAACGCCACGACCGGATTCTTATCGTTGTCACGATCAACGGTAATCTGAGACCCTGACGAGATCATCCGCGCCCGGTGGCTCGCCAAAAGAACGAGATCGAAGCGGTTCTCTACCTTGTCGATGCAGTCTTCTACGGTGACACGGGCCATCGGCTCGTCACTCCTTCAAGAGGAACTGTGTGCTGAATATGCCTGCTAGCTATCCCCTATACGCAGGGATTTCAAGCATTTTTGTCTTCCTTTGGCCGTATCTGTCCTCTAGAGAACCGGCTGTAGGTAGGCCTTTCCGGCCGGATTTTCTCGGAAACGGCCTACTTATGGGGGGCACCGCTGATTTGATCGAAGGTGCCAAAAGCCTGTTAACGCCGATTCGACTCGACGTGCCCTGCTCCAAGCTGGGCCGGCCGCCGGATCACCCGTTCAAGACGTATAGCGCGAAGCATTGTGAGAAGAGCCCATGACCGTACCCGGTGAAAAAATCGCATTGTTCATTGATGGCGCCAATCTCTACGCCACGGCCAAATCTCTCGGTTTCGATATCGATTATAAAAAGCTGCTCAACGAATTCCGCTCGCGCGGCTACCTGCTGCGGGCATTTTATTACACCGCCGTCATCGAAGATCAGGAATACTCCTCCATCCGCCCGCTCATCGACTGGCTCGACTACAACGGCTATTCGGTCGTCACGAAAGCGACCAAGGAATTCGTCGATCAGACCGGCCGCCGCAAGATCAAGGGCAACATGGACATCGAACTTGCAGTCGATGCCATGGAGATCGCCGGTAACATCGATCATATGGTGCTGTTCTCCGGCGACGGCGATTTCCGCTCGCTGGTGGAAGCCGTGCAGCGCCGCGGCGTGAAGGTCACCGTCATCTCGACCATCTCGACACAGCCGCCGATGATCGCCGACGAACTTCGCCGTCAGGCGGACGTTTTCACCGATATCGTGACCCTTCAGAGCAAGGTCGGCCGCGATCCGTCCGAACGGCCGGCACGTGCGCCCATGCACGACCGCGGTCCGGGCGAGCCGGGCCAGCACACGCCGCAATTCCTGCAGCGCGCGCCCGGCGGTGCTCCGCAACGCGCTGGTGCGCCGGTCGGCGCTGACGACGACGACTTCGAAGACTAAAAGGCGCATGATCCCGAAAAGCGGGATTCGGTTTTCAAACAAGATCATGCGCAAGCAAAAATGACGATTGCCGCGGGAAAGCCGGGTCGAGACTGCCCGCGCTGTCCGCGGCTTGTTGCCTATCGGGAAAGTCTGCGCGCGAAAGAACCGGCATGGTTCAATGGGCCCGTCCCCTCCTTTGGTTCTGTTGACGCGCAACTGCTGATCGTAGGCCTTGCGCCCGGCGTACAAGGCGCCAATCGTACAGGACGGCCGTTCACAGGCGACTATGCCGGCGTATTGCTCTACGACACGCTCAGCCGTTTTGGATTTGCCAACGGCAAGTTCGACGCGCGGACCGATGATGGGCTGGAGCTGATCGACTGCCGCATTACCAACGCGGTGCGTTGCGTTCCTCCAGAGAACAAGCCGACCACGGTAGAAATCCACACCTGCCGCGATTTTCTCAATCCGACCATCGCCGAGATGAAGAAGCTGCGCGCCATCGTCGCGCTCGGCTCCATCGCGCATTACAGCGTGGTGACGGCCTTCGGCGCCAAGAAATCAAAGACGCCGTTCAAGCATGCCGGACGGCACGAGATGGGCAATATTGCGTTTTTCTCAAGCTATCACTGCTCGCGCTACAACACTAACACCGGCGTGCTGACGCCGGAGATGTTTCGGAACGTGTTTGAGAAGGTGCGCGACTTTTTAGATGCCGCGTGACCTGATCCGAAAACCGGTTCCCACTTTTCGGGATCACGCGCTCGACGCCTGAAGCCACGCCACCACCTCCGCCGCATTCTTGTCCGGCGGAAACACCGGATAAAACACTTTGGCGATGACGCCATCGTCAATCACCCAGGCCATTCGCTTGAGCAACGTCATGCCGGAGGTCACGAAAGTCGGCAGATTGAGCGCCGCAGTCAGCGTCCGTTTCTCATCCGACAGAATTGCGAACGGCAGATGCAACCGCGTCGCCGCTTCCTGCTGATACGCCGTGTCCTGCACCGACAGGCCGTAAAGCTGCGCCACGCCGAGGCGCTTCAATTCATCGAAGTGATCGCGGAATGAACAGGATTGCGGGGTGCAGCCCCGCGCGCCCGGAATATCGTTCCAGCGCGGCGGCAGATCGACACCCGGCACGCCGGTGCGCGGATAGACATAGACGACCGTGCGGCCTTTGAGCTTCGACAGATTGACCGGCGCGCCGCTCGTGGCCGGCAACGCCAGATCGGGCAACCTCTTGCCGGTCAGATGTGCCGCGGCGCCATCGTCCGGCGGCGCGGGAATATTGGGCGGCAAAGTGTTGGGATCGTGCGTGCCGGGCGCTTCGGTCATGTAGCAACCTCGTGTGACAATTTTTTAGCGGCCGTTTTTAGCGCTTGCGATAGCCCTCGTGCGCTTCCGCGTTGACGCGCACGCCGAGCACGCTGTTGAAACGGTTGTTGGCGTTGAAGATAGCAACGACCTGCGCCGCTTCCATGATTTCCGGCTCGGTCAAACCGGCGTCGCGCAGGATGTCGAGATAACTTTCATCCGCGCCCGCGGGATCCTTCGTCAGAACCCACGCAAATTCGGCGAGCGCGTGCTCGCGTGGCGCCAGCCCTGCCCGCCGCCAGCTTACGCACAGCAGATCGACCAGCGGTTTTTCCATGCCCATGCGCTCCAGCGCCGAAGCGTGCGACACGACGCAAACCTCGCAGCGGTTTTCCACACTGGTGACGAGCGCGAGCAGTTCACGCTCCCGCGCCGGCAACCGCCCGTCTTCGCCGCGCATCAGCAGGTCGATGTAGCCCTGATAGAGCGGAAGACGGCCCGGCCCCCACGGCAGCTGCAGGAAATTGCGGACATAACCGAGACGCTTCTGCGACGCCTCCTGAAACTTCCTGATGTCCGGGTCCTTCGTCTTTGTCAGCGGCACCCGCAGCGACGAAATGCCGTTGTGCTTTTTCGTCCGCGCATTCTTCTTCGTCGCCATGGCGTTCCTTCTTCTTATTGGCCGGTCCTAGCGCATGCCGCGATAGGATATGAATTCCATCAGTGAACCATCGGGATCGCGAAAGTAAACGGAAGTCCCCGGCCCTTTCGCGCCGAAGCGCTGCATCGGACCACGCTCGACCGCGATACCGTGCGCCTTGAGGTGCACAATTGCATCTTCGATCGGGCCGTCCCATTCAAAGCAAAGATCGCTATTACCGGGCTGCACCGGGAGCCTCGCGACTTCCGCTGGCACGACGTCGGGACCGTGCACATTGAGTTGCTTGTCGCCGAAGCGATAGGCCCAGCCGGCCTGGCGCTGCACCAGTTCAGCGCCCATAACCTCGCTGTAAAATTTGTTGGAGCGCTCCCAGTCCGTAATCTTGATTACGCAATGGTCGAGCGTTACCGGCAGCATGGGAACTTTCCTTTAACAGCTCGCGTTACATGAAGCCGACGTGCGCGCGGAGCCTATCGTGCTTTGCGCGGCGTTGAAACGTGAAGCAATCCCGGGAGCCCGATCATGACATTTCGTACCCTCAAGCAGGTCGGCCTTGCCGCCATGACCCTGATGGCCCTTGCCCTGCCCGCCGCAGCGCAGACGGCCAGCGCCCCGCTCAAAGGCACCGACGGCAAGGAGGTCGGCTCTGCCAACCTCACGCAAACGCCGAATGGTGTCCTCATCAATCTCGCCGTGAAGGGCCTGCCGCCGGGCGAGCACGCTTTCCACGTTCATACAGTCGGAAAGTGCGAAGCGCCGTTCGATTCCGCCGGTGGCCATTTCAACCCCGGTCATAAGAAGCACGGCATGATGGCGGCCGAAGGCGCGCATGCCGGCGATATGCCGAACTTGCACGTGCCGCAAAGCGGCGATCTGACCGTTGAGGTGATGAACAGCGCGATCACACTCGAAAAGGGCAAACCAAATTCCGTGTTCGACGCTGACGGTTCGGCGCTGGTGATCCACGCCAAGAGCGATGACTACAAAACCGATCCCACCGGCGACGCCGGCGGCCGCATCGCCTGCGGCGTGATCCAGTAAATCTGGCTGGCAACAAACAAAGCCCGCTCCGCGCGTGCGGCAGCGGGCTTTTTCTATCAGCCCTTGTCCCGCATCAGGCGACCCTTCTCACGATCCCATGAGCGCTTCTTCAGCGTATCGCGCTTGTCGTGCAGCTTCTTGCCTTTGCCGAGCGCGATCTCGACTTTGGCGCGCCCCTGCGCGTTGAAATAGAGCTTGAGCGGCACCAGGGTCATGCCTTCGCGCTCGATCGCGGCGGCAAAGCGGTTGATTTGACGCTGGTGCAACAGCAGCTTGCGCGGCCGTTTCGGTGCGTGGTTGTAGCGGCCGGCCTGCAGGTATTCCGGGATATTGGAATTCACCAGCCAGATCGCACCTTCACGCGCGTCGGCATAGGACTCGCCGATGGTCGCCTTGCCGAGCCGGAGCGATTTCACTTCGCTTCCGGTCAGCACAATGCCGGCCTCGACGACCTCGCCTATCTCGTAATTGAATCGCGCCTTGCGGTTTTCAGAGACCGCCTTGAAGCGGGGTGCGGTGTTTGCGGCCATAGCGCTACATATAGGATTTCGTCATGAATTAGCACGATCCGCGCGGGAAACAGACCCGGATTTCCGGCGCCGCAGAGACCGAGTAGCGGTATTCCCCGGGCCCGTACTGTCAGGAATAGCGCGTTTTCCCACCTAGGGCTTCTTGAGCAGGTCCCGTATTTCCGTCAGGAGCTCTTCCTGCTTGGTCGGCGGCGTCGGCTTTGCGGCTTCCTTCTTCATCAACTGACCGAGCGCACGGATCACCAGAAATAGCACGAAAGCGATGATGATGAAGTTAAGCGTGACGGTGAGGAAACTGCCATAAGCCAATACAGCGCCTTGCTTTTTCGCCTCAATAAGTGTGTCGGCTGTGACCTTCGATGACAGTGGCAGGAAGTAGTTGGAGAAGTCCAAACCGCCGGTAACGGCACCGATCAACGGCATGATGAGATCGGCGACCATCGACGATACGATGGCACCGAAGGCCGCGCCGATAATCACACCGACAGCGAGGTCGACGACATTGCCGCGTAACGCGAATTTCTTGAATTCCTCAAGCATGCCCCACTCCCATCGTTAGTTGATCAGGCCCGCATGGACCATGGCATCGCGCACGATTGCCTTGGACTTGTCGGAGAGCGGCACCATCGGCAACCGGACATCGTCCGACATCTTGCCGAGCACCGAAAGCGCGTACTTGGCCGGCGCCGGATTGGTTTCGACGAACAGATACTGATGCAGCGGCATCAGCTTGTCCTGGAGCTTGAGCGCGGCGGCGAAATCGCCTTTCAGACACGCGGCCTGGAATTCAGCGCAGAGCCGCGGGGCCACGTTCGACGTTACCGAAATGCAGCCGTGGCCGCCATGCGCCATGAAACCGAGGCAAGTGCCGTCCTCGCCCGAGAGCTGATTGAAATCCGGGCCGAGAACCTCGCGCTGCTGCGATACGCGCACCATGTTGGCGGTGGCATCCTTCACGCCGGCGATATTCTTGAGCTCGAAGAGCCGCTTCATGGTGTCGACAGACATGTCGATCACCGAGCGTGGCGGGATGTTGTAGATGATGATCGGAATACCGATGGCGTCGTTGATCGCCTTGAAGTGCTGATACATGCCTTCCTGGGTCGGCTTGTTGTAGTAAGGCGTCACGATCAGCACGGCATCGGCGCCAGCCTTCTCGGCGTGGCGCGACAGCTCAACCGCTTCCTGCGTCGAGTTGGAGCCGGAACCCGCGATCACCGGCACACGGCCGTCGGCCTGATCGATGCACCATTCGACCACGCGCTTGTGCTCCTCGTGCGACAACGTCGGGCTTTCACCCGTGGTACCGACCGGAACGAGGCCATTGGTGCCCTCGGCGATCTGCCAATCGACTAGGTCGCGAAAAGCCTTCTCGTCGAGGCCGCCGTTTTTGAACGGGGTGACCAGCGCGGTGAACGATCCTCGAAAACTGGTCTTTGCAGCCATGTGACGCGTCCTTGGGGTCAGTTGAGCCCCATCAATATCGGGTCGCCGGGACCGTTGAAAGCCCTGCCCCGTCAATGCCAG
Organism: Pseudolabrys sp.; assembly: GCA_036500165.1. Lineage (GTDB taxonomy): Bacteria > Pseudomonadota > Alphaproteobacteria > Rhizobiales > Xanthobacteraceae > Pseudolabrys. The sequence goes on from DASYCM010000387.1 coordinate 14,108, forward strand.
TATCAAATGCCGTGATGTTTACCCTACGGGCCGAAACGCCGCTCTTTGAGCCCGCTTGCCCCGCTTTCGCCGGGGTTTCGCGATACGCTGCTGGTGTTCGGATTTTAAGTATCCCTTCACCAACCATATGGGCCTAATGGGGGGACTTCGGGCGCTTGAGTCGGCGTCTGTCTAATTGCAAAAACGACCTACAGAATCCGCGCAAGGGATTGAATGAACGGAACTTTTCGGACCCGTCTGGGTCTCGCTCTAGGCATGGTGGCAGCTGGCGCTTTGTGCGCCCAGCCTTCTGCGGCCGCGCCTCAGAAAGTTCCGCTACCCAAACCCCGCCCGCACATTCAGGCCGGTCCAAAGGCTGCCGCCAAGTCCGACCCCAAGACTGACAAAAAGGCGGCCGTGGAGGCCGCTAAGGACATCCTCACGCCCGCGTCCAAGTCCGCAGCCTTGGCGAAGAACGCCGCTCCGGCCGTGGGTCTGCCTATGCAGCTGGTGCCACCGGCCAACCCAAAACACGCAGCGGCCGATCCCAAAGGGCTGAACTCGTTTGCTCAGGCTGGTGTCGCCTTACGGGGCTCCCTGAATTCCACCCACGCCACCTTCAAGCCGCTGGTGAGGCCGACCGCCGGCCCATTCTCGATCGCGCCAACCAACGCCACCTCAGCTGCCGATATTGCCCTGGTCAGACAAGTCATCGACGCCACGCGCAAGTCCAACGAAGTGGTCGCCGACGTCGCCAGGGGTTCGATCACCGACCCGGTTGCACGCAAGCTCGCCGAATGGGTCATATTGCGCAGCGACAACACACGGCCAACTTTCCAGCGTTACGCGGCTTTCGTCAGCGCCAATCCAAGCTGGCCACATTCGGCGCTATTCCGCCGCCGCGCCGAGAACGCGTTGTGGAACGACAAGCTAGACGATGGCACGGTGCGCAGCTTCTTTGCTGACAGGCAACCGACCACCTCCAAGGGCCGCTACATCCTGGCCCGCGCCCTGCTTGCTCAGGGCGACCGCGCCGGCGCCGAAGCTTTGGTGCGCCACGCGTGGCGCGAAGACGATTGCAGTACGGACGTCGAGAAAAAAGTGATCGAGATGTTCGGCGGCATGCTCACCGCCGCTGACCACAAGGCGCGAATGGACAAGCGCTTCTACGTCGACGACGTCGAGGCCGGCATGCGTGCCGCCGAACGGCTCGGCGGCAACGAGCTTCTGATCGCCAGAGCACGCGCGGGCGTTATCAAGAAGGCCGGCAATGCCAAGGCGCTGCTCGATGCCGTACCGTCGTCCGCACGCGGCGATGCCGGTTACATCTTTTCCAAGGCACAGTGGCTGCGCAAGAACGACAAGGCCGAAGAAGCCGGCCGGCTGATCCTCACCGCGCCGAAAGACGCAGCCGCCATGATCGACCTCGATCAGTGGTGGATGGAGCGCCGGCTCCTGGTGCGCAAGCTGCTCGACGAGGACGACGCGCAGACCGCTTATCGCGTCGCGCGCGAGGCACCCTCGCCGCCCAAGGGTAATTATCGCGTCGACCAGCATTTCACCGCCGGCTGGATCGCATTGCGCTTCCTGCACGATCCACAGACCGCCGCGCAACACTTCGCACATATCGACGACGGCACGAACAATCCGCATGCGCTCGCGCGCGGCGGCTATTGGCAGGGCCGCGCCGCCGAAGCCATGGGCCAGCGCGCCCAGGCCCGGACCTTCTACGAAGCGGCAAGCCAGTACACCGCGACCTATTACGGTCAGTTGGCGCGCGGCCGCCTCGGTCTGCCAGAATTGGGCCTGCGCGGGCCGCCGACGTTTACAGCGGAAGAACACGGCCTGCTAAGCAATCTCGAAATCGTTCGCGCTACGGAAATTCTCTACGCGCTCGACGAACGGGACATGCTGGCATCGATCTATGCCGAACTCGGCGAAAGCGGCACCGACGTCGCGGGCCTCGCCATGATGGCCGAAGCCGCCGGCAAGCGCCGCGATGGCCGCGCGATGCTGTTGCTTGGGAAGGCCGCTTACGGCCGCGGATTGCCACTGGATTACTACGCCTATCCGGTTATCGGCCTGCCCGATTACTCGCCGATCGCGCCGCCAGTCGAACAGGCCGTGGTCTATTCGATTGCCAGGCAAGAGAGCCACTTCAATCAGAAGGTCGTGTCACCGGCGAACGCCATGGGCTTCATGCAGGTGACACCGGCCTCCGCGCAGGACACCGCCAAACGCTACAAGACGACCTACAACAAAGGCCGCCTGCTGAGCGACCCGATTTACAACATGCAGATGGGCGCCGCCGAATTGTCGATGCTGCTGTCGAGCTATAACGGCTCCTACATGATGACTTTTGCCGGTTACAACGCCGGCCGAGGCCGCGTCCGGCAGTGGGTCGCCGCTTATGGAGATCCGCGCGATCCAAAGGTCGATCCAGTCGATTGGGCCGAGCGTATTCCGATCGCCGAGACCCGCAATTACGTGCAGCGGATCATGGAAAACCTACAGGTCTATCGCGCCCGCTTCGGCGGCGGCAGCAAGCTCCTGATCGAGGCCGACCTCAAGCGCGGCGGCCTGAACTAACCAGCGCCGGATTGCGCCACGCGCCGTCCCGGCTACAGTCACGATCATGTCCGACATAACCTCTCCCTCCTCCACGTTCATCTCGGCGCCCGATGGCTTACGCTTGCATGCGCGGGTGCACGGCAACCGGGCCTCTCGCCTGCTGCCCGTGGTTTGCCTGCCGGGTTTGGCGCGCACGGCGGAAGATTTCGACCGGCTGGCTGGCATTCTGGCGAGCAAAGGCCGGTGGGTGATCGCGCTCGATTATCGCGGCCGCGGCCTGTCGGGCTATGACAGAGACCCGGCCAATTATTCTTTTCCGGTCGAACTCGCCGACGTTCTGGCGATCCTGACGGCGCTCGATGCGCTGCCGGCGATTTTCGTCGGCACCTCACGCGGCGGCATTCTGACGATGCTGCTAGCAGCGCTACGGCCGACGGCGATCGCTGGCTGCGTCCTCAACGATATAGGACCGGTCATCGAACCCAAGGGCCTGATGCGGATCAAAGGCTACATCGGCAAGCTGCCGCAGCCGCGGTCCTATGAAGAAGGCGCCGAGATCCTACGCCGCCTGTTCGATGCACAGTTTCCCAGGCTGACGCATGAGGACTGGCTGGCGAGCGCCCGCCGCGCGTTCAAGGAAGAACGCGGCGCATTCTTGCCGACCTACGACGTCAAGCTGGCCAAAACAATGGAAGGCGTCGACTTCGAGAAACCGTTTCCGCCGCTATGGGCTCAGTTCGACGCACTTCCCGACGTGCCGGTCATGGTCATCCGCGGTGCAAACTCCGACATTCTGACGGCGGCGACGGTCGATGCCATGCGGACCCACAGGCCGGGGCTTGAGACGATTGAAGTGCCTGACCAGGGCCACGCCCCTCTGTTGGTCGAGGACGACATCATCGCGCGCATCGCGGAATTCGCCGGCCGCTGCGATAACGCGCGCGGCACCTAACTCACGGAAATTCCTCGGCAAAAGAAAAACCCCGGCAGTTTCCTGCCGGGGCTCTTTAGGCTTGGCTCGTAGCGACTACCCGATCAGGGATAGAAGTTACGATGGATGCGGAACTGACCCATCCAGGTACCGAAGTCTCCAACGGTACGGGCTGCGGAAGGCTGCGTGCCTGACGCAGCGACCACCGTCGGGCCACCGAACTGAGCCGAATTCACACGCTGATACAGAACGTCGAAGCCCAGCGCGGTCTGGGAGTCGATGTTCCACTGCGTGCGGGAACCGATGTCCCATACAGCAAAGTTCATGTTGCAGCTCGTGAAACCGGTAACGAGCGTCTGCGAACCACACAACAAGGCGTTAGCCGTCGAGTTGTACTCGGTCTTCTGATAGCCGCCGTAGACCGACGTCTGCCACGACTTGTTCCAGAAGTGCTCATACGCGGCGTTGACGGTCCACGTCGTCGTCAGCTGCACGCCAGTGGTGGCGCTGTAGACCGCATCGGTCGGCATGCCGAAGCCGTAGCTGCCGCCGGCGCCGCCGTTGTATTTGGCGTACATCGGGGCAGACGCGCCGTTGGTATAGCCGTAAGCGCCAACGGTGTAGTTGAACTGCGTCTGCAGGTAATCGCCAGGACCGAACGACGGATTCAACAACTTCAAACCAACGCTGACCGCGTAACCGGTCGCAGTGCCCTGCTGGCCAGTCGCCGTGGTCGTGCCGTTGTAGAGACCGGTCGCGTCATGGATCGCACCCATGACCTGCGCCGCACCCCAAGCCTGCTCGATGCGCAGGTTACCGACGATGTCCGGATACTGCGACGCACGCTGCGAACTGGTCGGGAGAGCGGTCGTGGAGTACGTGGTGTTCGACGTGTTGACCACGCCGGAGTTGCGCTGACCTTCCATCGAGACCGTGGCCGAGAAGCCGCCACCGAACTGCGCGGTGTAAGCAGTAACCTGCTTGCCGGCATCGCCGGTATCGGTGGACGGGTTGCTGTTGCCACTGAAGAATGACACCGCCGGGCTCGAGTACAGGTCGTAGAACGACTGGGTGAGACCGAACGTGAAGCCAGCGAACTGGACGAACGCGCGGTTGGCCGAGAACGTGCTCGACGCGCCGTTCGCCGGATCCGGGTTGCCGGTGACGCCGACAGCGATGTAGCTGCGGACGGTGCCGTACTCGGTCTGGTTACGAGCGTCGGCCGTGATGTAGCCACGGGCGCGCATCGCGAAGTTCTGCGTCGACCGGTTGTCGAGACTGCCGACGTTGCCGCCGTTGGTCAGACTGCCGTTAGAGCCAAAACCCACTTGCTGGCGAACATAGCCACCAATTTTCAAGCACATGTCAGTGCCGGGGACATAGTAGAATCCGGCACCGTAAAGGCTGCAGATCTTAACGTATTGGACCGGCTTGGCCTTGACGGGCAAATCGGCAGCCTGCGCCCCAGACATCGCAACGAGACCCGCTGCGGTGCCGAGGAAAAGGCTTTTCGCCATCTTCATCTTGAACCTCCAAACATTGTTATTGAGAGAGGCCCTATCCGGCCCGGTGCGACAGCACCGATGGAATCCCCTTGCTTCGCGCAATCCGGACTGACTACTCGACCTCGCGTTTAACCCGAGCGTCAAACTCGGGCGTCGCACGCGGTGCGATGCGCCAATCCGAAAAACACAAAAACAGGGATGCCCCCACCCTCGCCCGAGGAGGTTATTAATCGCCCATGACACAATGACGAATTGCCGCCGCCAAGGACGACTGCACGATCGTTCTCAACAAAGTGTTGTGCAAAAAATACAGTCCGAGAACGTGTGCCAAAGTTCCGTACACGCTAAAATTGGTGCCAAACTTCACGATAAAGAAAAACCCCCGGCAGTTTCCTGCCGGGGGCTCTTTAGACTTAGCTCGTAGCGACTATCCGATCAGGGATAGAAGTTACGATGGATGCGGAACTGACCCATCCAGGTGCCCTGGTCCGAGATCGAGCGAACAGCAGCCGGCTGCGTGGTCGAAGCAACGACCGACGTCGGGCCGCCGAACTGAGCCGAGTTGATGCGCTGGTACACGATGTCCACGCCCATCGCGGTCTGGGAGTCGATGTTCCACTGAGTACGGGAACCGATGTTCCAGACAGCAAAGTTCATGTTGCAGCTCGTGAAACCGGTCACGATCGTCTGCGAGGCGCACATCAGGGTGTTGGCCGTGGAGTTGTACTCGGTCTTGGCATAAGCGCCGTAGACCGAAGTCTGCCACGACTTGTTCCAGAAGTGCTCGTAGGCAGCGTTCACGTTCCAGGTCGTCGTCAGCTGAACACCAGTAGTGGCGCTGTAGACGCTGTCCGAGATGATGCCGAAGCCGTACGAACCACCAGCGCCGCCATTGTACTTGGCGTACATCGGAGCAGACGCGCCGTTGGTGTAGCCACCAGCGCCAACGGTGTAGTTGAACTGACCCTGGAAGTAGTCGCCAGCGCCGATCATCGGAGCGAGCAACTTCAAGCCAGCGCCCAACGCCCAACCGGTAGCAGTACCCTGCTGGCCAGTCGCCGTGGTCGTGCCGTTGTAGAGACCGGTCGCATCATGGATCGCACCCATGATCTGCGCGCCGCCCCAGGCCTGATCAATGCGAAGGTTCGCAATGATGTCGGGATACTGCTGGCCACGCTGCGAGCTGGTCGGCAGACCAACGGCCGTGAACGCGGTGTTCGACGTGTTGATCACGCCGAAGTTGCGCTGACCTTCCATCGAGATCGTGGCCGACATACCGCCACCGAACTGCGCGGTGTAAGCAGTGACCTGCTTGCCCGCATCGCCGGTGTCGGACGACACGTTGATGTTGCCGCCGAAGAACGACGTCGCCGGACCCGAGTAGAAGTCGTAGAACGACTGGGTGATGCCGAACGTGAAGCCAGCGAACTGGATGAACGCGCGGTTGGCGGAGAACGTGTTCGACGCGCCGTTCGCCGGATCCGGGTTGCCGGAGACGCCGACAGCGATGTAGCTGCGGACGGTACCGTACTCGGTCTGGTTACGAGCGTCGGCCGTGATGTAGCCACGGGCGCGCATCGCGAAGTTCTGGGTCGAACGGTTATCCAGGCTGCCGA
>DASYCM010000388.1:0-5048 GCA_036500165.1 Pseudolabrys sp.
GCGTCTCCAGACCTGGCGCGAAGACATCCTCAAGGAAGCCAAAGAAACCCTTCTGCACTTGCAGGAGGAAAATCAGAATCATCCGGATCTGGCCGACCGTGCTTCATCCGAAACCGACCGCGCCATCGAGCTGCGCGCCCGCGATCGCCAGCGCAAGCTGATTTCAAAGATCGATGAAGCGCTCTCTCGCATCGACGACGGTACCTACGGTTACTGCGAAGAAACCGGCGAGCCGATCTCGCTGCGTCGCCTGGAAGCGCGCCCGATTGCGACTTTATCGGTGGAAGCGCAGGAAAGCCACGAACGCCGCGAGCGGATTTATCGCGACGATTGAGGCGAGCGGCGATCGACGGAATTCAAAATGGCCGGGCATTGTCCCGGCCATTTTTGTTTTTGTTTCCCTGAAAGGTGAAGAACTCTCTCCGCTCGCCCCCGCGAAAGCGGGGACCCAGGGCCTAAAATTGAGGTCGGTGAATGGAGCCTCTGGATTCCCGCTTGCAGGGGAATGCGCGGAGGAAGATCGGGCTTATGTTGCGAGACGCGCCGTGGAGACATGTCGTGCCCAAAAACGAACACGGCCTCCAGCAGGGGAGCTACCGGAGGCCGCGTCGTTGACGCCGATTTCGCTCGCGAGACGAAGGACGGCGGGGGAGGTCGTTGAGCCACGCTACGCGTCTTTTAATTGCGCATGATCTTGTCCGAAAACCGCTTCACACTTTTCGAGATCATGCGCGCGCACGCAGCACTGGCACAAAGCTTTTTGTTAGAACGGCAGCACCACGTCGAGCACCTGTTGGCCGTAGCGCGGCTGTTGCACGTCGGTGATCTGGCCGCGGCCGCCGTAGGCGATGCGGGCCTGGGCGATCTTGTTCGAGTCGATGGTGTTGTCGCTTTCGATATCTTCCGGCCGCACCACGCCGGCGACGATCAGTTCGCGGATTTCGAAGTTCACGCGGATTTCCTGGCGGCCTTCGATCACCATGTTGCCGTTCGGCAAAACCTGGGTGACCACGCCGGCGACGTTCGTCAACAAGGCTTCCTGACGATTGACCGACCCCTTGCCATCGCTCGAGGCCGTGGAGTCGGCGGTGAAGATGCGCGTCGGCACCGTGGCATTCATGATCGGCACTTTGCTCTTGCCGAAGAAATTATCGATGCCGGAATCCTCAGCGTTGGTGCGGCTGCGCTGGGTTTCGTTGGCGATGTTGGCCTTGTCGGTGATGTTGACCTTGACCGTGAGGATGTCGCCGATCTGGTGGGCGCGCTGATCCTTGAAGAAGGCGCGCGAGCCGTTTCGCCACAGCGAGTTCGGATTGTACGAGGCGGGCTGCGCCGCGGGCATCGGCATCTGCACCGGTTTGTAGCCCGGCCGCGCCGTCGGATTGTCGACCGCAGACAAAGCCGGCTGCTCGCCGATGTTTTTGAGCCGGTCGATGGCCGAGCAACCGCTAAGCAGAATAGCGGTCATCGTCGCGAGGACGCCATTGCGCAACACAGTGTGAACTTTCATCGGCATCACTTTCACATTTGCGCCGCGATAGCGGCGAACAGATCTAAAGTTATCGACTAGGCGTTAGCGTTCGTTGGTATCGTTCGGCGTCGCAACAATGTTCGCGGCAAGCCGCGGCACTCTGTTGCTGACGGTGACGCGGCCGGGGCCGGTCACGACGCCCTGAATGGTGCGTTTGGATTGTTCATTGAGGACGTTGACGATGTCGCCTTCGGCGCCACCTTCGACGGCCTTGCCGCGGGCCGTGATCATGACGCCCGGCACTTCGAAGACCAGCGTTACCGCGTCGTTGCGGGTAACGAGTTCGGGCTTCATCAGCTCGGCGGAGCGGATCGGCCGGCCGGGCTGCAACGGGCCGCGGGCGGCAAATCCGACGACGAGATCGCGGTCGGTGACGATGTCGCGGCCGATCTCGGCGCGCGCGCGGCGCTCGATGGCGATGTCGCCGTCTTTCAGGATTGTGCCGCGTTCGATGGAGTGCGTAACGGTGACGATATCGACGGCCGGCACGGCGCGGCCGGTGAGCCGCAGCAGGCCGCGGCCGGCGATGCCGGTCGGAATTTCGATGGTGGCGTCGAAGCGCGTGGTGCGGGCGTCATAGTTGATGCGCGCGATACGCGGCTCGCCTTTGGCGGAAGGCTCGACCTGGATGGAGCGCATGTCGCGCTCGAAGGCGACCGCGATGTTCTTGGGCTCACCGAGATTGAATTGCCTGGACAAAGCGGCGGCGACGCTGTCCTCGAGCTGCTTGGCGGCAATGGAGCGGCTGGCGCGAACCACAATGACTTCGCTGATGCCGCCGGTATCGAGGCCGACGAGGGCATGGGCGCGGACCGCGTCGACCACCGCGTCGGCGGACACCGTGCCGGTGGTGCCGAGATCGGGGGCGCGGAAGATTGCGATGTTGGCGATGATGCCGGCGTTCTCGACCAGGTCGCCGATGCGCACCAGATCGCCGGTAACAACGGTTTCGGCGCGCAGCACCGGCCGGTCTTGAGCGGGTGCGGTTTGCGCGAAGGCGGAGCCCAAGGCAGAGCCGAAGGCGAGGGCGTTGAGCAGGGCAACTGTGCAGAGACGGATCATGGGTTTTGCCTCAGCGCATCAGGTTGGAGGTGGTCGACAGCATCTGGTCGGCGGCGGTGATGACCTTCCCGTTCATTTCGTAAGCGCGTTGCGCCGCGATCAGGTCCGAGATTTCGCTGACCGCTTCGACGTTGGCTTGCTCGAGATTGCCTTGCTGAAGATCGCCGGCGCCATCGGTATTGGGCAGCCCGTCTTGCGGCGTGCCGGAGGCGGGCGTCTCGGTGAACAAGTTGTCGCCGACCGACAAGAGGCCAGCCTGGTTGACGAAGCGCGTCGTGGTCAGTTGTCCGAGCACGGTCGGGGTCGTGGTGCCTTGCGGCGTCACCGAGACCTGGCCTTGGGCGTTGATGGTGAGGCCGGTCGAATTGGCCGGGATCGTGATCGCCGGCTGCACGACGTTGCCTTGCGACGTGACGATGCGGCCTTGCGCATCCATCTGGAACGAGCCGTCGCGGGTGTAGGCGTAAGTGCCGTCGGGCATTTGAATCTTGAAGAAGCCGTCGCCGCGGATGGCGAGGTCGAGGCTCGAGCCGGTGGCCGCCAATGTGCCTTGCGTCATCAGGCGCGGCGTGCCGACCGTCTTGACGCCGCCGCCGAGATCAATGCCGACCGGCAGGATGTTGCCTTGCGACGAAGTCTGCGTGCCGACGCGGCTGACGTGTTCGTACAGCAAATCCTGAAACTGCGCGCGCTGGCGTTTGTAGCCGGTGGTGCGCATGTTCGCGATGTTGTTGGAGATGACCTGAACGTTAAGTTCCTGGGCCTGCATCCCCGTCGCGGCTGTGTGTAGTGCTCGCATCTAACTAATCCCCTGAACGTTCAGTTCGGTACTTCGGCGAGTTTGGTCATCGACGAGCGTTGCATGTCGGCCTGTTGCGACAGGATGTTCGCGACTTGCGTGTAGCTGCGCGTCACTTCGATCATGCGCGTCATCTCGACGACGGCGCGCACGTTGGATTTTTCAACTGAGCCCTGGATGATGCGCGAGGCCTGCGTCGGCTGCGGCGCACCGTTGACCGTCGAGAAGCTGCTGCTGCCGTCCTTCTGTATGTTGGCGGCGTCGAGCGACACCATGCGAAGCTTGCCGCGCTGCGAGTCCGTCGTGGCATTGCCCTCACGCACGGTGATGGTGCCATCGGCGCCGATCTGCACCTGATTGTCGGTCGGCTGGAATTTGATCGGGCCGCCATCGCCCATCACCTGAAAGCCCTCGCTGGTCACGAGTTCGCCGGTGTTGCTGATCTGGAACGAGCCGTTGCGGGTGTAGCGCTCGCCGCGCGGCGTCTGCACGACGAGGAACCCCTTGCCGTCGACGGCGACGTCGAGCGGATTGCCGGTCTTCTCGACCGGGCCCGCGCTCAAGTCATGCCAGGTGCCGCGGTCGCGCACGAAGCTGACGCGGCCGCGCGTTTGATCGGCGCGCGCGTTGGAATCGAGAAATTCCTCGAAAATCGATCCGTCGGCCTTGAAGCCAGACGTGTTGACGTTGGCGATATTGTTCGCGACCACATCAAGCTCGCGGCCGAGTGCGACCTGACGCGATAGTCCGATCAGAAGTGTATTCTGCATCGGTAACTCCCCTAGTTATCGGGATGCCGCGCCCACTCCCATGAGCTTTGGTCCCGAACCTTGGCACCTTGGCTCTCCCAAGCCTTGGTCCCGCCAGAGGCTTTGCAGCCGTCGTGCCAAGAGATGAAGATAAATAAAATCAATAACTTGTATGATTTTCAGGATTTTGTTGCCCCGGCAAAGACCGCCTTTTGCCGGTCCAACCCGGCAGTTTTTTCCCCTTTGGGGAACCTTGGAAAGTATCTGTTAACCATCACGACCTAGTTTCGCGGCAGGGGGCGCGGATTGCTCATTCGCGGCGCATCGAAGGGTGCGACGCATGCGCAAGGTTTGCCCAGAAGTGCAACCGGGGTCATTAAATGGCGGCAGCCAAGGCAAAGCAGGCGGACGCGGAAGCGGAAGCTGAGGACGGCGCCGCGCCGGCAGCCAAGGCCCAAAAGAAGCTGCCGATGAAGCTCATCATCATGGCCGTCGGCGGTTTGCTCGTGGTCGGCGGCGGCGGCTTCGGCGCCTACAAGTTTTTTTCCGGCGGCGAAGGACATGAAGAGAAGCCGAAGGTCGCCGAGGTCAAGCCGGCGGTGTTCGTCGATCTGCCGGACGTGCTGGTCAACCTGTCGAACACCGGTACCGATCGCACCCAATATCTTAAAGTGAAGATCGTGCTCGAGGTGCCGGACGCGGAGCTGGTGGCCAAGATCCAGCCGCTGATGCCGCGGGTGATGGATGCCTTTCAGACGTATCTGCGCGAATTGCGGCCGACCGATCTCGACGGCTCCGCTGGTCTCTATCGGCTGAAAGAAGAGCTGACGCGGCGGGTCAATGCTTCGGTTGCGCCCAATCACATCTCCGCGGTTCTGTTCAAGGAAATCATCGTCCAGTAAGGCGG
>DASYCM010000389.1:0-15325 GCA_036500165.1 Pseudolabrys sp.
CTCAAGCGCGCCATCGTTTCGGCGGCCGGCGCGGGCCGCAGCAATTTCGTCGATGCCTCTCGTCTTGCCACCGCGCTGCTCGGCAATTCCATCGGCGGCAATATGTTCATGCTGGGCTATGCCTTCCAGGTTGGCGCGCTGCCGCTGTCAGCGGAAGCGATTGAAAAGGCCATTGAGATGAATGGCGAGGCGGTGCCGATGAACATCGCCGCCTTCCGCTACGGCCGCCGCGCCGTTGTCGATCCGGCGTCACTCGAAGCGTTGATCGCCCCGCGCCCGCAGGAAGAAAACGACTCGTTGCGACTGTCGCAGTCCTTTGCCGAGACAGTGGATCGCCGCGTCGCTTTCCTGACCGCCTATCAGAACAAGCGCTATGCGCGGCGTTATCGGAGCTGGGTCGAGAAGGTGCAGGCGGCCGAAGCCGAGCGCACGCCCAGACAGACTGGCCTTTCGGAAGCCGTGGCGCGCTATCTGTTCAAGCTGATGGCCTACAAGGACGAGTACGAAGTCGCGCGGCTTTATACCGATACCTCGTTCATCAACCGCGTGAAGTCGACCTTCGCCGGCGACAACTTGCGCTTCGAATTCCACTTGGCGCCACCGATACTGGCCAAGCGCGACCCGCGCACCGGCGAGCCAAGGAAGAAGTCTTATGGCCCGTGGATGCTCACGGCCTTCCGCGTGCTGGCGAAGTTCAAGTTCCTGCGCGGCACGCCATTCGATCCGTTCGGCACCAGCGCCGATCGCCGGACCGAGCGCAAACTGGTTGCCGAATACCAGGCGATGCTCGAGACGATCATTGCCGAGCTGTCCACGGCCAATCACCACACTGCGATTGGCCTTGCCTCTATCCCGGAAAAAATCCGTGGTTATGGCCCGGTCAAGGAGCGCCATCTGGTGGCAGCCAGGGCCGAAGAAGCAGCGCTCCGGGAGCAATTCAGCAACGGCGCTCAGCCGTTCCTCAAGGCCGCGGAATAATTCAGCGACTATGCGACCAAATACAGGTCGCCCTAGGTCGCCCGAGGCTTGACCCGCCTTGAGCGGTGTTTTCATATCGCTAGAACGAGATATCGCGATCGCCCGGCAAGAGGCGGCGAGGGGGTAATGGAGCCGCGCTAAAACGCGGCCCAAAAGGGAGCCTAAGGGAGGATACTGGCTGTGGCGTCCGACGCCTCCGCTCCGGCGGATACGTTTCCCAAGCTTTTGATACGCAACGCCCGTCTGTTCGGGGCGCGGCCTTCCATGCGGCATAAGGATCTCGGCGTCTGGCAGACCTGGACCTGGGCCGAAGTGCTCGAAATCGTTCGGGCCTATGCGGTCGGCTTGCATCGGCTCGGTGTGAGTCGCGGCGAGACGGTCGCCATCGTCGGCGCCAACCGGCCGCGGCTCTATTGGTCGGTGATGGCGGCGCAGACGCTCGGTGCGATCCCCGTGCCGGTCTATGCTGACGCCGTCGCCAATGAACTGTCGTTCGTGCTGGCGCATGCCGACGCGCGCTTTGCCCTGGTCGAAGATCAGGAGCAGATCGACAAGATCCAGTCGGTCAAGGATCGCCTGCCGAAGCTGGAGTGGATGGTCTACGACGAGTCGCGCGGGCTTCGCGACTACGATCATAGTCATTTGCGCTCGATGGAAGATGTCATCTTCGACGGACGCAAGGCGCTTGCCGCCAATGCTGCGCTTGGTGCCCAGCTCGATAGCGAGATTGCGGCGACCAAAGGCTCCGACCCTTCCATCATTCTCTACACTTCGGGCACCACCGGTACGTCGAAGGGTGTTGTGCTCACCGGCGAGCGTTCGGTGCAGGCTGCGGCCGATACGGTGGCGTTCGACAAGCTTACAGAAAACGACGTCGCTCTGGCCTATCTGCCGCTTGCCTGGGTCGGCGATCACTATCTCAATTATGCGCAAGGTCTGGTGTCAGGCTTCTGCATGGCCTGCCCAGAAAGCGCCGACACGGTGATGTCCGACCTGCGGGAAATCGGGCCGAGCTTTTACTTCGCGCCCCCACGCACGCTCGAAGCATTATTGACGCGCGTGATGATCCGTATGGAGGACGCCGGCTTCCTCAAGCGCAAGATGTTTTATTATTTTCTCGGCGTGGCGCGCCGCTACGGTGAGCGCATCCTCAACGGCCAGCCGGTTGGAGTCGCCGGGCGGCTGCTCTATGGCGTCGGCAATATACTGTTGTACGGCCCGCTGAAGAACACGCTCGGCTTCTCGCGTGTGCGCGTCGCCTATACCGCAGGCGAAGCCATCGGGCCGGACCTGTTCGCCTTCTATCGCTCGATCGGGCTCAATCTGAAACAGCTCTACGGCCAGACGGAAGCCTTCCTCTACATCACCGCGCAGCCGGACGGCGCGATTTATTCCGACACAGTGGGGCCGGCGTGTCCGCACGTCGATATCCGCATCGCCGAGAACGGCGAAGTGCTGTTCAGGTCGCCCGGTATGTTCACCGGCTATTTCAAGGACGACGCCAAGACCAGTGAGGCGCTGACGCCGGACGGCTATGTCATGACGGGCGATGCTGGCTATTTTGACGACAAGACCGGGCACCTGAAAATCATCGACCGCGCCAAGGACGTCGGCAAGCTCACTGACGGCACTTTGTTCCCGCCGAAATATATCGAGAACAAGCTCAAATTCTATCCGAACATCCGTGAGGCCGTCGCTTACGGTGACAAACACGACTTCGTCACCGTGATGATCAATATCGATCTCACCGCGGTCGGCAGTTGGGCTGAGCGCAACAACGTCGTCTATGCCTCGTATCAGGAACTCGCCGGTCACCCGCTGGTCTACGACATGATCGAGAAGCATGTCACCGAGACAAATGCTTCGCTTGCCGCCGACAAGATGATGGCGGGCATCCAGATCAAGCGCTTCCTGATCCTGCACAAGGAACTGGACGCCGACGACGGCGAACTAACGCGCACGCAGAAAGTTCGGCGCGGTTTCATCGCCGAACGCTACGAGCCGCTTATCAAGGCGCTCTATAACGACTCGACCGAAGCCGACATTTCGACCGAAGTGACCTTCGAGGATGGCCGCAAGGGCATCATCAGCGCGCGCGTGAAAATCCGCGACATGGCGCGGGTCCCGGCTATGGGGCAGGCGGCATGATGGCGCCCGATGGTCCAGCCGTTGCAGCCGGCGACGTATTGCTGGCGGTCGAGAATGTGTCGCTGGCGTTCGGTGGCGTGAAAGCGATCAACGGCGTCTCATTCGATATTCGCAAGGGCGAAATCCGCGCTATCATCGGTCCGAACGGTGCCGGCAAGACGTCGATGCTCAACGTCATCAACGGCTTCTATCACCCGCAACAGGGCCGCATTACTTTCAAAGGCGAGGCGAGGCCCCAGATGCGCCCGCACGACGCCGCGAGTGGCGGCATCGCCCGCACGTTCCAGAACGTTGCGCTATTCCGGGGCATGTCCTCGCTCGATAACATCATGACCGGCCGCACGTTGCGCATGAAGACGAATCTGTTCTGGCAGTTGCTGCGTTACGGTCCGGCGATGCGTGAAGAGGTCGAGCATCGCGCGCGGGTCGAGGAAATCATCGACTTCCTCAAGATTCAGGATATCCGCCGCACGCCGGTCGGGCGTTTGCCGTATGGCTTGCAGAAGCGCGTCGAGCTCGGCCGCGCGCTCGCCATGGAGCCGGAATTGCTGCTGCTCGACGAACCGATGGCCGGCATGAACCTCGAGGAAAAGGAAGACATGTCGCGCTTCATTCTCGACGTCAACGATCATTTCGGCACCACAGTCGCGCTGATCGAGCACGACATGGGCGTGGTGATGGACCTGTCCGACCGTGTCGTCGTGCTCGATCACGGCATGAAAATCGCCGACGGCACGCCGGATCAGGTGAAGAGCAATCAGGCCGTGATTGACGCCTATCTCGGGGTCGCGCACTGATGGACCTCGCCTATAAAATCCTGATCGATCCGTTCATGCAGATGGGCTCCGCGCCCGACCTGCTGGTGCAGACATTGTGGGAAGGTCTCGTCTCCGGCGTGCTTTATTCGCTGATCGCGCTCGGCTTCGTGTTGATCTTCAAGGCGTCCGGCGTGTTCAATTTCGCGCAGGGCATCATGGTGGTGTTCGCGGCATTAACGCTGGTCGGCCTGCACCAAGCAGGGCTTCCGGCCTTTGTCGCGCTGGCGCTGACCATTGGCGTGATGTTCGGCCTCGCCTTCCTGGTCGAGCGGTTGATGCTGCGCCCGCTGGTGAACCAGCCCGACATCATCCTGTTCATGGCGACTTTCGGCCTGACGTATTTCCTCATCGGCTTTGGTGAACTGGTATTTGGCGGCAATCCGAAAAAGATGATTGCCTCGGAGCTGTACCTGCCGAGCGGCGCTATCGACATCAAGATGTTCGGCGGCTTCGTCAGTCTGCAGAAGATCGACATCGCCGCGGCGGTGATTGTGTCGCTAATGGTGCTTTCCCTGGCGTTGTTCTTCCAGAAAACGCGGATAGGCCGCGCATTGCGCGCCGTCGCCGACAGCCACAAGGCGGCGCTGTCGGTCGGTATTTCGCTGGAGCAAATCTGGGTCGTCGTCTGGTTCGCCGCCGGCATCGTCGCGCTGGTCACCGGCATCATGTGGGGCGCGCGCTCGGAAGTGTCGTTCTCGTTGCAGGTTATCGCACTCAAGGCGCTGCCGGTGCTGATCCTCGGCGGTTTCACCTCGATTCCCGGCGCGATCGTCGGCGGCCTCATCATCGGCATCGGCGAAAAGATCGGCGAGTTCTACTGGGGCCCGCTGCTCGGCAGCGGCATCGAAAGCTGGCTGGCTTACGTCATTGCACTCTTCTTCCTGCTGTTCCGGCCGCAAGGCCTGTTCGGCGAAAAGATCATCGAGCGGATCTGATGTTTTACAGAGAAGCAGGTCAGTTCAAGACGACTTATCAGGCCGATCAGGCCGTGTTCCCGATTTTGCAAGACCGCATCGGGCTTGCGCTCATTCTGCTTGGCGCCTTTGCGCTGATCCCGCTGATGGCGTCGGATTTCTTTATCAGCGTCATCATGATCCCGTTTCTCATCCTCGCGCTGGCGACGATGGGGCTGAACATTCTCACCGGTTACACTGGCCTCCTGTCGCTCGGCACCGGCGGCTTCATGGGAGTAGGCGCCTTCGCCTGCTACAAACTCACGACGCTCTATCCCGGCATCAACATCGTCGTCTGGATTCTGGTGTCAGGCTTTTTCTCGACCGCGCTCGGCATTGTGTTCGGCCTGCCGTCGCTGCGCATCAAGGGCTTCTACCTGACGGTCGCGACGCTGGCCGCACAGTTCTTCCTCGACTGGTCGTTCATCCGGGTGCAGTGGCTGACGAACTACAACACGTCGGGCGCCATCGAGGTGCCGACGCGCACGCTGTTTTCCATGCCCGTGACCGGCCCCAACGCTACGCCGCAGTTCCGCTATCTGGTCATCCTCTCCATAGTCACGCTGCTGACCTGGTTCGCTTCGAACCTCGTTCACGGCCGCATCGGTCGCATGTGGATGGCGGTGCGGGATATGGATCTCGCCGCTGAATTGATCGGTATTCCGCTTTACCGGACCAAGCTGCTCGCCTTCGCCATCTCGTCCTATTACTGCGGCGTGGCTGGGGCGCTGATGGTGTTCTTCTGGTACGGCAGCGCCGAGCCCGGCGTGTTCAACATCGACCAGTCATTCACCATCCTGTTCATGGTGATTATCGGCGGCCTTGGCAGTCTGACCGGGTCGTTCTTCGGTGCCGCGCTGATCTACGGACTTCCGATCGTGCTTAAAATTGTGCTGCACGGCGTCGGTATCAACATTCTGCCGGCGACCGTCGAACACGTCACTTTCATGAGCGTCGGCGCGCTGATTGTTTTGGTTCTGATTATCGAGCCGCTCGGCCTGGCGCGGCTTTGGCAGATCACCAAGCAGAAATTGAGGGTCTGGCCATTCCCCTACTAACGGTTCAAACTGATTACCAAAGGCGCCGGCAAGGCGCAGCAAACAGGGAGGTAAGAACATGCGTATGAAAGCGACCATTCTGGCCGGTACCGTGATCGTCGCGACCGCGATGACCGGCAGCGTGCTGCCAGCTGCGGCGCAGGATTCGATTTACGTGCCGCTGTTCACGTATCGCACCGGCCCGTTCTCGGGCTCCGGCATCTACATCGCCGAAGGCATGCACGACTATCTCGAGATGCTCAATCAGCGTGATGGTGGCATCGGCGGCGTCAAGATCGCTATTGAGGAATGCGAAACCGGCTACGACACCAAGAAGGGCCTCGAGTGCTATGAGTCCGTGAAGGACAAGAAGCCCGTGGTCGTCAATCCGTGGTCGACCGGCATTACGCTGCCGCTGATCCCGCGCGCGTCGGTCGACAAGATCCCGGTGCTGTCGATGGCCTACGGCCTGTCGGCCTCGGCGGTGGGTGACACCTTCCCCTGGATATTCAATCCGCCGGCAACCTATTGGGACGGCGCCTCCATGATCCTGTCCTACATCGGCAGCAAGGAAGGCGGCCTGGACAAGCTCAAGGGTAAGACCATTGGCTACATCTATCTCGATGCTGGTTTCGGCAAGGAGCCGATCCCGTTCTTCGAGCAGGTGTCCAAGGATTACGGCTTCAACCTGAAGCTCTATCCGGTGGCTGCCACCGACATGCAGAACCAGTCGTCGCAGTGGCTCAACGTTCGCCGCGACCGTCCCGACTACATGGTTATGTACGGCTGGGGCGCGTTGCAGCCTACGGCTGTCAAGGAAGCCGCCAAGATCAACTTCCCGATGGACAAATTCATCTCCATCTGGTGGCCGAGCGAGGATGACGCGGCCGCTGCCGGCGATGCCGGCAAGGGTTTCAAGTCGCTCAACTGGCACGCTGTCGGCGCCAACTTCCCCGCGCTGCAGGACATCAAGAAGTTTGTCACCGACAAGAACCTGACCCAGACGGACAAGAGCCATCCCGGCAAGGTTCTCTATAACCGTGGCGTCTATAACTCGATGCTGATTGCCGAAGGCATCCGCAACGCGCAGAAACTGACGGGCAAGAAGGTCGTGACCGGAGAAGATGTTCGGCGCGGCCTCGAGACGCTCAACGTCGATGAAGCGCGGCTGAAGGAAATCGGCCTTGGCGGCTTCACCGGACCGGTGAAGCTCTCCTGCGCCGACCACAACGGCCACTTCGCGACCTTCATGCAGGAGTGGGACGGCACCAAGTGGGCCAAGATCGGCGGAGACATCAAGCCGATGGCCGACAAGGTGAACCCGCTGCTGGCTGCTGCGGCCAAGGACTACACGGACAAGAACGGCAACTGGCCGAAGCGTACCGAAGCCTGCGACAAGGCGTCATAACGGAGACCTCGTCCTGAGGAGCGCCGTTAGGCGCGTCTCCTCAGGATGAGGGTCAACTCTCTCGGAGTTTCGATGAGCGTGGCGACGCAAACGGAGAAATCGGCGGCCAAGGCCGCCAATATTCTCTCCGTCAACAACATCGAAGTGATCTACGACCAGATCATTCTGGTGCTCAAAGGCGTGTCGCTCGACGTGCCCAAGGGTGGCATCGTCGCGTTGCTCGGCGCCAATGGGGCAGGTAAGACCACCACGCTGAAAGCTATTTCCAACCTGCTGCACGCCGAACGGGGCGACGTCACCAAAGGTTCAATTATTTTCGACGGCGAGGAGGTGCAGAACCGTTCGCCGAACGAGCTGGTGCGTCGCGGCTGCGTCCAGGTGATGGAAGGCCGCATGTGCTTCGGCCATCTGTCGATCGAAGAGAACTTGCTGACCGGCGCCTTCACGCGGTGCGACGGCCGCGCCGCGATCAAGCGCGACATGGAATTGGTTTACGGTTATTTCCCCAAGCTTGCGGAGCGCAAAAACTCGCTCGCCGGCTATACCTCGGGCGGCGAGCAGCAGATGTGCGCGGTCGGCCGCGCGCTGATGTCTCGGCCTAAGATGATTTTGCTCGACGAGCCGTCGATGGGTCTGGCGCCGCAGATCGTCGAAGAGATTTTCGAGATCGTCAAAGACTTGAATGGCCGCGAAAACGTGTCGTTCCTGCTCGCTGAGCAGAACACCAACATGGCGCTGCGTTATGCGACATACGGCTACATTCTGGAAAACGGCCGTGTGGTGATGGACGGCGATGCCAAATCGCTGTCGGAGAACGAGGACGTGAAGGAATTCTACCTCGGTATTTCCGAAGGCCGCCGCAAAAGCTTCCGCGACGGGAAGCACTATCGGCGCCGCAAGCGGTGGTTGGCTTAATTCATTCCTCTGTTAGACGATTTGATTTAAGCTATGGGCCTTATGCCCTTTATCGCCGCCTTCGCTGTGATCCTGTTGCTGGCCTTGGTCTTCGGCCCGAGCCTTTGGGTCAAGCATATTTTCAAGAAGCACGGAGTCGAGCGGTCCGACTTGCCCGGCACAGGTGGCGAGCTGGCGCGGCATCTACTCGACGAAGCCGATTTGTCCGACGTCAAGGTCGAGACGACCGCCGACGGCGATCACTACGATCCCGGCGCGCGGGCCGTGCGGCTTTCACAGCAGAATCACGATGGTCGCTCGATCACGGCCGTCGCGGTTGCCACGCATGAGGTGGCGCACGCCATCCAGCATGCGCACGGCGAGCCGGCGTTTGAGCGGCGCATGCGGCTGGTCCGCGAGTTGATCTGGGTCGAGCGGCTGGCAATGGGCGTGGCATTGTTGGCGCCTGTCGTTTTTGTCTTCGTCAAAGCGCCGGGTTTGCTGGTGCTGCAGCTTATCGCCGCTGTCGCGCTTATGGGGATAGGCGTGGTCGTCCACATTGTGACGTTGCCGGTGGAGTTCGACGCGAGCTTTGCCAAGGCGCTTCCCGTGCTGGAACAGCGCCGCTATCTTTCCGAAGATGATATGCCGGCGGCCCGGAGCGTGCTTAAAGCAGCGGCCTATACGTACGTTGCCGCAGCGCTTGCAACGCTCCTCAATATTGCTCGCTGGTTACGCTTCATTTGAATGAGAGCACCTGTGCCCGACCATTGCGACGACATCGAAAGCCTTGATCCCGCTGAACGCGAGCGCCGGCATTTTGCAGCGTTGCCGAAGCAGATCGCACGGGCGATGAAAGCGCCCGGCTGGGCCGCGCATCTGGCAGGCGTCAATCCCGATGCAGTCACGTCGCGTGCGGGGCTGGCTAAGCTGCCGGTGATGCGTAAATCCGACATCGCGGAATTGCAGAAGAAGGATCCGCCGTTCGGCGGTCTTTCCACCAAGCCAGCCGGCACGTTCGGCCGCTTGCTGATGTCGCCGGGGCCGATCTTCGAGCCGCAGGCGGAAGGGCCCGATGGCTACGGTGCGGCGCGCGCCTGTTATGCCGCCGGTTTCCGCCGCGACGACATCGTCCACAATTCTTTCGCCTATCACCTGACGCCGGGTGGCTTCATTCTGGAATCAGGTTGCTTCGCACTGGGCTGCGCTGTCGTTCCTGGCGGCGTCGGCAATACCGAGCAGCAGCTCGACGCCATCGCGCACTACAAACCGGCCGGTTATGTCGGCACGCCGGACTTTCTCAAGATATTGCTCGATACCGCCGAGAAGACCGGCAAGGACGCCTCCTCGATTAAGCGTGCACTGGTGTCCGGCGCGGCGTTGCCGCCGTCGCTGCGCAACGAGTTGAAACAGCGCGGCGTGGCGGTGCTGCAATGCTACGCAACCGCAGAACTCGGCGTCATCGCTTACGAGAGCGAGGCGCAAGACGGCATGATCGTCAACGAGAGTGTCATTGTTGAGATCGTACGGCCCGGTACCGGCGATCCGGTGGCCGAGGGCGAGGTCGGCGAGATGATCGTGACCTCGTTCAATCCGACCTATCCGATGATCCGCCTCGCCACCGGCGACATGTCGGCTTTCCTGCCGGGCGTGTCGCTGTGCGGGCGCACCAACATGCGCATCAAGGGCTGGATGGGCCGGGCCGACCAGACCGCCAAGATCAAGGGCATGTTCGTACATCCCAAGCAGGTGGCCGAAGTCGCGTTGCGTCATCCGCAGGTTGGCAAGCTGCGCCTCGTCGTCGGCCGCGACAACGAGCAGGACACCATGACGCTCATGGCCGAATGCGCCGCGCCGGATGCCGCGCTGGAGGCGGCCGTCGCTGTCACTCTGCAGTCCGTCACTAAGCTCAAGGGCGCGGTGAAACTGGCCGCACCCGGCTCGTTGCCGAATGACGGCAAGGTGATCGCCGACGATCGGCCGGTAGGTTAGAGCGCCCTTGACCGCCCGCGCCATTTCCGCCTGATAGAGCCATGAGCGATCTTCCGGCGAACCACCCCACAGTCCCGGCGCGCCGCGTCGGCGTGCTGCTGGTCAATCTCGGCACGCCGGATGCGACCGACTACTGGTCGATGCGCCGCTATCTGTCGGAATTCCTGTCCGACCGCCGCGTCATCGAAGAGAACCGCGTCAAGTGGTGGCTGGTGCTCAACCTCATCATCCTGACGTTCCGGCCCGCCCGCAAAGGGCGCGACTACGACAAGATATGGAATCGTGAGCGCAACGAATCCTTCCTTAAAACCATCACTCGTTCGCAGTCTGACAAACTCGGCGCGTCGCTCGCCAACGATCCGCGCATCCTGGTCGACTGGGCGATGCGCTACGGCAACCCGTCGATCAAATCGCGTCTCGATGCGATGCAGAAGGCGGGCTGCGATCGCATTCTGATCGTGCCGCTTTATCCGCAATACGCCGCAGCGACCACTGCGACCGTCAACGACAAGGCCTTCGAGGCGCTGGCGGCGATGCGCTGGCAGCCCGCTGTGCGCACCGCGCCGGCTTACTACGACGATCCCGTTTACATCGAAGCTCTGGCAACGTCGGTTGAGGAAAGCCTCGCGAAGCTCACCTTCAAGCCGGAGGTCATCATCGCCTCGTTCCACGGCATGCCGGAAGAATATCTGCAGAAGGGCGATCCGTATCACTGCCAGTGCCACGTCACCGCACGGCTGTTGCGTGAGCGGCTCAAGCTCGACGACAAGCAACTGATGCTGACATTCCAGTCGCGCTTCGGCCCAGCGGAATGGCTCAAGCCCTACACCGACATGACCGTGAAATCGCTTGCCGAAAAGGGTGTGAAAAATCTCGCCGTCATCACGCCGGGCTTCTCGTCGGACTGTCTCGAAACGCTCGAGGAGATCGCCATGGAGAACGCCGATATTTTTCGCGCGGCGGGCGGGGAGAATTTTGCGGCCATTCCCTGCCTGAACGACGGTATTCCCGGAATGAAAGTGATCGAGAATATGGTTATTCGCGAGCTTTCCGGCTGGATTTGACAGCAGCCCGCGCGCACCACTCAAGTGCTTGGCAGTAATAAGAAAATCGTTTCTCAACGCCTCGTTAACCATAGCCCTTTAGCGTCCGTTAACCACTCCCGCCGCGCCGGCGGGCGCGTCCCTATGGACACGCCTCCGGCCGACACAGGAGGCTTGAGTAACGGACGTGCCGCGCCTTTCGCATTCACATCTGGCCGCACTTTTCAGCGCGATTGCCGCCGTGTGCGTGACGGTCGGCGATGTGAAGGCGCAGGTGGTGGCACCCGATCCCCTGGCGCCGAGCCTCAATACCGATCCGCGTAATCCGCCCAAATTTCAGAAGTTCACGCGGTCTCAACAAGCGCCGCTCGGCGCGCCGACGACGTTCACGCCGCCGCAACAGCCGCCGTCGGCTGCCGGCAATACGGGATTCGACTCCACCAATAGCCGCAAGGCGAAGGCCGCAAAGGCAAAGCCAAAAACCAAACCGACGACGGACGAGCAAGCAATCCAGTCGCAGAATCCGACGCCCGCCGTCTCGCCGTATCAGAAGCCGTTTCCAACGCAGGCCAGCAAGTCTTTTGCCTCTGCGCCAGGCGAGCCGCCGGTGCCCGATATGGGTCCGATCCGCCGCAAGCCGACCAAGCGTCGCGCACACGTTGAGCCTGACGATCCCTATGCGCAGCTCGGCATTCGCGCTGGCGGCATCACGTATTTTCCAGCGGTTGAACTGACCGGCGGCCGTGACAGCAACCCGGGTCACACAACCGGCGGCAAGGACGCGTCGTTCTACACCGTCTCGCCGGAATTGCGCGCGCAGTCGGATTGGTCGCGGCATGAACTTAAATCGGAATTGCGTGGCAGCTATACTGGGTTCAGTCCAGACCAGACGCCGACATTGAGCCGTCCGTATTTCAACGGCACGATCGACGGCCGCGTCGATGTCACGCGCGACACCCGCGTCGATCTCGGAACTCGCTTGCGTGTCGGCACCGACAACCCCGGCAGCCCGAACCTGCAAGCCGGTCTTTCGAAACTGCCGGTCTTTGTCACCAATGGCGGCAATGTTGGTCTTGGGCAGAAGTTCAACCGCTTCGATGTGTCGATCAAAGGCGATGCCGAACGCACATCCTATCAGGACTCGACGTTGACCGACGGCAGCACCGCCAGCAACAAGGACCGCAATTACGATCAATACGCCGTCACGCTGCGCGGTGGCTACGAACTATCGCCCGGCGTCACCCCCTTCGTCGAAGTCAGCGCCGACACACGCAAGCACGATCTCAACGCGGATCTCAGCGGGTATCAGCGCGATTCAAAAGGTCTGACCGGCAAGGTCGGCTCGACCTTCGAATTATCGCGGCTGCTCACCGGCGAAGTCGCTGTCGGCTACACGCGGCGCAACTACGAAGATCCGCGCCTCAACAATCTTTCCGGTCTGATCGGCAATGCCTCGCTGGTGTGGACGGTGAATGCGCTCACCAGCGTCAAGCTTTCCGCCGCCTCGACGGTCGGTGAATCCACCATCGCCGGTGTGTCGGGCGTGCTCTATCGCGATGTCGGCTTGCAGGTCGATCACTCGTTCAGGCGCTGGCTGATCGGCAGCGCCAAGATCGGCTTCGGGATCGACAGCTATAAAGGCGCGGATGTCATTACAGGCATCGATCCAATCTGCGGCTGTATCGTCACGCAACCGGGTATCGGCGATCGTCAGGACAAGCGCTTCTCGGCGGGCCTGGGGCTGACCTACAAGCTCAGCCGCACCGTGCAGGTCAAAGGCGAATTCCGCCAGGACTGGTTACGCTCGAACGTCACCGGCAACGACTACACGGCCAGCATCTTCATGCTCGGCGTGCGACTGCAGCAGTAACCGAATTATTTCTCCGCCAGCATCCGCGTTAGTTCGGCGCGCAGTTCCGGCGCGAGATCGGGCCGTTCGAGGCCATACGACACGTTGGCAGCGAGGAAGCCGATCTTGGAACCGCAGTCGAAGCTGCGGCCTTCGAACTTGAGGCCGTAGAACGGCTGCGTCTTCGCCATCGCCACCATTGCGTCGGTGAGCTGGATTTCACCGCCGGCGCCCGCAGCCTGCTTTTCCAGCACGTCGAAAATTTCCGGCTGAAGAATGTAGCGGCCCGTGATCGACAGGTTGGATGGTGCGTCGGTCGCCTTCGGCTTCTCGACCATCTTCGTTATTTGGAATGCCTTGCCCTTCGGCTCGCCGACGCCGACGACGCCGTACATGTGGACGCGGTCCATCGGCACTTCTTCGACGGCGATGATGTTCGGCTTGGTATCGAGGTTGGCGGCGGCATCGATCATTTGCGCCAGGCAGCCGCGCTTATGCTGCACCAGCACGTCCGGTAGCAGCAGCGCGAAAGGCTCATGGCCGACCAGCTCGCGCGCGCACCACACCGCGTGGCCAAGGCCCAACGGCGATTGCTGCCGGGTAAAGCTGGTCGTGCCGGGTCCGGGCAGGTCCTGCGACAATAAGTCCAGGTCGGCTTTTTTCTTGCGTTCGATGAGCGTCGCTTCCAGCTCGAACTGGCGGTCAAAATGGTCCTCGATGACCGCCTTGCTGCGGCCGGTGACGAAGATGAAATGCTCAATTCCGGCTTGCCGCGCCTCATCCACCACGTGCTGGATCAGCGGCCGGTCGACCACCGGCAGCATCTCCTTCGGTACCGCCTTGGTCGCGGGCAGGAAGCGGGTTCCAAGGCCGGCGACAGGGAAAATGGCTTTGCGGATACGGGTCATTCGAGCCTCAAGGGTGGGCGGCGGCAGATTCGTACGCCGGCAGGCGGGTGATTAAGGCTAGACTATTAACGTCCTCGAAACGAGACTCGCGTCACCCATAAGGGCGGACGCGGCGAAAATAAGGACGCTGGGCTAAGCCGGAATGTTGAGGACCCCACCCACTTTTATTGCTGCCTTTCTAGCGGTGGCAATCGGCAGCGCCGCTGCGCAGGGCAGGGACGACCGCTATCCCGTTGTCACCGGCTCCATCTCGTCGCCGGCAGCGATTTCCGGCGGCACGCAGGAATGGTCGGGGGAGGACGGTGCGTCCGGCCATCCACTAATGACGGCGGCGGCGATCCGGCAGGCGGCGGCGAACTTCCCGGCCTGTCTCGAACGCATCTGGCCGATGGCTGCCAGGCGCGGCATTACCCGCGACTTTTACCAGAGCGCTACGGCGCAGCTCACGCCCGACCTGCGCATCATGGATTTGATGGACAACCAGCCGGAGTTCACCAAATCGTTCTGGGACTACCTCGATATCCTCGTCAACGAGCCGCGTATCGCCAAGGGCCGCGAGCTGCTCGAGAGGTATCGCAAGACCTTTGACGCGGTCGAACAGGCTTACGGCGTCGACCGTTACATCATCACCGCGATCTGGGGCGTCGAGTCGAACTACGGCACGCTCGGCGGCCATCGTCCGGTGCTGCGCTCGACCGCAACGCTCGCTTGCGTCGGTCGGCGGCAGAATTATTTCCGCGAGGAATTTCTCTCGACGTTGGACATTCTCCAGCGCGGCGATGTGCGGCCCGATCATCTGGTCGGATCGTGGGCCGGCGCCTTCGGACCGACGCAGTTCATGCCGACCGCCTTCAAGCGCTTTGCGGTCGACTTCGATCACGACGGCCGTCGCGATGTTGTCGATTCGATCCCCGATCTCATTGCCTCGACCGCGAACAATCTGCGCAAGGATGGTTGGGTCGAAGGCCAGAACTGGGGTTACGAGGTGGTGATCCCAGCCACGTTCAATTTCATGCTGTCCGATCACCGCCGTCCGATGCCGCTGCGCGAATGGGAACGCCATGGCATCGCGCGGCCGAATGGCAAGCCGTTCCCGCATCCCGACGCGCAAGCCTATCTGCTCGCACCCGCCGGTATCCAAGGGCCCGGTTTCCTGATGATGGCGAACTTCAATGCCATCATGAAATACAATCCGGCCGAAGCCTATGCGCTGGCCATCGGCCATCTGGCCGACCGGCTGCGCGGCGGCGACCGCTTCGTCCAGGAATGGCCGCGTTACGAACGCGTGCTGACGCGC
>DASYCM010000390.1:0-3544 GCA_036500165.1 Pseudolabrys sp.
CAGTTTCTCCGGGGCCGGAATATTGATCGGCCGCACGTCGTCGCTGGTGAGCGCCGCGATCGGCTCCATCTTCTGCAGCATCTTGATACGCGACTGTGCCTGACGCGCCTTGGTGGCCTTGGCGCGGAAGCGGTCGACGAAAGCCTGCAGGTGCTGGCGCTGCGCCTCCTGCTTCTTGACCATCTTCTGGTCGAGCATCATGCGCTCGCGGCGCAGCCGTTCGAAATCGGAGTAGCCGCCGCGATAAAGCGTCAGCGTCTGGTTCTCGAGCGAGAGAATTTGATTGACCGAATTATCGAGCAGGTCGCGATCGTGGCTGATGATGATCATCGTGCTCTGATAAGTCGCGAGATGATCTTGCAGCCACAACGTACCTTCGAGATCGAGGTAGTTGGTCGGCTCGTCGAGCAGCAAAAGATCCGGCTGTGCGAACAAGGTCGCCGCAAGTGCTACGCGCATGCGCCAGCCGCCGGAGAATTCGGAGCAGGGCCGCGCCTGATCGGCGGTGGAAAATCCAAGGCCAGACAGAATAGCTGCCGCTCGCGCCGGCGCTGAATGCGCGTCGATGTCGACCAACCGCGTCTGGATCTCTGCGATGCGGTGCGGGTCGGTCGCCGTCTCGGCTTCGGCTAAAAGCTCGGAGCGTTCGGTATGCGCCTTCAGCACGACCTCGACGAGGCTTTCCGGTCCATCCGGCGCTTCCTGGGCAAGGCGGCCGATACGCCAGCGCGGCGGAATTTCGATAGCGCCGTTTTCCGCGCCAAGCTGGCCGGTGATGACGTTGAATAAAGTCGATTTGCCGGTGCCATTGCGGCCGACCAGACCGACGCGCGCGCCGGGCGTAATGCGGGCGGAGGCGCCTTCGAGCAAAACCCGGCCGGCGATCCGGACTGTGAGATCGTCAATGATAAGCATGTGCGCCTTTTGGACGAGTGCGCTGCACAAGGCAATGTTTGTCTTTTGCTCTGTTTTTGGGCCGCTTCAGGCGATCCGGACACGCTATTCGGCCTTGCGGATGCCGCCTTGGCCGGTCTGGCGCTGGTAAATGATGAGGTCGAAGGACGGCGTGGCGTCGTTGCCGATGATGCTCGAAAGCAGGGCGTGCGCCTGGCCGCGATGATGGGTCTGGTGGTTGAAGAAATGGTCGAGCGCGGGCGCCAGCGTCTGCTCGATATTCTGCGGATTGGTCACGGTGCGGTAGCGCAGCACGCCATTGAGGTCTTCGTCGCTCAGCCGGGCGATATAGCGGCTGATCAATGTGTCCTGGCTTTGCCGGGCCGCCTTCAGGCTTTCGAGCTCATCGAACAGAATGGCATTGAGGCTTGGCGGCACGTCGCCCACGCCTGTAAAGCGCCGCATCCAGATACGGTCGGCGACCAGCAGATGGTTCAGGGTTCCGTGCACCGAACTGAAAAAGGCGCCGCGGGCGGCGCGGTAATCGGCCTCGGAGAGCGTTGCCACGGCCGCGTACAGCCGCTCGTTGCACCAGGCATTGTAGCCGGCAAACATCTGGTAACGGGCCTTCAAGATTGCCTCCCGGTGGCTGAAAATCGTGTCTGCGGGGGTACTTTAGCGCGTGATCTTGCCGCAGGTAGAGGCCCCAGCTATAAGCCGCCGCACCTTAGACATTCCAATGAATGTCGGTTATCCCACCGATCAATTCTAATTCTTGCCGGTCTTCCGGCAACCACAGCGAAGGACTTATCCGATGGCGGTCGAGCGTACATTTTCGATCCTGAAACCCGATGCGACCGCGCGTAACCTGACCGGCGCCATTAACGCGATGATCGAGCAGGCGGGCCTGCGCATCGTCGCGCAAAAGCGCGTGCAGATCACCAAGGCCCAGGCCGAACAGTTCTACGGCGTGCATAAGGCGCGGCCGTTCTTCGGCGAACTGGTCGACTTCATGATTTCCGCGCCGGTTGTGGTGCAGGTGCTGGAAGGCGAGGGCGCTATCGCGAAGTATCGCGACGTCATGGGCGCCACCGACCCGTCCAAGGCCGCTGCCAACACGATCCGCAAGGTTCACGCCAAGTCGATCGGCGAGAACTCGGTGCACGGCTCGGATTCGGCCGAAAACGCCGCGATCGAGATCGCGCAGTTCTTTTCCGGTAACGAGATCGTCGGTTAACGCTGAACGGCTCGGGCGGGCCATTCAGCGAAGATGGAGAAATGACATCTACCCGATGACGGCGGGTAGAGCAGCCGCGATATAAAACGCGGACAAAAAAAGGGGGACGACGTGAGTTCTATGCTGGATACGATCACGGCCGGTTGGTCGGATATTGGGCACGCCGATTTCTGGGTGGCGCTCGTCAAGATCATGTGGATCAACATCCTGCTGTCCGGCGACAATGCGCTGGTCATCGCGATGGCTTGCCGGGGTCTGCCGCCGAAGCAGCGCGTCTGGGGCATGATCCTTGGCGCCGGCGTCGCCGTCGGTCTCCGCGTCGTGTTTACCGGCATCGTCGCCACCTTGATGACGTTGCCCTACCTCAAGATCGTCGGCGGACTGGCGCTGTTCTATATCGCCGTCAAACTGCTCGTTCCTGAAGACGAAGACGAGGGTGAAAGCGAAGCTGTCGAGCATTTGTGGCGCGCGGTGCGCATCGTGGCGGTTGCGGACATCATCATGAGCCTCGACAACGTCATCGCCATCGCGGCGGCGGCGGGCGGCAACATGGCCTTGATGGTGCTGGGCCTCGCCATCAGCATTCCGATGATCGTCGCGGGCGCCGCGCTGATCATGGCGCTCCTCGACAAGTTCCCGATCCTGGTCTGGGCCGGTGCGGCTTTGCTGGGCTGGATCGTCGGAGAAGTTATCGCCACCGACCCCGTCTCGGTCGGATACATCACAAAGACCTTTGGCGAGGCGACGTTGCATACGGTTGAAATCGCTTCAGCCTGCGTCGGTGCCGCACTGGTACTGCTGGTTGGCGGCCTGTGGCGGCGGTCTAAATTGGCCGCGAAGGCGCCCAGCCAAGTCTGAGGCCTAAAGTCTAGAAAAACGCTATACTGGGGCCGTGATGAATCAAACCATCCGGCCCCAGAGCTTTTTGCGGAACGGCAAGCGGGTCGGCTATTCCGCCTGTCCGCACGATTGCCCGTCGACCTGCGCCCTCGAAGTCGAATTGCTCGACGAGCGCACCATCGGCCGGGTGCACGGCTCCAAGGACAACGACTACACCGCCGGTGTGATCTGCGCGAAGGTCGCACGTTATGCCGAGCGCGAGCATCACGCCCAACGCCTGCTGCATCCGCTTCGCCGCACGGGACCCAAGGGCTCCGGCCAGTTCGCGCCCATCTCCTGGGACGACGCGCTCGATATCGTTGCCGAGAATTTCCTGAAGGCCGAGCAGCGCCACGGAGCCGAGGCCGTGTGGCCCTATTACTATGCCGGCACGATGGGGCTCGTGATGCGCGACGGCATTCACCGCCTGCGCCACGTCAAGAAATACTCCGGTTTCCATTCCACCATCTGCGTCAATCCGGCCTATGCGGGCTTTGCGGCGGGCGCGGGCAAGATCGCCGGCGTCGATCCGCG
>DASYCM010000391.1:0-8756 GCA_036500165.1 Pseudolabrys sp.
TTTAAGAAAAGGACGCGTAGCGTGAGCAGGATTTCAGGAGCGGCGATGGTTGACCACTCACGATTGGGACGCGGCCTTGCTTCGCTGATGGGCGAAGTCGCCGAGGAATCGCCGCAGGCGGATGTTTCACGCAAGCCGCGCAAGGCGCCGATCGAAAATCTGGTCGCCAATCCGCGCAACCCGCGCCGCGCTTTCACCGAAGCCGAACTCGTCGAACTCACCGCGTCGATCAAGGAGCGCGGCATCATTCAGCCGATCGTCGTGCGCGCCGTTCCTGGCAGTGCCGACAGATTCGAGATCATCGCCGGCGAGCGCCGCTGGCGTTCGGCGCAGCGCGCCGGCTTGCATGAAGTACCGATCGCGATTGTCGAAGCGACCGACGCACAGGCGCTGGAATTCGCCATCATCGAAAACGTGCAGCGCGCCGATCTCAATGCGATCGAGGAAGCGGCCGGCTATCTCGCGCTGATGGAAGAATTCAAGCATGGCCAGGACGACGTCGCGCAGATCGTCGGCAAGAGCCGCTCGCACGTCGCCAACATGCTGCGGCTCTTGAAGCTGTCGGAGCCGGTGAAGGCGATGGTGCGCGACGGCCAGTTGACGGCCGGTCATGCGCGCCAGCTCGTTGGCCAGCCGAACGCGCTCGAGATCGCCAAGGACATTATCGCGCGCGGCCTGAGCGTGCGTCAGATCGAGCAGGAGATGCGCAAGGATGGTGACAACCAGGTCCGCGACATCAAGCGCGAAGCGAAGGGTCACACCAGCGGCGCCAAGGACCCCGACACCCGCGCGCTGGAGCGCCGGTTGTCAGATGCGCTCGGTCTTGAGGTGACGGTCGATCATCGCGGCGAGAGCGGCACGCTGATGATCAAGTACAAGGACCTCGATCAGCTGGACAATGTGTTGAGGAAGTTGGGGCAGTAGCTGTTTCACGTTTGACTTGGAATTTTGCGGCGAGCTGCTTCAGTGCAGCTCGCCGCTTTCGTTTGTGCTGCGTGCGGTTTTCGTTTTGCGAGGCGCGATTCTCTCCGCGTCATGCCCGGGCTTGACCCGGGCATCCATGACCCTCTCGCCACAAATAAGGCCTTACGGAAGGCTGTAGACGACGCACTCGCTCATGGATTGCCGGGTCAAGCCCGGCAATGACAGTGGAGGGAGTCGCGCTAACAGCGCGTCCGGGGAACGCAGACTGCGCCGAGTTTTCTAAGCCTTCACACTCGCCGGATGTTGCCCCGCGCGTTGCGGCAAGAGCAAAACGCACAGCAGGATAAACGCGGCGAGGATCGCGGTCGCAATCGGGCGGCTCAGTGCCAGTCCGCCATCGCTCACCGGCTTGTCGAGATAATCGCCGACCGTCGCGCCCAACGGCCGCGTCAGAATGAACGCGGCCCAGAACAGCGTCACGCGTGAAACATTCGTCCAGAAATACAGCGCCGCGACCACGGCGAGCGCGGTAGCAAAAACCAGCGCGCCAAATTCGTAACCAAGACCCGTCGAGTCCGCCATCCAGTCGCCGAGCGCGGTACCTAGCGTCTGCGAAAAGGTAATGGCCGCCCAGTAGAAGGCTTCAACCTTCGGCGTGTTGACGGTGTCGACCGAGATCGATCCTTCCGAGGCGTACCAGCTCGCCAGCACCACGATCAGACAGGCGAGCAGCAACGACGTGCCGCCGGTGTAGCCGATACCGAGAGAGCGGTCGGCGAAGTCGGCCATCGTCGTGCCGAACGTCGTCGAAGCGATGATCGTCGCCCAATACAGGATCGGATGAAATTTCTTCGCTGCGATCTGCGCGATGACGAGACCGAGAAGAAGCGCCGCGAACAGAGCGGTGCCCGCGAGGTAACCCCAGTCCAGCGTCATCGTGATGGTGTCGCCGCCGGTTTCGCCCAAGGTCGTGGCGGCGATCTTGATCAGCCAGAAGATGAGAGTGACGGCAGGAACTTTGCTCAATGTGGATTTGGTATCGGCACTCGACATGTCGCAGGCCTCGATAAGGCCGCCCCAAGAAATCCTAACCAGTCGCTTAGGTTCGCGTTCCGTAGCAATAAGTCTAACGATTTAAAGCGTTGGAATGCCGCGGAGTACTGTCCATATCCTGGGCGCAGCGCGGCACCGCTTGGTGATGTGCTGCAGATTAGCTGGACCCCGGATCTGCGGCGCACCACGAAAGACGCGCTGCGCCGCGTCCGGGGAACGCGGAGAAATCCGCGCGTTATCGTGCCGGTTATGCCGGCCTGTCTTTCTTCAACAACTCGATCAGCTCCTTGATCGACGATGAAAGCTGCAACACCTCGGTCTCGCGCAGTTGGTCGATCTTCTGGTGCAGCAGTTCGATCTCCAACTCGGCCTTTACGTTGACCTTGAAATCGTTCTCGGCCGATTTGCGGTCGATGTCCTGCTGCCGGTTCTGGCTCATCATGATGAAGGGCGCGGCGTAGGCCGCCTGAAACGACAGCGCCAGATTGAGCAGGATGAAGGGATAGGGGTCCCACTGCTGAACGTAGGCCGTGACGTTCAGGATGATCCAGACCAGCAGGATGGCGGACTGGATGATGATGAAGGTCCACGACCCCATGGTCGCGGCGACGGAGTCGGCGATCTTCTGGCCGAGCGTCAGCGTTGGAACAACGCTGGGCTCACTGTCCGGCATGCCCCGCATGCCGCGACGCAGGACCCTCAGTTCGTTCAAGAGCCGATGCTCTGCTTCGAGCAGTCCGGCCTTCATGGCGTCGACTCGTTCCACGGCGGTGGTCTCCGATTGCGATGTCCCGAGTTACAGGCCGGACGGCGCCGCGGCCAGTACCCGCGGCATATATTCGAGACATCGACTCTCCGTGTCCCGGGCGCAGCGCGGCGTGTTTACGATGCGCTGCTGAACCGGGACCCAGGAGCAACAAGCGCTGGACCCCGGATCTGCGGCGCACCGCGAAAGGCGCGCTGCGCCGCGTCCGGGGAACGCCGGAGGAATACTCGCGCGTTCGGTGACGCGTGACCCGGCCGCCACGTCACGGATAATTGCGTCAACGGTCTGTTGCATAAGCGGCCTAGGCTGGGCGATAACTGGCCAACGCTTTCATCAGGCTTGGCCGCAAAAAGACAGTTTGTAATGACTATGAAATTCCCCGTTTCGCTTCCCTCCGCCGACATCTCCACCCAAATCCCGAAACTCAGCCGCCGCGCCATGATGCTCGGCCTGCCGCTGTTCGTGGCCGGTTGCGGCATCTCGCCCGACGGCTTCATGTTCTCGGGCGGCGATTACGGCACGATCACCGATGGCGGGCAGACGATCCCCGCGCTCGATTTCGGTGTGATCGATCGCGACAAGCTGCGCACGCAGGTCGCCTGGTCCGGCCGGGAAAAGCCGGGCAACGTCGTCGTGAAAATCCCGGAGCGGCACCTGTTCCTGGTGATGGAAGGCGGCCGCGCGCTGCGTTACTCGGTCGGCGTCGGCCGCACCGAAGCGCTGAACTTCCGCGGTCAGGCGACCATCGGCCGCAAGGAAAAATGGCCGCGCTGGACGCCGACCCCGAACATGATCGCGCATATTCCGCGCTACCGGCCTTACGCTGGCGGCATGGCGGGCGGCATCGACAATCCGCTCGGCGCCCGCGCGCTGTATCTCTATCGCGGCGGCACCGATACGTATTTCCGCCTGCACGGTACGACCGAGCCGGAAACCATCGGCTCCGCCGTGTCGTCCGGCTGCGTCCGGTTGTTCAACCACGACATCATCGATCTCTATAACCGCGTGCCGCTTGGCGCGACGGTGACGGTGATTCAGGGCTGATCCGTTCGTCCCCGCGCATAGCCGTCCAAAGGACGGCGTTCTTTCAGAACGCCTATGTGCGGGGACCCAGTTCTTTCTTTTCATGAGTGAAGCAAGTGCTGGATTCCCGCTTTCGCGGGAATGACCGGAGGAGAGTGCGTGCCCGCTCTCTACTTCTTATCCAGAAACGCCGCGCAGAGACCCGGATCGAATTCGCGATAGTCGTTGGTGATCTCCGTGCCTTTCGGAATATTCACCAGCGCGCGGACAGTGCCGTTGATCCAACGCGTGTTCGCGCGTTCCGAATGATTGATGTAGTGGTCGTTGTCGACGGTGAAGAGAATTTCGCCGTCGGCGTTGTAGGCGTATTCCTTGAGATAATCGCGAGCCGCCTTCGGCAGTTTTTTAAATTGCTTCGGCGACCAGCAGCGGTCGTAGCCTTCGACGAAACGCCAGATCTTCGCGCCCTTGGCGATGCGTTCGCCGGCGAACACGCCGAGGCCGTGGATCTTGCTGCGGTCGAGATAGGTTTTGACGAGAAGCATGAACTAACGCTTCTCCGTCTGCATGACCCGAACTGCCAAACCAAGCCGCATGATCGCCCCCTTGCCGTACGATAAAGTACCACGCCGGATGGCTTTCTCCACCATCGGGGCGTAGGTCTAAAGTCTGGACCGGGAGGGGAAATGCAAAAGCCGCCGAAGAAGAAACAGAAGTGCAAGAATTGCGAAGGCAAAGGCCTGATCAAGCAGGGCGACAAGAAAGTGAAATGCCAGCGCTGCGGCGGTACCGGCTTCAAGCCCGGCTCGGCCACCTGAGCGGAACCTAGTCGAGCCTGGCCGGTTGGACTCCAAATCCGTTCGGAGATGCCAGCTATGGCCGGCCTGCTGCGAAATTTATGGGCGCGTCTGATCGCGCCTGACCCAAAGCGTCAGCTCGAACGGGCCGGTGTGCCGCCCGTTGTCGTCATCGATCCGGACGCGGACAAGGCGCATGACCTCGACGATCCGTTCTTCGACCGGACCGTGCAGACGCGTATCGCCGACGTGATTGCGCACGCCGGGCAGCATCCGAAAAAGTGAGAGTGCAGGAACCGAGCCTTTTAAGAACCAAGTCTGCGGCGGTTGGCGCGCACGGCACGGCGGTACGGCGCATAGGCCTTGGCGGCCGCAGTCTCGAAGCTTTTGCCGTTGACGAGGGCCGACATCATCAGGCCTTGCGCCTCAGTGAAAGCGGCGACCTTTTCCGACACCATGCGTTGGGCTTCGGTGGCGGCCAGTGGCCCACCCGAGGCGAGCCGCATCATCCGCATCGCGATAACGCTCTGACTGTCGGCGCCGAACTGGGCCGCTTCGAACCAGGCTTTCATCATGCTGCTGAACAAAGGGGCGCTCCTTGTGACGCTCATCAACCCTTGCGGGGCACGTTGAGTTCCACGTTAGCATTTATGCGGCGGCGGCAATGCCTTCTTCGAAGATTCCAAGGGTCTTTTGCGCGGTTACAGGCATGCCCGGCACGCGGAGCTGGCGGCCCATATAGGTAGTCCACGGCTTCTCGGCGATCGGCTGAAGCTGCACGAAATTCCAGAACTGCCGCTCGGTCATCTCGATTTCGGTGACCTGATGGTCGAGCACCCAGTTGCACAACGCGCTCAGCCGCGGCTGGTCTTTGCCGTTGAGCATGGTGTCGGGCAAGGCTTTGCGCATGTCTTTATTCCCCACGCCGCGAATAGCGGCACCCCGCTCTGTCCTAGCGTACACGGCTTAAGGAGCCCCTCACGGGCGCTCGGGCGTGGAGTCGCGGTTAACGATCGGTAGCGGGTGGGCCGGGAATAACGGCGTTGTAATTTTGTTGAATCGGGCAGAAGCGGTAAGCGAGCAAGCCGCAATAACTTGCCCCACGAACAAACCGTACGAACTGCCTCGGGAGAAACCATGCTGTTCAACAATCAACGCACGTCACCTCCGGCGCTGTCTTACGCCGACGGACTGGCTGCCAGCACGTCCGATATCGTGCTGCTGATCGCGCGCATCATGGTGGGCTGGATTTTCCTGCGCAGCGGTTACGGCAAACTGTTCACGATCGATACGGTGGCCGCGTCGCTGCCGCCGCGCGGCATCCCCGCCTTCATGGCTTATGTTTCCGTGCCGGCCGAATTCTTCGGCGGCCTGGCGCTGATACTGGGTTTCGCGACGCGCTATGCCAGCATCGTGCTGGTCGTCTTCACGCTGGTCGCAACCTTCTCGTCGCACCGCTATTGGGAATTCACGGATGCGGCGGCGCGCCGTGTTCAGGATGGCAATTTCTGGAAGAACATCTCGATGCTCGGCGGCATCTGCGTGCTCTTTGTCACCGGGGCCGGGCGGCTGAGCCTCGACTACTTGCTGCGCAAGCGCAGCTAAGTCCCTAAGCAAAACCCCTTGGCTGCCGATGCGGCCAAGGGGTTCTTCATTGCAAAAAAGGTCGCGCTTATTCCGACTCGGATGCGCCGGTCTTCGACATCTTGTTGCGCAGCGTGTCGGTGCCGGTAATGCTGTCGACCACGGCGTGATAGGCGCCACTGATCTTGTCGCCCATTGTCGCTGGTTTTTTGCGTTTCGCGGCTTTTGCCTTTTTCTTCGGCGAGGCCTTTTTTACGGCCTTCTTTGCGGACTTCTTGACGGTCTTTTTCTTGCTCTTTTTGGCAGTCGATTTTTTGACTTTCTTTTTCGCTTTTTTGGCCATCGATGTTCCCCTTCTCTCAGCCTTTGAAACTTTCACAATACGGAAGGCGCCTTTGCCGCGCCAGAGCTGTGGCTTGGACTCCGCTGGTTATTTGGCCGCGCTTGCGATAAATCGGGGCCCGACAGGCCAATAACATTCCCCCGGAGGAAACTGGTGCCCGCATCTCTGCAAGGCCAACTGCAACCGACCGTCTATCGTTTCAAGCTGGGTGGCTTCGAAGCCATGACCATCCTCGACAGCAAAGCCGTCCGCGAGGGGTTGCACCCTCTCTACGGTGGCAACGCTTCGGCCGAGGAAGTTCAGGCGCAGGCGCGCGCCAATAACATCGACCCCAGCAAGCTTGAACACCCGAACATCCCGACGCTGGTCAACACCGGGAAGGAACTGGTGCTGTTCGATGTCGGCAATGGCGCGCTGCCGCGCGAATACGAGCAGCTTAAGGCGCGCATGCCGGCCGGCAATCTGGTCGATCGGCTCGGCCAGGCCGGCTACAAGCCAGAAGACATCGACGTTATCGTGATCACTCACGGCCACCCGGACCACATCGGCGGCCTGGTCGAAGGCGGCAAGCCGGTTTACCCGAACGCCCGATACGTCTTCGGCGCCTCCGAGTACGATTTCTGGAAGAAAAACGAGGGCGTGCGCGAGGCGCGCAAGTTCAACCAGAAGCTCTTCATGACGATCTGCGAGCCGCTCGCCGACCGTTCGACCTTCATCAAGCCGGGCGACGAAGTGGTGCCGGGCATCCGCTCTGTCGAAGCCTTTGGTCACTCGCCGGGTTTGATGGCGTATCACATCGAAAGCGAAGGCAAGCGCTTCATGGTCACCGCCGACACCTTCACGCACTTCGTGATGGGCATTCAGCGGCCGGAGTGGCACTTCGATATGGACGACGACAAGGACAAGGCGGTTGCCACCCGCAAGCGCATGCTCGACATGTTGTCGACGGAAAAGCTGATCGTCGCCAGCTTCCACATGCCGTTCCCTGGCCTCGGCTGGATCGACAAGACAGCGTCAGGTCACCGCTGGGTGCCGCACAGCTATCAGTTTAATGTGTAGAGAGAACGTCGCAGCTCCGCTCGTTGCCGCGTAAGCGGGGACGAGCGGGGGTGCGCTAGCTACCGTCTGCCGTTCCAGACGAAGTCGGTTTTGAGCGAGTGGGCTGCCGGCGTGCCATCGTCGCAGCGCTCGATCTTGTCTTCCTGCGCTTCGCCGGATTTGTTGTTAAACACTGTGGTGCGGCAGAACACGCCGTCGAGCATGGGGCGCGAGATCTTGCCGCTCTTGCGCTTCTCGGCGGCAGCGACTTCCGCCTTGGTAGCTTCCTGCATGTTACCGATGATAACGACGGCGCCGAGGACCATATTGCCGCCGATCACGATGGCAAAAAAGCTCGCGACGATAACAATCCGCCAGAATTTCAGGCGCGCTTCGCGGGCGCGGATAGCATCGCGGCGGCCTGGCGATTTCGCACTTCCAGATTCGGTATAAGGCAAGTCCATGAGTTCCGCTTTTAAGGAACCCGGATGCAAATGGACTGAAGAACTTCAGTTAAATTTTAGGGGTTGAGCCGTCGTGCTTTCATGTGTCGCGGCGGCGCGCGCTCTGCGCGATGGTTAACAGTGTGCGATGAGCGATGGCTTCGCCGAGCGGCGCGTTGCGCCGGATTTCCAGCGATGCGGTAGCCAGTTGCTCCATCGCCTGTACGAGCCGGGCCGGGGCCCACTGCCGCAACGCCGCCTCCACGGCCGCCTTGCGCGTGAAATGCACCGGCGGCGCACCGCGCATCATGGCGAATTCGACGGAGTCGCCGCCTTCGACCGACAACTTCATTTTGTGCAGATTGGCGACCTGACGGATCGCGGCGGAGACGATTGCCGCGGGTGACGAACCGCTCGAGCGCGCCTTGCCGAATTCCGTTTCGACGTCCGGCGTGCGCCCGGCGAAAGCGGCGTCGATGACGCCGTCAAAGCCGAGCGCCGAGGCGTCGGCCACCACCGCTACCACGTCGGCAAGTTCGACGCGGTCATTGCCTTTGGCGTAGAGCGCGAGCTTGCGGATTTCGTTGCGCGAGGCGAGCCGGTCGCCGCCGACCAGCGACAGCAGCGCGGCTTTCGCATCGGGTGCAATGGCCAGTTTCGACGCGCGCATTTCCTCGTCGATCAGTCGCTCCAGATCGCGAGCGCCGTCGGTATAGCAAGGCAACGCGGCGGCGGCTTTCGCCTTCTCGCACATTGCGCGCAACGGCGAAGACTTCTTCAGGTCG
>DASYCM010000392.1:0-9204 GCA_036500165.1 Pseudolabrys sp.
GACGTCTTTCCACGTCTTCAACTCGCGCTCGACCAGCTTGCGCATGTCTTCCGAATTGCCGGTGACGATCTCGATGCCCGGGCTCTTTTCCTTGAGCGTCGGGTCCTGCATCACCTTGTTGGCTTCGGTCGCCCACATATCGATGATATTCTTCGGCGTGCCCTTCGGCGCGATCAGCGACCACCATTCCGCGGTCTCGATGGTCGGATAGCCCTGCTCCTTGAAGGTCGGCACATCCGGCAGCGCGTAAGACCGCTGCGCCGAACTCACCGCCAGCGCGCGGATGGCGCCGGACTTGATAAACGGCAAGGCGGTCGTCAGCGACGCCACCATGATCTTGACGTGACCGGCAACGAGATCGGTCATTGCTGGCGCGCCGCCGCGATACGATACGTGCTGCATGTCGAAGCCGGCGGCGAGCTTGAACATCTCTCCGGTGAAATGGGTGTTGGTGCCCGCACCGGTCGAGGAATAGGTCTGCGTCGGGTCTTTCTTGGCGATGTCGATGAACTCTTTGAGATTCGTCGCCGGATGGCTCTGATGCACGAGCAGCACGTTCGGCACACGCGCCATCAGGCCGATGAATTCGAAATCGTTGAGCACATCGAAGTCGATCTTGGCACGCACCGCCGGATAAATCGCCAGCGCGCCAGTCGCGACGCAAACCGTGTAGCCGTCCGGCACCGAACGTGCGGTCACTTCGACGCCGAGTTGGCCTGCGGCACCGGCGCGGTTTTCGACGATTGCGGTCTGACCCCAGGCCTGCTGGACGTGCTGCGCAATCACGCGGCCGAGGAGGTCGGTCGTTGCGCCCGGCGCGAAGGGCACGATGATCTTGATGGGTTTGGTCGGATAGGCGGCGGTTTGTGCGCCGGCGGTGGCGACACCCAGCCCCAGCACGGCGGCAAGCGCCAACGCGATCGAACGAACCTTCATCGTTTCCCCATTCCCTTGCGCACCGGGTTTTGCTCCCGATGTCCGACGATATGATAGCGAATATCAGATGATGGAACTAACCGCCCAAGGCGCAGGAAGGCAACCGCGCGAACGGACGCATCCGCCGCGGTTTCACGTTTTTCGCTAGCTGGGGTGGGCAGCGGCCCTCAGGCGTGAAGAAGAATGGCGGCCAACGCTGCGTGGCGACGCAAAGCGTCAGCGCCCTATACGGCGCTGACGCTTGCGGCGTGTCTGAGAGCTATTACCGCTCGTCACGCGATCGATTTCGCGTCACTGCCTTACAGATGATAGTTGAGCCCCAGCCGGAAGACGTTGTTGTGGATATCGCTGCTGACGGTACGCGTGCCAGCGATATCGGGCTGGGTGAGAGATATGTTGCCGAGATCGACATAGAGATATTCCGCCTTGACCGACCAGTTTCCGGCAAGCGCGGATTCGACGCCCGCGCCTAAAGTCCAGCCGGTTTTGGTGCTGCTGACCGTGTCCGGTCCCACCGTAGTGATGAAGAGCTTCTCTGCCGTCAGTTCGGTTTTGCCAAAAGCAAGACCGCCTGTGCCGTAGAACAGCGCGGGCCCCTGAGCAAAGCCGAGCCGAGCCCTTGCCGTTCCGAACCAGGAAAGCTTTTCATCCAGGTTCAAGTGCGCAGTATCGAAACAAACGAGGACGCAAGCCGTTTCGGACTGCGACGTTTTCTGCAAATCGGCCTCAAGCCCGAAGACCAGAGCGCCGGTCTGCCAGTTGACGCCGAGCTGGCCGCCACCGAGCCATCCGCCGGACGACATGGCAAACGAATCAGTGATGAAGTTAAAAGGATCGCGCTCGGAAGACGGATTACGCGCAAGTCCGTATCCGGCGTTTACGCCTGCATACACGCCCGACCAATTGTGGCGAGGTGTCGTCTCCCAGAAGCCGCTACCTGCCGTGGACCGATCGCCGAAACGATAATTCAGTCCGGCGCGCACGAGATGATCGGTGAATGTGCTCAAGTACGAACCGAAGACAGGACCGCCACCGCCAGCAACAAAACGGGGGGTCAAGCCGGAGACGCTGCCAAACTCAAAATAGAGATACTCGATCTTCGCGGTCCAGTTTCCCGACAGGGCGGCTTCGATGCCGCCACCGGCGGCCCACCCCGTTTTGGTGCTGCTGACGTCCACCAAAGAGTTTGGCGTACCCGCACTGGTCATGGCGGTGGTCTCAAGTTGTCCGTAAGCCAGACCGCCGGTTGTGTAAAAGAGCACGGGACCGTTGGTCAGACCCAGACGCCCGCGCACCGTGCCGAACCAGGGCAATTTGCTCTCGACGGAATTTGTGCTGCCGATCGCGGGCGTGCACCCCAAACACGCGGTGCCCTTTTGACCTGTCGCTTGAATATCCGCCTCAACGCCGAGCAGGAGTGGCCCCGACTGCCAGTTGTAACCAGCTTGCACACCGGCAAGCCATCCCTTCGCTCCGGTATCGGCGTCGATGTTATCATCGGTGACGCCGCTCGGTATGAAAACCGTCGTTGCCTTGCCTGGGTTGTTAGCGACGGCATAACCGGCATTGACGCCCAGATAAAAGCCGTTCCAGTCGTAAGATGAAACCGCGGCGGGAGCCTTTGCCGGCATATCCGCGGCAAATGCCGCGCTTTCCATCATCAACAATGCCGACGCAATCGCCACGGCATTCAGCGTGCCGGTCAGACAAACACGAACCTTCATGGATTTCCCTTAGCAACTGAATCGAAACGGTCGATCGGATGCTAAAGGGGCGCTGATTGCCTTACTTGGATAGGCCGTCAGTCGGGCACGGACCAGGACTCACTTCTGGGCAATTCATCGTTTGTGTTGCAAATATCCAACAACGCTTGGGAGCAAACGGTCCTTTTTCGCTAGCTTGGGCGGGCAGCGGCCGGTGGAGCGCTACCAGAGCCTCTTCTTCGCAAACGCGTGACTCGAACCTGATTTCGCGTAGCGGGGTTATGCAATCCTGCGAAGCGCGAAGCAGGATGGTGGGCGAGGTAGGACTCGAACCTACGAAGGCGTAGCCAGAGGATTTACAGTCCTCCCCCTTTGCCGCTCGGGACACTCGCCCAGAAAGCCATCGCAGCCCGTTGATCGGAGACGAAAACGGGCTGTCCGGGTTTCGGCGGGGTTTATGGGCAGCGACCGGCATTAAGTCAATGGAGGCTATTCCGTTCGGCCCGGATCGAGTAAGGCACGGACCCTGTCCGCCATGTGCCGATTGAACGGAACTGCACCACAATGACACGCCCCCCCAGCCGGCCACATGCGGGCGCCAAACCTGGCGCGACCCGCGAACAAGTCGAGCGCCGCGAGCGCTTCGAGCGGGCCCGCCGCGAAAGCCTGCGCCCCGACGCCGATGGGCCGACCGTATTATATGGCTGGCACACGGTAACCGCGGCTTTGAAGAATCCGGCGCGCATAGCGCGCAAACTGCTGGCAACCGACAACGCGGCGCGGCGGCTCACCGATGAAGGCATTAAGTCGTCGATCGAGCCCGAGGTGGTTCGGCCGTCGGCGATCGCCGAGCGATTGATGCCGGACGCGGTGCATCAGGGCCTCTATCTCGAAGCCGATCCGCTGCCCTCGCCGGCCGTCGAGGATCTTCCCGCCAAAGGCATTGTGCTGGTGCTCGACCAGATCACCGATCCGCATAATGTTGGCGCGATCTTCCGCTCCGCCGCGGCTTTCGCAGTCTCAGCCATCGTCACGACGC
This sequence comes from Pseudolabrys sp., assembly GCA_036500165.1. Taxonomy (GTDB): domain Bacteria; phylum Pseudomonadota; class Alphaproteobacteria; order Rhizobiales; family Xanthobacteraceae; genus Pseudolabrys. Next base: position 3,679 of record DASYCM010000392.1, read on the forward strand.
AGCGCCATAGCCCGGAAGCAACCGGCGCGCTGGCGAAGGCGGCATCCGGCGCGCTCGAGCTGGTGCCGCTCGTCAGCGTGCAAAATCTGGCGCGCGGACTGGCCGCGCTGAAGGCCAACGGCTTCCTCGTGGTCGGCCTCGACTCAGATGGCGAGAGCGATCTTGCCGCGTTGCCATTGCGGGCGCCGCTGGCCCTGGTGCTGGGCGCCGAAGGCAAAGGCTTGCGGCAACTGACCAAAGAAATCTGCGATCACGTCGCGCGCATTGATGTGCCGGGCGATCTCAAGAGCCTGAACGTGTCGAACGCCGCCGCCGTGTCGCTCTATGCAGTGAGTAGCAAACTGAAATAAAAACTGGCGCGCATTTTTTCAAATCATGCGCCTGAAAATGCGAACGGCGGGCCCCCGCCCGCCGACGCGTCCCGCTAGCTCTAAAAAATCTCAGTCAGACGCTTTCGCGAGCGGCCCCTGCCCCTTGCGGAACAGTTTGATCGTCATGCGGTCGGGACCAAGGATCGTGACCTCAGCGTCGGCCGCGATGGTGCGCGGCCCCTTGTCCGGCGACGGCGCAGGCAACTCAACCGAACCGGTCGCACGCGGCGCACTACGCCGAGGCTGTGTCAGCAAGCCGCGGTTTGGCGTCTCTTCGCTGTTGTCGACGGTAATCTGGTCGATAACGCGCGGCGGATCGTCGACGTAACGCGTCGTCTCGCGCACCGTCGGCGGAAGCCGAACGATCTTGGTTTTGTTGACGGTGCTTTTCTGCGCTGGCTCGGCGCTGCCTTGATCGGCACTTTTCTTCTGCGCGCGCGTGCGCAGTTCGTCGACCAGCGCGCGATCGACCGGTTTGTGCGGACGATCGAATTTGCCGTGCGCCGGGGCAGCGGCGCGCTTGCGGGCACCGACGTACGGATAGTTGCGCTGCGGCTCGGGGCGCTGAATCACATAGGTGTTGGGCGCGACCTGTACCGCATAAGGCTGCGCGGTCTGCACGCCGTAGCCATTCTGCACCGCGTAGGGATAAAGCGGCGGCGGTGAACCGCCATATTGCGCCTGTGCGGCGCTCACCGGCAAGGCAACCATCAGCAATGCGAGACGGAAAGTTTTGGCGCTCATTTCAAAGGACCGGAAATTTTGCTGACAGGAACAGAAGCAACGACGGGCGGCGGAAACAGCGCGTTGGTCGACCATGCGCGGTGGTAAGATTCCGCCATCCGGTAGTGCGGACGCGGCGCGGAGAGATTTTCGGCGCGGCCGACTTTCGGCCGTTTGCCTGTGCTCGGGTAGTAGTGATGATTGCGCCACGGCGATTGCCAGTATGCGCGCACGACAACGCCGGGCTGATAATCGTAAACGACGACAGGACCGGCGCGCTCGCCAATCACGTAATCGCGCGACATTGACACGCCATCGGACGGCACATCGGCTGCGCGCGCGGTGGTAAAGCCGACGCTCGATACGATGATGATGGCCGCGATAACACGCATGGATCGCTTCTCCGGAAGCCTCAATTCCAGCGTATTTTATACGAACGCTTTACCTCGCCGCGCCCAATCGCCGGGTAACATTAATTGCGCAAGGTTGTTGGTTGGCTGCATTGCCTGCGGCAACGTTGACAGAACGATCCGCGTCGATAAAACCGTCCCACCGTTAAAGTTAATCGGTCCGATGCCAGAACGCCGCCCACCCGCTCCAGTCAGCAAGACACCCGGCGCCAAGTCGCCGGCGGCCCCGCGCGGCAATTTTCGCGCGCGCTATGACGACCTCGAGGCCAAGCGTTTAGCCTTGATGGCGCGGCTGGAGATGATTGGCGGCAAGGTGCCAAAACACCCCGGTTACCGGCGAGCGCTGACATTGCTCAACGATACTTTTCGCAAGTCGAAACTGGCGCAGCGGCTGGCGGTGCTTCAGGCCGCATCGTGGCTCATCGACGTGCTGGAGCGGCTTTCGATCGGGCTGTGAGCAATCCGGCCGGAAGCGGGCCGATTTTGGCCAAGCTGTGCAAATTTTATATAGTTAAATCAAATAGACAGATAATGTGTCTTATACTTTAGACGTACGACAACAGATGCACAGACGTCCCCGAGGTCGCGTCGTATCGATACAGCGGGGACGGGAATAAATTCGAAAATCACGCGCCGTTCCCCCAACAAGAACCAATAAACGCGTAACACACGGGGAAACGCCATGACGGCAATGACCGCTGACACCTACAGCGATGCAAAGATGACTTCCGAACAGCGGATGGTCATTTTCGCATCCTCACTCGGTACCGTATTCGAGTGGTATGACTTCTACATCTACGGAACGCTCGGCGCGTTCCTCGCCAAATATTTCTTCTCCAACGTGCCGGCGAACGTCGGCTTCATCTTCGCGCTGCTCGCTTTCGCGGCGGGCTTCGCCGTGCGTCCGTTCGGCGCGCTGATTTTCGGCCGGCTCGGCGACACCATCGGCCGCAAATATACGTTTCTCGTCACCATGTCGCTGATGGGCGTTGGCACGTTCTTCATCGGCATTCTGCCGGGCTATGCCTCGTGGGGCATCGCGGCGCCGATCGTGTTGATCGCTCTGCGTCTCGTGCAGGGCCTCGCACTCGGCGGCGAATACGGCGGCGCGGCGATCTACGTTGCGGAACACGCACCGAAGAATAAGCGCGGCTTCTACACCTCGTGGATTCAAACGACCGCGACGCTCGGCCTGTTCATGGCGCTGTTGCTGATCCTCGGCATCCGCACCGCGATGGGCGAAGAAGCTTTCGGTGACTGGGGCTGGCGTATTCCGTTCCTGCTCTCGGCCGTTCTGCTCGGCGTGTCGATCTGGATCCGGCTCAAGCTCCAGGAATCGCCGCTGTTCAAGAAGATGGTCGACGAAGGCAAGGCGTCCAAGCGCCCGCTGTCGGAAGCTTTCGGCGAGTGGAAGAACCTCAAAATCGCGATCCTGGCTCTGTTCGGCGCCACCGCCGGTGAAGCCGTTGTTTGGTACGGCGGACAGTTCTACGCGCTGTTCTTCCTCACCCAGACCTTGAAGGTTCCGAGCGTCACCGCCTGGATCCTGATCGTCATTGCACTCGCAATTGCGACGCCCGGCTTCATCTTCTTCGGCTGGCTATCGGACAAGATCGGCCGCAAGCCGATCATGATGGCGGGTTTTGCTTTGGCGGCGATCACTTACTTCCCACTCTTCCAGGGCATCACGCACTTCGCCAATCCTAAACTGGAAGCCGCTCTCTCCGCCTCGCCGGTCGTCGTGACCGCTGATCCGTCGGAGTGCTCGTTCCAGTTCAAGGCGACGGGTACTGAAACCTTCACCACGGGCTGCGACAAGATCAAAGCCGCGCTGGTGAACCTGTCGGTGAACTACTCCAATGTCGAAGCGCCGAAGGGCACTGCGGCAAGCGTGAAGATCGGCAACGATACGCTCTCGGGTGCGACCGCAACGCCCGCAGCTATCGCCGCCGCGGTGAAGAGCCACGGTTACCCGGCCAGCGCCGATACTAACGACATCAACTATCCGATGACGGTGCTGCTGCTCACGATCCTGGTCATCTACGTGACCATGGTCTACGGGCCGATCGCCGCCTGGCTGGTTGAGTTGTTCCCGACCCGTATTCGTTACTCGGGTCTGTCGCTGCCCTACCACATCGGCAACGGCTGGTTCGGCGGCTTCCTGCCGGCCACCGTGTTCGCCATCGTGGCGGCCACCGGCAACATCTACTCCGGCCTCTGGTATCCGATTATTATCGCGTCGATGAGCTTCGTCGTCGCGCTGATCCTCCTGCCGGAAACCAAGGACCGCGACATAACGACCATATAAGCACAGGCGGCGGGCGGGCTCCGGCCACCCGCCTCCGGCCGACAAAGAAACGCCTCGCACCTCAGGTGCGGGGCGTTTTTTATGACCTATAGCCGGCGTGACAGGCCAAAAGCTGGCTTGTAGCGGCCCTACGGCACTGATAGCTGTGCGTTTCGGACGCCGGCTTAGCTCAGCGGTAGAGCAGTGGTTTTGTAAACCAAAGGTCGGGGGTTCAATCCCCTCAGCCGGCACCGGCCCTGGAGCCCTCTAAAAAGACTCAACCAGACGGCGTTCGGATCGATTCGGTCCTTGTTCGCCGGTTGTAGATTGTGCCAAACTGAGCCTGTTACTCGGTAATACTCTCGGAGATCTAGCATGCCTCAGGGCACCGTTAAGTGGTTCAATCCGACGAAGGGCTACGGCTTCATTCAACCGCAAGAAGGCGGCAAGGATGTGTTCGTGCATATCTCGGCGGTGGAACGCGCCGGACTAAGCACGCTGAACGAAGGTCAGACCGTTCAGTTCGAACTCGTCGAAAACCGCGGTAAGACTTCCGCGGAGAACCTCAAGGTCAAGTAACCTCGTCGCCCGAGGCTGCTTTCGGCTTGGTTGTTCAATCTGCGCTGCCGAGTATTTTCGCCCGGCGGCTTTAGCACGTACACCTGTGCATGCTATTTTATGCGCGCGCTTTTTTATTGGCGCCGGCTATTAGCGTTTGAGCGCTTCCAGTTCGGGGAACGGCACGAACGCAACCTCTTTGCAGAACGGCAGTACTTCGCGCGACTGATCGAAGAAGCGGTCGAGCTTGCCTGATACATAGACCGCGACGCCGTCTTTCGATCCGGCATATCCGCCTGTCGACTTGCGCTCGTTGTAGCGCACGCAGGTGTAGTAGCGCTCCCCCGGCCCAACATCTTTCAAGACCGGCGCCGACACCGCCGCGCCCCGCACCCCGCTCGGCTCGTTGATATAGCTCCGCAGGAACGCCAGCAGGTCACTTTTGTAGGCCTGCGGATAGATGTTCTCGCTATCCCATTTCGCCTTGAGCTCGGCCTTGCTGGGACCGACGTCGTCGCTGGCGCAGCCGCCAAGAGTGAACAACGCCAACGCTGCGGTCGCCAAAACCATCCATCTAAACATTCGCCAAATCCATTCGCTGCTGCGCAGCAATCATAGCTGTTCGCACAGCCGCGGCCAAAGCGATCCCCGTGCGCCCTGCCCGCAATGCGCGTATGCTGGCTACAATAATAAAATCCTGGGGAGGATATCCATGACGTTCTCACGCCGCACGCTCGTGCTCGGCGCGGTTGCCGCGCCATTCGTCGTCCGCTCCGCTTCCGCGCAATCCTGGCCAGCCGCCGGCAGCAATATCCGCATCGTCATCGCCTATCCGCCAGGCGGCTCGACCGACGCCATCATGCGTCTCATTCAGCCGGCCTTGCAGGACCGGCTCAAAGCCACCGTCATCATCGAGAACCGCGCCGGCGCCTCCGGCAGCGTCGGCACTGCGTCGGTGGCGAAGTCGCCGCCGGACGGCAACACCTGGCTCGCCGTGTTCGACAATCACGCCGCCAATCCGTTCGTACTGAGCAGCCTGCCCTATGACAGCGACAAGGATCTCGACCCGGTGCTGTTGATCGGCACCGCGCCGTATCTGATCGCGACGGCAAAGACCAAGCCGTTCAACACGGTCGCCGACGTCATCAATGCCGCCAAGGACAAGACCAAAACCGTG
>DASYCM010000393.1:0-3197 GCA_036500165.1 Pseudolabrys sp.
GCGGCTGGCGGCCCGGGCGTCATGCGGCTTGGACCGCTGGAAGGGCATTTGCGTCGCATCTCCAACGCGCCTTCCAGCCACCGCACCCCGCCCAACGTCTGATGACGCTGATCAAACGCCCCTCGTAGATTGGGCGGGATGAAGGGAATATAAGTCTAGCTTGTGGACCAAGTCAATAGTCCTAGGAATATTTTTCAGGGCTGAAAGATCAGGCCTTTTTTACCCAGCGGCCCTGCTCGTCCGGCTGCCAATAGGTCGCCGTGAAGCCCTTGGCCTTGGCATCGGTCCATTGCGCCCGCGCGGCGGCGACAGCGTCGTCATCATTGCCGTCGAACACCAGCACGAGACGCTGATACGAAGCGGCATCGTCCGGCACCGCCGCACCCTCGATGAGAAAGCGAACGCTCGCCTCGTTCGGATTGCGCTCGTCGAGCGCGAGCAGCACCGGCTGCGCCGCGGCGTCCGGCTCGCGCCAGGTGCCGTGCGGCAGAAAGCCATCGTCGCTGTAGGTCCACAGGTGCGCGTCGAGCGCGTCGAGGCGTTCCTCTGTCGCGCCCTGCACCACGACCTTCCAGCCACGCTCGAGCGACTTCTCCAGGAGCGGCGTCAGCACGCCTTCGAGCTTCTGACCTTGTAGGTGGTAAAATAGAACCTCGGTCATGGCGCGCCGCCCAAAAGTTAAATCCTACTTCTCGTAATAGTCAGACACGAGCTTATCGAGCAGCCGCACGCCCCAGCCCGAGCCCCAGCTCTTGTTGATGTCGGTCATGCGCGAGTCGAAGCCGGTGCCGGCGATGTCGAGATGCGCCCACGGAATGTCATCGGCGACAAAGCGCTGGATGAATTGCGCCGCGGTGATCGCACCGCCCCAGCGCGAGCCGCCGGTGTGCTTCATGTCCGCGAATTTCGATTCCAGCATCTTGTCGTAGACGGGATTGAGCGGCATGCGCCACACAAGCTCGCCAGTCTCTTCGCCTGACAGATGAAGACGATGGCTCAGCTCATTGTTATTGCTAAACATACCGGCATATTCCTGGCCGAGTGCGACGATGATGGCGCCGGTCAAAGTCGCCAGATCGATCATGAATTTCGGCTTGAAGCGCTTCGCCGCGTACCAGAGGACGTCGGCCAGAACGAGCCGGCCTTCGGCGTCGGTGTTGATGATCTCGATGGTCTGGCCCGACATCGACTTGACGATGTCGCCCGGCCGCTGCGCGTTGCCGTCCGGCATGTTCTCGACGCAACCGATGAGGCCGACGGCATTGACCTTGGCTTTGCGCGCCGCAAGCGCCTGCATCAGGCCGACAACGCAGGCCGCGCCCGCCATGTCGCCCTTCATGTCTTCCATCGAGGCGGCCGGTTTGATCGAGATGCCGCCGGTATCGAAGCACACGCCCTTGCCGATGAAGGCGACCGGTGCATCGCCTTTCTTGCCGCCGTTCCAGCGCATCACCACGACGCGGCCTTCATGCGTCGAACCTTGCGCGACACCCAAAAGCGCATTCATGCCGAGCTTCTTCATCGCCTTGACGTCGAGCACCTCGACGGTGACGCCGACTTTCTTCAGCGCCATCGCACGGCGGGCGAATTCGACCGGATAAAGGACATTGGCTGGTTCATTGACGAGATCGCGCGCCAGCACGACGCCGTCGGCAACGACGGTGCGAGATGCGAAGGCTTTGCGTGCGCCGGCAAGGTCGGCGGTTGCGACGGTGACGGTGCGGCTCGCGACGTTTGTCTCGTCGTCCTTTTTCTTGGTCTTGTAACGGTCGAACTTGTAGGCCCGCAGTTGCGCGCCCTGCGCCACATCGGCGGCCTGCTCGGCCGTCATCGCGCCACCCGGCAGATCGGCGAAGATCGCCAATTCACTGACCGACACCGGCATTTTGCCCATGGCGATGCCGCCGAGCTTGAGGAAGTCCTTTGCCGCGAGGTCGGCGGTTTTGCCGATGCCGACGACGACCAGCCGGGACACCTTGAGGCCTTCAGGCACGATCAGGTCCAGCGACGTCCCGCTCTTGCCGGTGAAGCGCTCGGCCTTGCTGGCTCTGGCGACCAGGCCAGTGGCCGACCCCAACGCCTTGGCGGTGGCCGACCCGAATTTGAGGCCATCGTCACAGAACACGACCAGTATCCCCTTGCTTGGTGCGGAAAAGGGGCCAAAGCCAAGCTTGAGCGCGTCGGTCATGGGCGGAGATTCCTTGGTCGGAGCGGCTGAGATTATGCTTGTTCCATATGGCGCGGCGGCGCGGCCGCTGCAAAGGCAAAAATCGCTGATTTTTGAGGCTTTTCACAGGCGGCCGGCGCCGTCATGGTATTTCAATACTACTGCCCTATTTGCTTGCCAGAATCGGGCTCTACAGGCTTGGATTGCGGCGTAAGCCTCGGTCCGTGCTTAACTTTTTGTTGTGCATGTTCATCAGCTCTGCCTTCGCGGAGCCATTTTGTGAATGGATCAAGGAAATCCCTAACAGGGGTTAGGCTTAAGTAATCCTGCGCGGTTCGGGTGGGACGCCGAGCCGGCGGTAAGTGCGTGCTGCAACTGGGGGACTACGCTGCGGATGGGATCGATAAGCCGATATATTTTTCGCACGACGTTCGGTGCGTTTCTTGTCGTGCTCATCAGCCTGACCGCGGTGATCTGGGTCACGCAGGCGTTGCGCGATATCGACCTGATGACGAGTCAGGGCCAGACCATCCTGGTCTTCATCGGCATCACCGGGCTGATCATTCCCCTGCTCGTTCTGGTGATCGCGCCGATCGCGCTGCTGATTGCCGTCGCGCACACGCTCAACAAGATGTCGACCGATTCCGAAATCATCGTCATGAACGCCGCCGGCATGTCGCCGTGGCTACTGTTCCGTTCCTTCCTATCTTCCGCGATTGTGGTGTCGATACTGGTGACCGCGATCAGCGCCTATGGCGCCCCGAAGGGCCTGCGCATGTTGCGCGACTGGCTTACCGAAGTGCGCGCCAACGTCGTCTCCACCATCGTACAGCCCGGGCGCTTCACCTCGATCGAAAGCGGCGTCACCATCCACATTCGCGAGCGGCGAACCAACGGCCAGTTGCTCGGAATATTTCTGGACGACCGGCGAAATCCGGCCGAGCGCATTACGGTCGTCGCGGAGACGGGCGAACTCCTGGACAACGACAACGGCACCTTCCTGATATTGCAGAACGGTGTCTTGCAGCGC
>DASYCM010000394.1:0-3113 GCA_036500165.1 Pseudolabrys sp.
TTCGGTCGATCCCATGATCGACACGATGAACGCGGTGAACGTCGAGATCACGAGGCCGAGTGCCGGGATGCGCGCCGGAATTTTCACGATGCTCAGATCCAGGCCACGGATCATGCCGGCGAAAAGAAGAATGCCGACGATGACGTAAGCGGGACCTTTGATCGCAAACTTTTCGACCGGCGGTCCATCGACCAGCAAACCGCTGAGGGCGACGAGGGCGCCGCACACGGCGAGCAAGGTCGCGAAGATGCGTGGCGCCGTTCCCGGCCCGAACGCAAAGCCGCTCTGGCCCGGCAGTTCAGCCGACGCCAACAGCGCGATGATCGCCAAGGCGATCAGCGCAAGGCCGCCGTAAAAATCACGCGGACCGCGCACTTTGAATTGGAAACCGCCCCCTGCGGGGGAGGATTTTGCCTCAGACATCACCCCTCCTAGATCGCTTTTTTTGAGCTCTAACCGACTGGTTACTTGATCCTTAGCACATGAGTGCCCTCTGCCGGAAGCGCGAACCTTAGGCAATAGGCTAACTTAGGACCTTCGCACTAGCCTTTAGGCTAAAGTGCGGTCACAGCCAACCGCTTAAACCGAGTATTCCACCTGCGGCGAATACCCAGAGAGGGTTGATACGTGTGGCAAAGGCAACCACCGCAGTTACGGCGGTAATAATGCCGGCGTAGACGTTGCTGTCGGCAACGCGTGCCAGCACAAAAGCGCTGGCGGCGATCAATCCGAGTGAAAGCGGAATCAGACCCGCCTGGATTGCGATGCGCCAGTGCGCATCCTTGAACCGGTCCCAGAAACCGGCAACGAAAAACGCCAGGAAACAGGTCGGCCCGCACATCGCGACCGTTGCGACCGCGCCACCGGCCAACCCAGCCACGTGGTAGCCGATCAGGGTCACAATGATGACGTTCGGCCCCGGCGATAATTGTGAGATGGCGAACATGTCGCCGAACTGCCGATCCGTCATCCAATGCATTGTGTCTACCGCAACGCGGTGCATTTCCGGGATCGCGGAATTCGCACCGCCCATCGCGAACAGCGACAGCGTCGCGAAATAAACGAACAGGGTCGTGAGCGGGCTGTTGTCGTTCATCGCTTGAACCAGGCCAAAGCGATGCTGATCGGCGCCAACACCACGAAAACCCAGGGCAATGGGAACTGCATGATGGCGACGGCCAGGAAAGCCAGCAGCGCGATCACCGGCGCCGAGTTCCATCGCTTCAAAAATATCGGCGCCGCCATTTTGGTGGTGACCGCAATCAACAATCCGGCCGCAGCAGCGGTAATGCCCTTAAGAATGCGCCCGAGCATTTCGAGATCGCCATACTGGGCATAGAGGAAAGCCAGAATGGTAACGATCACGAGCGGTGGCCCCATCAGACTGCAAAAGGCCACCAGAGCGCCGAGCGGACCACCGAACCGCAGACCGAACACAACCGAGAAATTCACCAGATTGGGACCGGGCAGGAATTGTGCGAGTGCGAAGGCCTCGTTGAACTCCTCCGTTGTCATCCAGCCGCGCTGCTCGACGATCATGCGCCGCGCCCACGGCAATGCACCGCCGAAGCCGGATATTGAAACGATGAAAAATGCCTTGAACAGTTCGCCGAGCGAGGGGCGCGGGGTCATTTCTGTCAGCGGCGGGTCGAGATGAGACATGTGGTCACAGAACTAGCGCAGCCGCCCGCGACGAGCCATAGCGGCAATTGCATTTGGCGCATGCGCCAGGTTTTAGCGCGTGCGCATTAGCGCATGCACTATGGCGTGACGCCGGCGCTCTTGATTACCTTGGCCCATTTCTCGGTTTCGGCCGCGAGCATCTTGCCGAAGTCGGATGGCGAGCCCGGCAGGACGATCGCGCCGGTGTCATTGAACTTCGCCTTCATGCCGGCATCGCTGAACGCCGCGTTGATCTCTTTATTGAGCCGCTCGACGACTGCCGGCGGCGTTTTCGCCGGAACGCCGAGGCCGGTGAGCGCGCTGGCCTCATAGCCGGGTACCGCTTCGCTGAGCGGCGGCACGTCCGGCAGCGCCGTCGAGCGCGTGGTCGTCGTCACCGCGAGTGCGCGCAGTTTGCCGCTGCGCACCGGCTCGATGGAGGCCGACATCGGTTCAAACATCACCTGCGCCTTGCCCTCGATCATCTCCTTGAGCGCCGGTCCGCCGCCGGCGTACTGCACGATGTCGAGATCGACCTTGGCCATCGACGTGAACAACAGGCCGGTGACGTGCGGCGAACTCCCCTTCCCCGTCGACGCCATCTTGAGCTTGCCAGGGTTGGCCTTGGCGAGCGCGATGAATTCCGCGACGGTCTTGGCCGCCACCGACGGATGCACCACCATCACCAGCGGTTCACGCAAGACCGACGCCACCGGCGTAATGTCTTTGAGGAAATTGAACGGCAGTTTATCGTACAGCGACGGGTTAATCGTGTTCGCCGGTCCGACCAGCAGCATCGTGTAACCGTCGGGCGCGGCCTTCACCGCCTCCTCCGTCGCCGGATTGCTCGAACCGCCCGGCCTGTTGTCGACGTTGACCGGTTGCCCGAGCCGCGCACTCAACCATTGTGCAATCATGCGCCCCTGGATGTCGTTGGGGCCGCCTGCCGGAAAGCCGACGATGAGCCGGATCGGCTTCGACGGATAATCCTGAGCTGATGCCATCAAAGGTCCGGCCATCACGGCAGACAGAGCCATTGCAGCGCACAACGCGCCGCGGCGATTAATTGTTGTCATGAGGAGGTCTCCCGGGCGGGCCGAAGCGGCACCGCATCATCGTAACGCCCGGGAGCACGCCTGACGAGGCCCTCTCTTCTCGCTCAAAGCTTTTTCGAAATTCCAACGAAAAAGCCGCGACGCATTCCGTACTGTGGTGCAAACACGCCAATGCCTGATCCGTCTCTGATCTGGTAGACGGCATCAAAGACGTTCACGATATCGAACCGCAGCGTGACCGGCTTCCCGTCCGGTACCTGGATCTCACGTGAAATCCCGAAATTGGCCGTCGCATACGGCGCAACATGATCGGTATTGGCGAACCCGCTACGCATGCCGCTGCCGTAGACCATGCTCACACTGAAGCGATTGTCCTTCCAGAGGTAGGACGCGCCG
>DASYCM010000395.1:0-4236 GCA_036500165.1 Pseudolabrys sp.
ACGTCGTCCAGCGCCAGCCGCGCGGCTTCGACCTTCAACGGCGGCATGTTGATGTCGGACGGCTCGGTTGGCGGGCTGTCGATGACCTCGAACAGCACGCGTACGCCGACCAGCGCGCTGTTGAGCTCGATATTAAGCCGCGCCAGGCGCTTCGCCGGCTCATAGGCCAGCAGGAACGCCGTAATGAACGAGAAGAACTGCCCCGGCGTCGCGCCGGTGTCGATGACGCGGTAACCGCCATAGGTGATGGCAATGGCGATGGCGCAGCCACCGAGCGTTTCCATCAACGGACTGGCGCGGGCCGAGACGCGCGCCATCTTGTTGGCTTCGTGTTCGACGGCGGCAACGTTACGGTCGAAGCGCTCGCGCATCGTCTCTTCGAGCGTGAAAGCCTTGACGACGCGGATGCCGGTCAGCGTTTCCTGCAGCGTCTCCAGAATACGGGTGCCGCCGTGGAACTGTGTGCGCGCGATCACATAGATGCGCCGGATCAGCTTGCGCAATACGAAGAAGGCCGGCGGCGCGACGATGAAGGCGAAGAACGACATCAAAGGGTCCTGCACCACCATGACGGTGACGAGACCGATCAATGACAGAAGATCGCGGCCTATCGACGTGACCAACAGATTGATGACTTGCGTCGCCGCCGCGGCGCCCGTCGACAGCCGTGCGATGAATTCGGTCGAGTGCCGCTCGGAGAAGAACTTCAGTCCTTCGTTGAGCAGCTTGGAAAATACCGCGCGCTGATTGTTAGCGATGATGCGGTTGCCGATGTGCGACAGCACGACGCTGTGGCCGTATGTGGCGATGCCCTTCACGGCGAACAGCGCCGCGGTGATGCCGCCCAGGACGACAATGCCCCGCAGGTTGCGGTTGACGTAGGCCTGGTTGATGACATCGCCGATCAAATAGGCGCTGAGCGCGGTGCAGCCCGCCGACACCGCCATCAGCGTGAAGCCGAGCGCATATTTGCGCCAATGTACGAGCCCCTGTTCCGTCAGCAGCCGCTTGACGAGAACACGAGGGCTGTAACGGGGATCGTTGGCCGATTGTTGAATCTGGTCGTTCATTCGCTCTCTGTCGGGCCGCTGGTGGGCGCAAAAACGCGATGGGAGCGCATGATGAGGCGCGATTAAACCGCGCAAAAAGAAAAGGCATGCGCAGCCGTTTCCTTGCCCTTTGAGAGCAAAGATTTCAAGCCAAAAGGTGGATAAAAAGACTGGAAAAACCGTAGTTTAGTACGGTTTTAGGCCGCCGCGGTCTCGCGCTTGCCGGAAAGCCTGCGCTCCCACGCGTAAGCGTGCGCCACAATGGTGTCGAGGTCCTGGAATTGCGGGCGCCAGTCGAGCGTGGAGCGGATCCGCTCGACATTGGCGACGACTGACGCCGGATCGCCCGGACGGCGATCACAGACCTCGACCGGGAATTCGCGGCCGCTCATGCGGCGTACGCTGTCGATGACTTCCAGCACCGAGGCGCCCTTGCCGTAGCCGCAGTTGAAGGTCCGGCTCTCGCCACCGCGGCGCAGATACGCCAGTGCCGCCGAATGCGCGCGGGCGAGATCGCTGACATGGATGTAGTCGCGAATGCCGGTGCCATCGGGTGTGTCGAAGTCGGTACCGTAGATATCCATCTTAGGCCGCTTGCCGAGGGCTGCTTCGCAGGCAACCTTGATGAGATGTGTGGCGCCCGCGGTCGATTGTCCGGTGCGCATCTTCGGATCGGCGCCGGCGACGTTGAAGTAGCGCAGGATGACGAAGCGCAGGCCGTGCGCCTTGCCGGTGTCGTGCAGCATGATCTCCGACATCAGCTTCGACGTGCCGTAAGGCGAGATCGGTGCGGTCGCGGCATGCTCGGGAACGGGATTCTGTTCGGCATTGCCGTAGACGGCGGCGGTCGAGGAGAAAATGACCTGGCGCACGCCGGACTCGATCGCGGCATCGAGCAGGGTGCAGGTGTTCATCGTGTTATTGCGGTAGTAGCCGAGCGGGTTGCTGACCGAATCCGGCACCACCACCGATGCGGCGAAGTGGATGATCGCGGTTACGCCATGGCGTTCGATAGTCTTCTTGACCAATTCACGGTCGCCGGTCGAGCCGTTGACGAAAGGCACGGTGCCCGGAATGAGGTAACGGAACCCGGTCGACAGGTTATCGAGCACCACAACGGGTTCGCCGGCGTCGACCAGCTCATGCACCATATGGCTGCCGATATAGCCTGCGCCGCCCGTGACCAGGATTGTCATGCCTTCGCCCCTTGGAAAATGCCTGGATAACCTAGCGGCGGACCGTGAATGAGGCTTTAGGCCGCGCGCGCGTTGGAGTGGGTTATGGTGGCCATGCTTAACGTACGGTTTACGAATACAATAGCATGCGTGACCTGCAGAATCGCGGGTTCCGCTTTATCGTACGCACCGAATACGACGAAATATGGCCGATACTTTATTCATAAAGACGTCCTCGCTCGGCGATGTGATCCATCACATGCCGGCGCTCACCGAGACACGGCGGCAGCGGCCGCACGACCGGCTGGTCTGGCTGGTGGAGGAGGCATTCGTGCCGCTGGTGCGATTGCACCCAGCAGTCGACGACGTGATCGCGGTCGCGTGGCGGCGCTGGCGCAAGTCTCTCTTCTCATCGGCGACGTGGCGTGAGATTTCGGCCAGCAGGCGGCTGATCGGCGCCAGCCGCTATGATGTGGTGATCGACTGTCAGGGCTTGTTGCGCACCGGCATCATCAGCCGCTTTGCGCGCGGCACACGCCATGGCTACGACCGCCAAAGCATCAAGGAACCGCCGGCTTCGTCCTTTTACGATGTGCGCCATCGTGTCAGCCGTTCGCTGCACGCCGTTGACCGCAACCGGATATTGACTGGCAGGGCGCTCGGCTACGAGCCGCAGGGCGCGCCGGACTTCGGGCTCGATCGGGCGAAACTGGCGGGTGCAGGGTCGCGCACCGCGATCTTTCTGCACGCGACAGCACAGGCGCAGAAACAGTGGCCGGAAGAAAACTGGATCGCGCTCGGTAAAAGCCTGAGCGGCATCGACATCGTGCTGCCGTGGGGCACGGAAGAAGAGCGCCTGCGCAGCGAGCGCATCGCCGCAGCCTTGCCGAACGCACAAGTGCCGGCGCGTCAGCCGCTCGACAGCGTCGCTAAACTGATCGCAGGTGCCGAATTCGTCGTCGGTGTCGATACAGGTTTGCTGCATCTGGCCGCCGCGCTTGGCGTGCCGCTGGTGGCGATCTTTGCTGGCAGTCAGCCGAGTCTCACCAAGCCGGTCGGAACTGGCAAACTCACCGTGCTCGGCGCGCATGGCGCACCGCCGTCGCTGGATGAGGTGAGGGAAGCGGTGGCGAGTTTGTCGCGCTAGCCTATGGCTGGACGCTGATGTGTCCCTGACGTGCAACCGCGGTCCACCGTGCGATCTCGGTGGTGACCAGCCGGCCAAGAACGTCGGGCTGGCCGCCCTGTACGATAAGGCCTTGCTTGTCGAGATTAGCGGCGACATCGGGATCGTGGATCACTCGGTCGATGTCCGCGTTCAAGCGCGCGACAATCGCCGGCGGTGTGCCGGCCGGCGCGAAGACGCCAACCCACGTGACGGCTTCGAGGCCCGGATAGCCGCTTTCGTTGAGCGTTGGAATATCGGGAAAGTGCGGGTCGCGCGTCAGGCTGCCGACGGCCAGACCTCGCAACTTGCTGGCGGCGATCTGCGGCGCGGCCAACACACCCGACATCATTGTAAATTGAGCTTCGCCCGAGATGGTGGCGAGCATGGCTGGAGCGCCGCCGCGATACGGAATTTGCGTGGCCGCGACTCCAGACATGGAAGCCCACTGCGACAGGACGAGATGGGCCTGACTGGCCACGCCGGGTGTCGCGAACGAAAATTTATCGGGTTGCGCTTTCGCGAGCACTGCGAATTCCTGGATGCTTTTTGCCGGCACACCCGGATTGACCAGAAACATCAGCGCGCTTTTACCGATCAGGACGATCGGCGTGAGATCGCGCTCGGTATCGAACGGCATCTTGCGCACGGCCGGATTGACCGAATGCGAGGCGGGCACGACGAGCAGCGTGTAACCATCGGCCGGCGACTTCGCGACGAAATCGGTGCCGATCATGTTGTTCGCGCCGGTTTTATTCTCAATGACGATGGGCTGTTTCAATGCCTCGACGAGTTTCGGCTGGATGATGCGTGCGACTGTGTCGTTGATGCCGCCGGGCGAGGCCGG
>DASYCM010000396.1:0-9801 GCA_036500165.1 Pseudolabrys sp.
AGCGATGGATCGTCGTCGCCGACGATGACAGCCTCGTTACGCCGCTTTTTCCTTCTTCTCCGGCGCGCTCAGGGCGCCGGAGTTCTTGATTTCCGCAACCTCAGCGGCCTTGAAGCCGAGCACCTTGGTCAAAATCTCGTCAGTGTGCTCACCGAGCAACGGTGAGCGCTTCACTTCCGAAATCGAGTCCGACATCTTGATCGGGTTGCCGACGCTGAGATACTTGCCGCGCACAGGGTGATCGATCTCGACCACCGTGCCGGTGTCGCGCAATGACTGCTCTTCGGCCAGTTCCTTCATTGACAGGATCGGCCCGACCGGAATGTCGACTTCGTTACACGCGTTCATGACCTCGAACTTGGTCATGGTCATGGTCCACTCTTCGATGCGGGCGAAGATTTGATTGAGCTTCGGCAGGCGCGCACGCGGCGTGGCGTATTCCGGATCGGTCTTCCAGGTTGGTTCGCCGATCAGATCGCAGATCGGACCCCAGACCGGCGCCTGGGTAATGAAATAGATGTAGGCGTTCGGATCTTCCGGCGCGCCCTTGCACTTGAGAATGCGGCCCGGCTGGCCGCCACCGGAGTCGTTGCCGGCGCGCGGGGTCGCGTCGCCGAACGCAATACCCTCGCCGTACTGGCTGTATTCGGTAAGCGGGCCATGCGCCAAGCGCTGCTGGTCGCGCAGCTTGACGCGCGAGAGGTTGAGCACGCCGTCCTGCATGGCGCACAGCACCTTCTGGCCGCGACCGGTGCGGTTGCGCTGAAACAGCGCCGAGACGATGCCGAGCGCGAGATGCAGACCCGTGCCGGAGTCGCCGATCTGCGCGCCGGTGACGAGCGGCGGACCGTCGCGAAAACCGGTCGTTGAGGCCGAGCCGCCGGCGCACTGCGCGACGTTCTCATAGACCTTGCAGTCCTCGTAAGGACCGGGGCCAAAGCCCTTCACCGACGCGACGATCATGCGCGGGTTGAGCTTGTGGATGTACTCCCACGTCAATCCCATGCGATCGAGTGCGCCGGGTGCAAAGTTCTCGACCAACACGTCGCAGGACTTGATCAACGCATTGAGCACGCGCATGCCCTGCGGATGCTTCGAGTCGATCGTGATCGACCGTTTGTTGTGGTTGAGCATCGTGAAGTACAGCGAGTCGGCGCCCTTCACGTCCACGAGTTGACCGCGCGTGATGTCGCCGACACCGGGGCGCTCGACCTTGATGACGTCAGCGCCGAACCAGGCCAACAACTGCGTGCAGGTCGGACCGGATTGCACATGCGTGAAATCGAGGATGCGGACGCCGGTGAGTGCCTTGCCGTCTTGGCCGTAGGGCTTGCTCGATATTCTCGGTGTGCCGTTGCCGTTCGCCTTTTTGGGCGAAGCCTTCTTCTCGACGGACTTTTTGGCAGCAAGCTTTACTACCTTACGGGAAGATTTCTTCGCCGCGGGTTTAGATTTGGCTTTCGCCTTTTTCGATTTCTTGGCCATCTTGAATTTCCTTCATCTCGCCGAGCCGTACAGGCATCCGGCGTCATACGAATTGCGTGGTGATTACTTTTTCTTCAGTTTGCTCTGCGGATTGAGATTGCCGATGCGGCCGGATTCACTGCCGGCGGCCGGATCGAGAACCGCGTTGATCAAAGTCGGTTTCCCTGAGTCCATCGCGGCGTTGACGGCGCGCTTGAGCTCGTCGGGCGACGTCGCATTGACACCGACGCCTCCGAAGGCCTCGATCATCTTGTCGTAACGCGAACCCTTGACGAACACGGTCGGCGCCGGATCGGAGCTGCCGTTCGTATTGACGTCGGTGCCGCGATAAATGCCGTCGTTGTTGAAGATAACGATGCAGACCGGCAGGTTGTACCGGCAGATGGTCTCTACCTCCATGCCGGAGAAGCCGAACGCCGAGTCGCCCTCGACGCACAGCACCGGCTTGCCGGTCTCGACGGCGGCGGCGATGGCATAGCCCATGCCGATACCCATGATGCCCCAGGTGCCGACGTCGATACGTTTGCGCGGCTGGTAAATGTCGATGATACCGCGCGCGAGATCGAGCGTATTGGCGCCTTCGTTCACCAGGATCGCGTCCGGGCGCTCCTTGACGATGGTGCGCAGCACGCCGAGCGCGCCGTGATAATCCATCGGCACGTTATTGTTCATCAGACGCGGCGCCATCTTGGCGACGTTGTCGTCACGCTTGGTCTTGACCGCGTTGGTCCAGTCCGCCGGCGGCGGCGGCCAGTTGCCCATGCCTTGCAGCAGCGCGTTGACGCACGAGCCGATGTCGCCGACGACCGGCGCGACGATTTCGACGTTCGAGTCCATTTCCTTCGGCTCGATGTCGATCTGAATGAATTTCTTCGGTGCATCGCCCCAGCTCTTGCCCTTGCCGTGCGACAACAGCCAGTTGAGGCGCGCGCCGATCAGCATGACGACATCGCTGTCTTTCAACACCGTCGAGCGTGCCGCGCCAGCGCATTGCGCATGCGTGTCGGGCAACAGCCCCTTGGCCATGCTCATCGGCAGGAACGGAACGCCGCTCTTTTCGACCAGCGAACGGATCGCATCGTCAGCCTGCGCGTAAGCCGCGCCCTTGCCGAGAATGATCAGCGGCTTCTTCGCTGACTTGAGAACGTCGAGCGCGCGCTTGATCGATTCGGGCGACGGGATCTGCGCCGGAGCCGCGTCGATGACCTTGACCAGCGACTTCTTGCCGGCTTCGGCGTCCATCACCTGGCCAAACAGCTTGGCCGGCAGGTCGAGGTAGACACCGCCTGGACGGCCCGAAACCGCGGCGCGGATGGCGCGCGCGAGACCGATGCCGATGTCGGCGGCGTGCAGCACGCGGAATGCCGCCTTGCAGAGCGGCTTGGCGATGGCGAGTTGGTCCATCTCCTCGTAGTCGCCCTGCTGCAGGTCGACGATTTCGCGCTCGGACGAGCCCGAAATCAGGATCATCGGAAAGCAATTGGTGGTGGCATGCGCCAGCGCAGTCAGGCCGTTGAGGAAGCCGGGCGCCGAGACGGTGAGGCAGACGCCGGGCTTCTTGGTCAGGAAGCCCGCGATCGAGGCGGCATAACCCGCGTTCTGTTCATGACGGAAGGACAGAACCCGGATGCCGGCGGCCTGCGCCATGCGCCCGAAATCCGTGATTGGAATGCCCGGAACGCCGTAGATGGTGTTCAAGCCGTTGAGCTTGAGTGCATCGATGATCAGATTAAAGCCGTCGGTCTGCTCGGCATCTTCCGTGGGCGCCGTTTTTACTACTGCTTCAGACATGGAAACTCTCTTTTAGTTCGGGTTAGTTCGTGGGCGCGCGCGTGACCGCGCGCATCGGAAAAATGTCGCAAGCAAAGCCAGCGTTCGACTTCATCGCCGGATCGCCGTCGGCAAACGCACGTGCGCCCGCCTCATCGACCGCCTCGATGACGCCCATGCCATACGGCCCCTTCGGGTCCATTACCGGTCCGAACACAAGAACTTCACCTTTGTCCTGACGGCCTTTCCAATACTGGAAATGCTCCTGCATCATCGCCTTCTCCTGGTCGTTCAGGTCCATGGCGAAGGTCGGTCGCGGCGCGATCAGCTTTAGAAAAAAATGTGGCACGTCGACTCTTGTTGTTGGCGCATGATCTTGTCCGAAAACCGGTACCCGCTTTTCGGAATCATGCGCTAGTCCAGATAATCGGCAAATTGCTCCACGTGCTTGGCAAGGCCGAGCGCGTGATCGCGGACCAGTTCTTCGGCGCGATCGGTCGAGCGCGCCTCCAGTGCTTCGATAATGTTCATATGATCGCGGATCGATCGCTCAACGCGATCCTTCTCGACGATGGTCTTGCGCCGGATCATGCGCATATGCGTGAACAGATTCTCTGCAAGATCGATCAGCACGCGATTGCCGCTGAGCCTGATGATGCTCTGGTGGAATTCGATATTGACCTCGGAATACTCGTCGAGGTGTGCACGGGCCTTGCCGTCCGTGAAGGTGGCGAACATCGTACGCAAGCCGGTGATCTCGTCCGGGCTCGCGGTCTGCGTGATCAGGCGCGCCGCCATGCTTTCGAGCGCGGCCCAGGCGGTGATCATCTCGATCACCTCGCGTTTGGTCTTGCGTACGACGTAGATGCCGCGGCGCGGCACCATGCGCACGAAGCCTTCGCTCTCGAGCTGCGCCATGGCCTCGCGCACCGGCGTACGGCTGATGCCGAAATCCTGGGCTAGTTTGCGTTCGTCGAGCCGGATATCCTCGCGATTGCGATAAATATCCATCGCAACGATGGCGTTCTTCAACGCCGTATAGGCCTTGTGCTTGAAGCTCTGTGTCGTTTCGATTGGCGCCAGCGACGGCTGCGGCGACAGAGGCGCACGCGCGGCTTCAAGCCCGCGGGCACTAACACGAACATTGCTGGAAGAACGGACGCGGGTACTCATGCTGGTATACAATATGCCAGTGGCCTTTGACCGCGCAACCGAATTTCAGTTTTTGCCGCAAATGAATTGTCGATTTGCTGCGATGCAGCAAATATTTCTGCCGGGATGACTTCCAACAAAAAGGCCGCCCGCGAGATATTTCCCGGGGCGGCCGATTTATCGAGTTAGCGGATCATCCCCGCGCGATCACCTTGGCGCGCCATGGCTTCAAGACAGCGATGGCGAGAACGGCGGCCAGAATGTTCGCCGCTGCCGCGATGATGAAAACCATGTCCCAGCTTCCGGTGACCTTCTGGATCTGGTTGGTGTAGGGCACCAGCAGCGCAGCCGTTCCCTTCGCCGTGTAGAGCAGGCCGGCGTTGGTGGTGGCAAACTTGGCACCGAACGTGTCGGTACAGGTCGACGGGAAGAGACTGTAGATCTCGCCCCAGGCGAAGAACACCAGACCGCTCAGGATCACGAACATCACGGGGTTATGCCCGAAAAGATAGAGCGCATAGATGCCAATGCCTTCGATGCCAAAGGCAATGAACATCGTGTTCTCGCGGCCAATATGATCGGACACCCAGCCGAAGAACGGGCGGGTCAGGCCGTTGAGAATGCGGTCCAGCGTGGCGGCGAAAGTCAGCGCCGTCATGGTAAGACCGAACAGCGACACCGATACGCCGGCGATCTTGAGATCCTGCGAGATCGGCGCGAGATTCGCCGTCACCATCAAGCCGCCCGCACCGACGATCACGAACATGAAGTACATCAACGTGAAGATCGGTTGTCCGCGCGTCCAGATCGTGTAGCCGCCGTAGCCGAAGATGAGCACGGCCAGCGCCAGCGGAATGTAGAATTGCTGGCCTACGGCCCACATGGCGAGGCCACCCACTAGCGCGATCGCGCCGCCAATATACCAGAAGTTCGTTGGCCCGATGATCTCGCTCGGCGAGAACTGGCGGGTGTTCTGGATGACCTTGGTGTTGCGCGTGGTTTCCGGCACCTGACCGGGCTTCGGCGCATTCAGGAAGAACGCCAGAATACAGACGATGACGCCTTGGCCGATGCCGAAGTTGAAGAAGGTGGCCTGGAACCCGCTCGAGGCGATCATCGCCTGGATCGGTGCGACGGTGAGCGCTGAACCCGCGCCGAAGCCGGCGGCGGTGATGCCCGCGGCAAGGCCACGTTTATCCGGAAACCACTTGAGCGCTGTGCCGATACAGGTGCCGTAAACGCCACCGGCGCCGATGCCGGCGATGATCTGCGCCACGTAGTATTCGGTGAGGCTCGTGGCGTAGGAGTTCATCACCCAGCCGATGCCGCACAAAACGCCGCCGACAAAGATCACGATCCGCGGGCCGTATTTGTCGACAAACCAGCCTTCAATCGGAACCAGCCAGGTCTCGAACAACACGAAGAGCGTGAAAGCGATCTGGATCGAGGCGCGATCCCAGCCGAACGTCTTTTGGATATCGGGGACGAAGAACGTCCAGCCGTATTGCAGATTGGCGATCATCACCATGCAGATGACGCCGATTACAAGTTGACCCCAACGCATCATTTCCGATGCACGGGCCGTTTCAGCCGTACCGGCTACCGTTGTCATTCCAAACTCCTCCCCCGATTTATGTTTTTGATTACTTCCGGTCTCAGCCGAAAGGCGGATATTGGTAAGCTAAATCCGCGGTGGAGTTGTATTAAATTGACATAAACAAAATCCGGAAAGGCCGGCACAAAAGCGCCAGCCTATTTATATGCGATAAATTTTGGCGCTAAGCGGCCGGCCGCGGGGAACCTGTTGCGCTGCGAACGCGCGACCAGCCTGCTTGAATGATCGGCCAGAACAGCGCGACCAGACCGAGCGTCATGATGGTCGTGACCAGTCCGCTCGACCAGAACACGCCAAGGCCGCCTTGCGACGCCAGCAACGACTGCCGGAAGGATTCCTCGGCCTTGTCGCCGAGCACAATGGCCAGCACCATGGGCGCCAACGGGTAGTTGGTCTTCTTCATGAAATAGCCGACGACGCCGAACACCAGCATCATCACCACATCGAAGGTGTTGTTGTGCACGGTATAAGCGCCGATAGCGCACAGCACCAAAATAACCGGCGCAATGACGCTGAACGGGATACGCAGGATCGCGGCAAACAGCGGCACGCAGGTCAGCACGACGATAAGACCGACAATGTTGCCCATGTACATCGAGGCGATCAGACCCCAAACGAAATCCTTCTGCTCGGTGAACAGCAGCGGACCGGGCTGAAGTCCCCAGATGAGCAAGCCGCCGAGCAGCACGGCGGCGGTGGGCGAGCCTGGCACGCCGAGTGAAATCATCGGCAGCAGCGCCGAAGTGCCCGCGGCATGCGCGGCTGTTTCCGGCGCGATCACGCCTTCGATTTCGCCTTTGCCGAAATTCTTGCCATGTTTAGAAATACGCTTGGCTATGCCGTAACTCATGAACGATGCCGGCGTCGCACCGGCCGGACTGATGCCCATCCAGCAGCCGATCAGGCAGGAACGCAGATACAGCATCCAGTAACGAGGCAGCTGCACCCACGTCTGCACTACGACCTTGAGGTTGATCTTGGCCGCCTTGCCGCGGAAGCTTAAGCCCTCCTCCATGGTCAGCAGGATTTCGCCGATGCCAAACAGGCCGATGACGGCGATAAGAAAGTCGAAGCCGGTGAGCAGCGTCTCAAAGCCGAAAGTCAACCGCAATTGACCGGTCATCTGGTCGAGACCGACCGCGCCGAGCGCAAAGCCAAGCATCATCGAGGCAACCGTCTTGAACGGCGGCTCTTTGCTCAAGCCCACGAAGCTGCAGAAGGCGAGAAAGTAGACCGAGAAGATTTCAGGCGGGCCGAACCGCAGCGCGAAACTCGCCACCAGCGGCGCCACCAGCGTGATCATGATGACGGCAAACAGCGCGCCAACGAATGACGACGTGAAGGCCGCGGTCAGTGCCTCGCCGGCGCGGCCCTGCTGTGCCATCGGATAGCCGTCGAATGTGGTCGCGACCGACCATGGTTCGCCGGGGATATTGAAAAGGATCGAGGTGATGGCGCCGCCGAACAGCGCGCCCCAGTAGATGCAGGACAGCATGATGATCGCCGACGTTGGCGACATCGAAAACGTGAGAGGAAGCAAGATCGCGACGCCGTTGGCGCCGCCCAAACCTGGCAGCACGCCAACGATGACGCCGAGGACAATGCCGACAACCATCAACACCAGATTGTACGGCTGCACGACGACAGCAAAACCGTGAAAGAGATTGCCGATATCTTCCATGTGACAAATTCCCTGGGCCACCCGCGCAAACGCAGCAGCCTCGCCCCCGATCTCAGTATCCCAGCAGATGCTCGAGCGGACCCTTTGGCAGCGGCACCAGGAACCATTTCTCGAACGCGACGAAGGTGAATAGCGGCACCGCGACCCCGACCGCGAGCGCCGCAGCCCAACCGTAGCGGCCCAGCACTTTCATAAATCCGACGATCAGCAGAGCCGACGCCACGTAGATGCCGCTGTACGGAATAATGGCCACGTAGACAGCGGTCGGCACCACGACCTGCATGACTTTCTTGATCTGGTCCCAAGACGCAAAGACAGCGCCATCGTTCTCGCTTTTGAAAACCTGCACCAGATTGACGGCGCAGGAGATCAGAATGGCGATGCAGATAAAAAACGGGAAGAAGCCAGCGCGCGGGCCCTCGGCGCTCCATCCCGTGCCGACGCGGCTAGCGCCGATGATTCCGATGATCGCGAGGATCGCGATGGCGATCACGACGCCGGCTTCCACACCCCGGTGGGACGGACCCGCCCCACCGGCTTCGTTCGCGGTTTCGTTCATTGCATTCCTCGCGTGACTTGACCTGCCGGAACGGCGCGTTGCTAGTTGGTCTTGTTCGCGAGGAAGCCAGCTGCCTTCATCAGGCCCTCATGAAGCTTCTCGGCGTCAGCCACCCACTTGGTGTAATCGTCGCCGGTCATGAAAGTAGTGTTGAAGGCGCCATCGCTCATCAGCTTCTGCCATTCCGGCGTCTCGCGGACCTTCTTGAACAGATCGACGTAGTAGGCGACCTCGTCCGGCTTGACGCCCGGCGGCATGAAGAAGCCGCGCAGCATCAGGTATTCGACATCAAGGCCGGCCGACTTGCAGGTCGGGATGTCGTTCCAGGATTGATCGGCGGTGATCTTGTCCTTGTAGTCGAGCTTCTTGCTGTCGAACACGCAGAGCGCGCGCAGCTTTCCGGCACGCCAGTGCGCCACCGCCTCGATCGGATTGTTGACCGTGGAGTCGACGTGATTGCCGACGAGCTGCACGGCGACTTCACCACCGCCCTTGTAAGGAATGTAAGTCATCTTTTTGCCGGTCGCCTTTTCAAGCGCGACGGTGATGATCTGGTCTTCCTGCTTGGAGCCGGTGCCACCCATCTTGAAGGTGTTGTCCGGCGCGGCCTTGATGGCGTCAACGTATTCCTTCACCGACTTGTAGGGCTTCTCGGCGTTGGTCCAGAGGACGAATTCGTCCAGCGCCATCATCGCGACCGGGGTCATGTCCTTCCACGAAAAAGGAATGCCGGTCGCCATCGGCGTCGTGAACAGGTTCGACAGTGTGATGATCAGCTTATGCGCGTTGCCGCGCGAGTTTTTGACGTCGAGGAAACCTTCGCCACCGGCGCCGCCGGACTTGTTGATCACAACCACCGACTGCTTCGACAAATTGTGCTTGGTGATAATGCCTTGCAGCGTGCGCGCCATCTGATCGGCGCCGCCGCCGGTGCCAGCCGGCACGATGATTTCGATCGGGTGGCTCGGCTCCCACGCTTTGGCGGGTACCGACGACAGTGCAATCAGGCCGGCAACGCACACAACGCCGACGCTCAGAACCTTGCGGTTTGTAAGCATGCATCCTCCCTTGGGTTTCGAGTGATGGCCGATCTGATCGCCGGCTCATCGCGTGTCGTTCATCGCATAAACAAAGCGTAACCGTTCCGGTTCAAAAGGCAAATTCCTTGTATACATAATAACGGCTGGTTGTTGGCGTGACTTTCCGCAACGCAGCGAAGCCGGATTCCGACGCTGTGCCATGCCGATAGCGAAAGATGCCGCGTGAAAAAGCGCGCCAAATGTTGCTGCGCGTCAGACGAAGAAATTCTGAAAAGATTTATCCAAAACGGCCCCGGAGGATTTTCTAAAGGCGCGAGTGCCCCAAAACGACTAAGGCCCGGTCGCGAGACCGGGCCTTAGTGCTGCACTCAATTTGGTTGCGGGAGTAGGATTTGAACCTACGACCTTCAGGTTATGAGCCTGACGAGCTACCGGGCTGCTCCATCCCGCGTCAAAGTCTGGCGCTCTGTAACAGTCTCGACCTCTCAGGTCGATGGCC
>DASYCM010000397.1:0-2187 GCA_036500165.1 Pseudolabrys sp.
CGGTCCAGCATTACATTGGCGATGGAACGCAGAATACTGCCGGTAATGTCATCGCCGTTGCTGCGGTCGTCGGCCATGGCGACATCGAGCACGGCCTTGGCTTCCGCCGGCATTTCCTGCGCCAGATAGAAGCGCGCGAGATTGAACCGCGCCGGCTTGCGTTGCTTCGGCGGCGCGGACGCGGCAAGGCGGATCAATTCGGCCTGACGTTCGCTGAATTTGGCCTGGCGATCGAAACCCCACAGTTGCGTATCGAACGTCATGCCACGGAAGTTCGGCGCGACCTGCTGTTGAGCGCCGGCCAAGGTCGGCGAGATCGACAAACCACCGGGGCGGCCGATGGTGATCTTGTCGGCGCTCAATTCGGCCGCGATGTCGTCGGCAATCGGCTGAATGACCACGCCATGGGTCGACGCCAGGGTTCGCAACTCGACAAAGTCCTGTGACTTGATAAAGCCGCGCGCGGGCCCAAGCGCGGTGACGACCATGATCTGATCGCCAAAACCGGGATCGCCCATCCGGTGGATGCGCGCTGGATCGGCGAAGGGAATGGCTATGCTGGCGCGGCCTTTGCCGGCGGTCGTTCGGGCGACGGTCAGCGGCTTGCTCGGCGCCATGACGGTTTCGCCGATATTGACGATCCAGCTCGGACCGTCGGCATCAAGGCTCGTCAGCAGCGGACGCGCAAGGCGCATGCGCACGATGCCCTCGCCGTCGAGACCGCGCGTGAATTCCGCACTGCGCACTAGGTCGGCGGTGCCCGTCATCAGCGGCGTCACGTCGATCTTGGACGGGCTATCGAACACCATCCACAGGACATCGGCGCGGCGGAAGACTGCGGACGGCGTCGGCAACGCGAACGGCAGTTCGATCTTCAGGCCGCCGCCGTCGCGGCTGACGATCGCGACCACGGGCGCGTCCGGATTGGGCGCCGGCCGCGGCGCGGTGGCAACCGCCGGCGCTCCGGCGGGCGCAACGACAGCGGGTGCCGCAACGACAGGTTCCGCCGACTTCACGGGTGCGGCGGCAGGCTTGGTGGCAGCGGCGGCTAGTTGCATAGGCGCTTGTTGCACAGGCGCTTGCTGCGCAAGCGGTTGCGGGCCCGAAGCCTGGACGGTCTTTGCAGGTGCCGGCGCTTCGGCATCCACCAACGGCGGCGGCGATGCAGGCGACGCCGGTTTCACGGCTTGCTCGGCGGCGGGAGCATCCTTGATCGGAGCTGCTTCCGGAGCCTCAATGGCGGGCACCGTTTCGGGCGGGCTGGCGACCACAGCCGCTCCGCCCCCTTTCATTAGAAGCTTGGGCTTGGCAATGCCAATGCCGACATCGACGACAACGCTGCCTTCCTCGCGGAAGGTGCGCACGTCCGGCGTACCATTGAGGGTAAACGTCACCGCGGACGAACCGAAATCGGTGTCGGCTTCAATCGACTCCAGCGTCGACGGCAGCGCCGCTTTGGCGTCGGCCAGATCCCATTTGATCTGCTGATCGAAATTGACCGTGAGTTTGCCATCGCCGCGGTCCGGCATGGCATTCACCTGCTCCGGCACATCGAAGACGTAACGCACGAAGGTTGGCTGAGTCGCGACCCTCACGCGGATGGTTTGCATCTGCTTCTGCTTCGCCATCCGCTGCGACTTGAGCTGACGTTCGGCTTCACGGGTGCGGCGCGACAGATCGTCGACCACTTCCTGCGGCAGGCCGGGCAGCACGCCCGCCCAATTGTCCGGCATGACGTCGACGTAAAATCTTTCGGCCGCCGGAATCGAGTTCACTTTCACACGGCGCGCCAGGCCGATGCGGATCGCCTTGCCGTCGGGATCGAGCCGCGACGCGCTGACGTAATCCGGCGCGCTGGCGTTGATACGATCGACCGCGACATTGATGGGCTTGTCGAAGCTCACGACCATGATCGCACCGGAGATGCGCACCTTGGCCGTTACTTCCTCGTCGAACCGGAAGATAAGCCGGAGAAATCCGGCGTCGGTCGCAATGGCGAGTTCGCCCTTGATACGCTCCTGGGCCCATGCCTGGGTTTGCGCCACTGTTAGCGCGAGCAAAAGCAACAGCGCGTGCAGCGCTGCCCGCATCGCCGTTCTGGTGAGGGGCAAAACGTTCATAGATCCATCCGCCGGCCACAATGCCGACGGTGAAAGCCTAGAGTTTCGCGTTTAACGGGGGCTTAAC
>DASYCM010000398.1:0-16263 GCA_036500165.1 Pseudolabrys sp.
TTTCCGGCGACGTGCTGACGCGCGCCAAGGCCGGCGTCTACAGCCAATTCGAAGTGCAGCGCGGCCTGCCGATCCAGCAGCTCGTCAAATACTTCACGCAGGTCGGCGACAATTGGCAGATCTCGGCGGACATCCGCGCCATGGTGCAATTCCGGCCGCTCAATCTGCTGAAGGATTTCTCCGCGCTCGGCACCTTCGACATGGTGTTCTGCCGCAACGTGCTGATCTATTTCGATCAGGAAACCAAGATCAGCGTGCTCAACCGCGTCGCGCGCCAGATGCCGGAGCAGTCCTTCCTTTTGCTCGGCGCCGCCGAAACCGTGGTCGGCCTGACCGACGCCTTCAAGCCGATGGCCGACAAGCGCGGCCTCTACGTGCCGAACCCGGACCGGGCCATGCGGCCCGAAGGCAACGTCGTGAAGTTCGCGCTCAAGGCGTAACCAAATCCAGCCTGACTCAATCTGGCCCGAGGAACTCGGGTTTGAGCAGCCATTACGCTGCGGCATAGCCTCCATTCCTTCATTGGGTCTTCCTTGAAAGCCGCCCGGCCCGGTTCCATCTGGAACGAACGCGCCGCTGTGCGCTTGTTAAGCGGACGCCGGCCCCCGGGCTCTTCAAGTTCCCTGGGACCGGTTTTTCGTTGGTTGGAGGGACGTTTCCGATGCTGATTTTTGAAATAGCCGGCGCCATTTTTGCGTTTTTGTTTCTCGCCGCTGCCATGACCGGCATCGAGGGCAGCGAGCACCGCTGATTTTTTTATCCTCCCCGGCAGGGGAGGGATAAGAAGCAGACATGATTCATCGCCCGTATTCTTTATCGGCCCCGGGCAGGCCGTCTTCCAACTTCGCCTTCCTTTGCTGCCCTCAATAACGAGGGCGCGCGGAACGCCGGGGCCCAAACAGCCCCGCAGCCCTGTGTACGAAAGTGAGTTGGAGTACACAGGCGTAGTCACCACGGAGTGCCGGTTTCCCGGCGTCCCGCGCGCGATGTTTATAGGTTTGCTCCGCATGATCCCCGGTGGGAGTACCATTTTTACCCACCGCTGCGGACGGAACGAGACCTGAAGAAGGTACCCAGCCGTAAGTCCGGCTTCTCTCGCTTCTTCCACACTCCGCCCTGTGGACCGCGGCTGGCGGCCCGGGCGTCATGCGGCTTGGACCGCCGGAAGGGCATTTGCGTCGCATCTCCAACGCGCCTTCCAGCCACCGCTCCCCGCCCAACGTCTGATGACGCTGATCAAACGCCCCTCGTAGATTGGGCGGGATGGAGAGTATATAAGCCTATATAAGGATTAGAGTCAAGAGGCTGCGGATTATTTTCCGGATCATTCGTGCGCGCACCCACGGCGCTTTTATATAGGGGCTAACCTTTCCCTATTGCCCCTAGGCCCAATAGGGGCGACTGCCGTTCACGCGCACTCTTCCATTTCGGCTGAAACGAAATAAGCCTCGGTTTGGAAGGATGGGTCATGCGTCACTTGAAATGCGCTTTGCTTGCCGCCGCCGCTACAGTTGCCTGTGTTTCATTCGCTTCCGCGGCCGACATGCGGCCGGCTGTCAAAGCGCCGGCCTTCATCCCCGTGCCGGTGCAGACCTGGACCGGCTGTTATGTCGGCGGCAACATCGGCGCGGGTTGGGCTCGCGGGCAGATGACGGTTGATCCCACCGGCTCCGGTGTGTCGGCAACGAATTCCGGCTTTGTCGGCGGCGTGCAGGTCGGCTGCGATTACCAGTTCGCCGGCGGTTTCGTCATTGGCGCGCGCGACATGTTCGACGGCGCGAGCCTCACCGGCGGATCGACCTTTGTCAGCGGCCCTCTGACTGGCGGTACGGTGGACGGCAAAACGCAATGGTTCAATACGCTGACCGCGCGCCTCGGCTACGCGGCGTGGCCCAACACGCTGCTGTACGTCCACGGCGGCGGCGCCTGGTCGCGCTCGACGCAGACCGTCACGGTGGCAGGCGTCAACGTCGGCACCTTCTCCAACAACAAGGGCGGCTACGATGTCGGCGGTGGCGT
The DNA here is from genome assembly GCA_036500165.1 of Pseudolabrys sp. Lineage (GTDB taxonomy): Bacteria > Pseudomonadota > Alphaproteobacteria > Rhizobiales > Xanthobacteraceae > Pseudolabrys. The sequence continues at coordinate 2,020 of DASYCM010000398.1, forward strand.
CGAATACCGGTTCGCACCGAACTGGACCGCCTTCCTCGAGTACAACTACATGAACTTCGGCAGCGGCTCGGGTATCACCGGGACCGGCGTGCCCGTCAGCTTCAAACGCGACCTGCAAAACGTTGTAGTCGGTGTGAACTATCGCTTCTAGCGGCGGGCTTTCGCCGCAACGACACGAGGTATTCGACAGTCCTGTGGTAAGGACTGCGGATGCCTCACGTCCTTTTCCTGTGCACCGGCAATTACTATCGCAGCCGTTTCGCCGAAGAGCTTTTCAATCATCATGCGCCGCAGCTCAGCGTACCGTGGAGCGCTACATCGCGGGCGCTGGCGATCGAGCGCGGCGTTAACAATGTGGGGCCGCTGTCGGTTTACACACGGCAGGCGCTTGAAGAACGCGGCATCGCGGCGCGCGGCGCGGATCGTATGCCCGCGTCATGCACCTTAAGCGACCTCGAATCCGCAAAGCTCGTCGTCGCGCTCAAAGAGACGGAGCACCGGCCGCTTCTGACCGAGCGGTTTCGCGGCTGGGAAGATCGCGTTACCTATTGGCATGTCGACGATGTCGACATCGCGTCGCCGGTGACGGCCTTGAGCGAAATCGAACGGCACGTTGACGATCTCATCGTGCGGCTGCTCGGTTTTCGCGAGTAAGCAGTCCCGTCCGGGCATCTGACAGTGTGCGACCACGAATGGATCGATTGGCCTTCGGTCCAACTCGACGGGTTTGTTTTGCCTGTGGAGATTTGGCAGCGAGCTGGTTCTGGAGGGGCGCGAGAGGCACGTGACCATAATTGGGCCTGCGCTTCGGCGGCAACGCCGGGATAGCCGACGCATCGCCGGCGCGGGTCGGGGCGCTTGTCGCGCTGTCCGCGGGGCCGCGGTTGTATTGGCTCTTCTCCTTACCGCGGTCTCTTCCGTTCAGGCCGCTCCAAAAATCATGGCGCTTCCCGCGGTCGGCATCTGGACCGGTGACTTCGACGCGATGCTCAAGCGGCGGGTCGTCCGGATACTCGTGCCCTTCAGCAGAACGTCATTCTTTCTCGATAAAGGCGTTGTTCTCGGCGTCGAGGCGGAACTCGGCCGAGCTTATGAAAAGTCGCTGAATCGCCGTTTCGCCAAAAAGAATTTCGCCTTTCAAGTCGTTTTCATTCCCACGCCACGCGACCGTCTCCTGACGGATCTTGTCGCCGGAAAGGGCGACATCGCAGCCGGGACTTTGACCGTCACACCCGAGCGACAGTCCACAGTGGATTTCGCGTTGCCGTGGGCGACCGGGGTAAAGGAGGTCTTGGTGACAGGACCTTCTTCTCCTTCGGTAGGATCAATCGACGACCTCGGTGCCCGGCCAGTCATGGTGCGATTTTCGAGCAGCTACTACACGCACTTGCTCGCGCTCAACGAGGCGCGAACGGCGAACGGCTTTCCGCCGATCGATGTCCAGCCTGTGGACGATAATCTCGAGGACGAAGACCTGCTCGAAATGGTGAACACGGGTATGTTGCCCTGGGCCATCGTCGATCGCTTCAAGGCGAGGGCGTGGGCCAGTATCCTGACGAAATTGACGGTCCGCGACGACATTGCCGTCAATGAAGGTGGCAAAATTGCCTGGGCCATTCGCAAGAATAGTCCCTTGCTTCAAAAAGAACTTGCCAGTTTCGTCGCAGGGCACAGGATTGGTACTGCCTTCGGCAACGATATACGTCTGCGCTATTCTGCGACGGGCAAAACAATCAAGAATGCCCTGGCGTCGACCGACGCCGATAAACTGAATGCCTTGATGGTCTACTTCAATAAGTTTGGCGCGGACTTCGCCATCGATCCCTTGCTTCTCGCCGCGCAGGGGTATCAGGAGTCGTCGCTCGATCAGACTTTGCGAAACCGGTCAGGCGCCGTCGGCGTCATGCAGATCAAGCCGAGTACGGCCCGGGAAAAGGAAATCAATATCGAGGACGTTGCCGGCAGCGCGAGCAACAACATTAACGCAGCAGCGAAATATCTCCGATTTCTCGCCGATAAATATATTACCGATCCGGGTGTCGACGCGCGTGACCGCGTCCTGATGGCATTGGCGGCTTACAATGCAGGACCGGGTAATCTAAAAAAATTCCGGGCCTATGCGTCGGCGCACGGCTTCAAATCCAATGTCTGGTTCGGTAATGTCGAGAACGGCGCGGCAGCGATTATCGGGCTGGAGACGGTGCAATATATCGGCAACATCTACAAATATTACGTTGCCTACTCGATTTTGAAGAATCGGAAATAACCGCGAGACCATTGGCAGGGCTAGTCGCGATTAGCCCGAAGCATTGGCCTTCGCGCCGCGCTTGCTCCGCGTCTCGAACCGTGTCTGCGTCGATGCAATGAAGTGATCGACCAGCGGACTGAGCGTGCGGTTTTTCAGCGTCACGATGGCGACGGCATAGGGTGTCTTCGGCAGTTCGACGCGCAGGTCTTTCAGGTTGAAGCGCTCCTGATGCAGGCGCAGCACCGATTGCGGCAGCGCGCTGACGAAGCGTCCTGTTGCCAACAGATGAAGTCGCAAATGGATCGAATAGGTCTTCAAGGCGGTGCGGGGAGGGGCCAAGCCGCGCGACGCAAAGGCTCTCGGCAGCACGTCTTCGCCCCAGCCATGCGGAAGCACGATCCACGGCGCGTCGGCGAGATCGGCAAGATCGCATTGCCGCAGCCGGGCCCAGCGGCTATCGGCGCCGACGACGACACTCAGGCGATCCTCGAACAGCGTGGTGATCCTAAAGTCGCCGGAGGCGGCGAGGCTTTTGAGCGCCGGGCCGTCGCGCGCCAGCACCAGATCGATGCTCCGGTCGCGCAGCTTCGCCGCCGCGGCTTCACCGGCGAAGGTTTCGACTTCGAGTGTGACGCCGGGCCAGCGGTTCGAGAACACGTCGATCGCGGCGGGCAGTACGGAAGCGGCGAGGGTCTCGGGGCAGCCGATGCGGATTTCGCCGACGCCTTCGTCCTTGAGATAGTCGATCTCCTGAATGCCGAGCCGCAACTCGTCGAACGCAGCCTTGCCGCGCCGGATCAGCGCCTGGCCATAGATCGTCGCCTCGACGCCGCGGCGGCTGCGGTCGAACAAGCGCACGCCCAGCTCCTGCTCGACGTCCGCGATCATCTGCGACACGGCGGATTGTGTCACCCGCAGGCTCTCGGCCGCCTTCGCCATGCTGCCGCACTCGGCCACGGCAAAGACGACGTGCAGGTCGCGCAGCCGCAGGCGGCGGCCGATCTTGCGTGCCCAGTCCTGATCCTTGGTCGTTGCCTCTTCAGCCATTAGCCAATCCTTATGCCACCATCAGATTTTTCCACCTACCGCTAATGGGTGCAAGCGGCTAGCTCAAGGACCGGACCCGCGCGAGGCGCCAGACATTAAGTGTCCAAGAAGCGCCAGAGCGGCATCCGCACAGTTCAGGTCGGAGGATTCACGCATGCGCTGGCTTCTTGCTCCCTTCGTGTCGTTGCTCTTGGTCGCGTCCGCGGGTGCGCAGGACGCCTATCCGAGCCGGCCTGTCCGCGTGATCGTCGGGCTGGCCGCCGGTTCGTCCACCGACGTCACCGCGCGCATCATCGCGCAGAAGATGGGCGCGGCGTTGGGGCAGACCTTTATCGTCGAGAACCGGCCCGGCGCCGGTGGCAATATCGCGACCGGCTTCGTCGCGCATAACCCGCCGGATGGCTACACGCTGTTGTTCGGTTCGGCCTCGGTCACGGTCAACGCGACTTTGATGCCGAATGCCGGCTTCGATCTGGTCAAGGACCTGACGCCGATCGTGCTTCTGGCCGGTGTGCCGAATATTCTCGTCGTGCATCCCTCGCTCGGTGTGAAAACCGTCGACGAATTGATCGCCAAGGCGAAGAGCAAGCCGGGCGAGATTTCCTACGCGTCGTCGGGCATCGGCACCTCGCCGCATCTGTCGGCGGAGCTGTTCAGCATGATGACCGGCGTGAAGCTGGTGCACGTGCCGTACAAAGGTAGTCCGCAGGCGATGACCGATCTCATGGCCGGACAGACGTCGATGATGTTTGTGCCGGCGCCGACGGCGGTGTCGCAACTCAAGTCGGGCAATCTGATAGCGCTCGCCTCGACGCAGCTCAAGCGTACCGCCACTGCGCCCGACCTGCCGACCCTGGATGAACTCGGGCTGAAAGGTTTCGACACCGGCGTGTGGTTCGGCCTGTTCGCGCCGGCCGGGACGCCGAAAGAGATCGTCGACAAACTGGCGAAGGCGGCCAACGACGCGATTGCAGCCGAAGATGTGCGCGCGGCTTTCGCGCCGCAGGGCATCGACCCCATCGGCGGCACGCCGGATCAGTTTGCCGCTTACGTGAAATCCGAGATCGCCAAATGGGCGAAAGTGATCGAAATCGCGGGTGTGAAGCCGCAATAGTTTAGCGCTCATCAGCGCGGCATTCAGAAGGAAGAGTGACATGGCGCAAGCACATGGCATGAGGCAGGTGGGCTACATCGACATTGCCGGCGGCGGGCAAGTCATCGTGCGCAACGGCTTCGCCTTTATCGGTCACATGCGCGCGCCGAACGGCACCACCATTATCGACGTGCGCGATCCGAAAAATCCGATCGTCGTGGCCGAGCTGCAAATGGCGCCCGGCACGCACTCGCATAAGGTCCGGCTCACCGGCGATACGATGGTCATCAATCAGGAATTCAACTTCAACGATCCGAACCCGCCGCCGGCCGGCTGGAAGGGCGGTGCGAACATCTATGACGTGTCCAACCCGCACAAGCCGCATCTGCTGGGCCGCTGGGAAACCGGCGGGCAGGGCGTGCACCGCTTCGATCTCGACGAGCGCTACGCCTATTTCTCGTCGACCGCGGACGGCTATCTCGCGCACATCGTCATCATCGTCGATCTCAAGGACCCGGCGAAGCCGACCGAAGTCGGCCGCTGGTGGATGCCGGGGCAGTGGACTGCCGGCGGCGAGACGCCGACCTGGGAAAAGACCGCGCACCGTTGTCATCACCCGCTGCGGCGCGGTAACCGGCTCTACACGAGCTACTGGCAGGCCGGTTTCGTCATTCTCGACATCGAGGATATGAGCAAGCCGAAGAAAATCTCCGGACTCGACTGGTCGCCGCCCTATCACTGCCCGACGCACACGACGCTGCCGCTGCCTTTCGACATTCGCGGCCGCAAATACATGGTGGTCGCCGACGAGGACGTGGCTCGTCCGGCCGTCGGCACGCCGGCGTTTCTCTGGATGGTCGACATCACTGACGAACGCAATCCGGTGCCGGTCGGCAGCTACCAGGTTCCAGGGCTGGAAGATGGGCTGCAGCCGCTGATGTCGGGCTGCCATCAGCCGTGCGAGATCGTCACCGGCACGGAAATCCCGACGGCGTGGTTCGCGCAAGGCTTGCGCGTCATCGATGTGGGAAATCCGCATTCGCTCAAGGAAGTCGCGTACTTCATTCCGGACGTACCGGAGGGCGCTACCCGCGTGTCGAGCAATGACGTAACCGTTGACGAGCGCGGTCTGCTCTACCTCACCGACCGCATACGCGGCCTGACCATTATCGAGCGGCTCTAGCCGCTCGCCGGCCGGGGGAACCTAACCCGGCTCTCGGGTGTTTCCTTGCCAGTCCGCGGCAGGGTTACGTCATGGGATTTTTCAAGGAATTGACGGCTGAACTGGACCGGTCGCCCGCCGTGCGGTTTGGCCCCGGCGCGAATGGCGATATTTCCGAGGTACTTAAATACGCGCCGTCGAAATTGCGGCCGCGGCGCAACCCCGACGATCGGTTGAACCGGCTCGAGGCCGAGACGAAATACTGGCGGGCGCGCGCGTGTCAGGCTGAGGTGCGGGTCAAAAGCCTCGAAACCTCGATACAGAACATCGCGTCCCACTTCATAAAACCTGAATAAACGGATCGCCAGATCCTCGGGATTTCCGTCCGGAACCTCCGTTTGAACCAAATCGCCGTGAGTTCCGACAAACCGATAGGTGCGAATCGCACGATCGGTCATCAATCTCTTAATATATGAGTGTGAGCATGCTTTCGGACCTGAAACGGCGCGCGGGGATTTTGGAAGTGACTGAACTGGTGAAGTTTCCCGCGCATTGGGCATCTCCCGTTTTGACCAGCCTGTGTTTTGGGGCGGTTTTTGCAACTCTGGCGCCGCAGCCGGCCTCGGCGCAGTTGTTCAACTGGTTCGGCGGTTCGCACGGGGGCTACAGCGCACCATCCGACGTCGTGCCCGAAGAAGCACCAGTCAAACGCCGTGCAGTCCGCTCCACACAATATGACAAGGATGCCGGTAAATTCGGCAAGTTGAACGGGCCGCTCGCCATCGTCGTCTCGATCGCCAAGCAACGCGTGACCTTGTTTGCCGACGGTAAGCAGGTGGCGGAAGCCCCGGTCTCGACCGGAACCACCGGCCACGAGACGCCGATGGGCATATTCGCCATTATCGCCAAGTCGCGCTTCCACGAGTCGAATATCTATAGCGGCGCGCCGATGCCCTATATGGAGCGCATCACCTGGTCCGGTATCGCGCTGCATGAAGGGCCGCTGCCGGGGCACGCGGCCTCGCACGGCTGCATTCGTCTGCCGGGCAGTTTCGCCTCGAGCCTGTTCAAGGTGACCAAGCTTGGCGCGCGCGTTGTCGTCACGCGCGATCCGGTCGCGCCGGTGGCTTTCGCCAGCCCGCGGCTGTTCACGCCGAAAAAGCTGGACGAGAAACCCGCCGATATGCCGGTCGCTTCGGCGCAGCCTGTTGTGACGCCACCCGTCTTGACGTCACCCGTCTTGGTCGCCGACGCGCAGGCGACGTCGAGCATCAGGACGGATGAGCAAAAGCCGGAAATCAAGCCGGTGTCCGATACGCATGCCGGGCTGGGTACGCCTGCGGTGCTCGTCAAACTCGACGAGAAGCCGGCGACGGTTGCGCCCGAGGTGGCGAAGCCCGCCGACACCAAACCGGAAGCAAAGCCTGAGGCAAAGACTGAAGCGAAGAAGCGCAAAGGTCCGGTGCAGGTTTTCGTCAGCCGCAAGACCGGCCGGCTTTACGTGCGGCAGGATTTCCAACCGCTGTTCGATGTGCCCGTGACCATCGCCGATCCCACCAAGCCGTGGGGTACGCATATTTTCACGGCGATGGAGATCAAGGACGATCAGGTGCGCTGGACCGCGATCACGCTGCCAAGCGGCTTCGTATCAAAGGCCGGCACCAAACACGGCGGCAAGAAACTGTCGGCCAAGGAGACCGAGCGGCGTGAGAAGCTCGTCTCCGATCTGGCCAATGCGCCGACGGCCGCTGTCGCGCTCGAACGTTTCGAGATGCCGAAGGATGCGGTCGACCGCATCTCCGAACTGCTCAAGCCAGGCTCGTCGCTGATCGTGTCGGATAACGGTTTGAGCGAAGAGACGGGCCTCGAAACCGACTTCGTCGTCGCGACGCAGTAAAACCGCATCGCGCGGTCCCCCGCAGGGCGCCCGTAAGAACTGAACTGTTTTTCTGCTATTCTACATAAGGGCGGCGTTCAATTTGCGTGGCGCATTTGTCACTTAGCTGGCTATCTGCTACTAAAGTACCGGCCGACCCTAGACTTACAGCCATCAGCAGTATTCATTGGATTCGATAGTGCCGCGCGACGCGGCCTCTTTTTTGGGGGATGCGATGCGCAAAATCATTACGACGTTGATCAATGCAACAATCCTGAGCCTTGCTTGCGCGCCTGCGGCGTTCTCTGCCGACATGCCAGTTCGAAACTATACGAAGGCCCCGGCGATCGCCGATCCGGCCTATAGCTGGAGCGGGTTCTACGTCGGTCTTAATGCGGGCGGAGCCTGGGGACGTGTCAGCCCCAACTACGCTTCCCAAACTGGCGTCACGACGGCGGCCGGGTTTGCCTTTGTTCAAGGGCTCACCAATCAAAACATGAATTCTTCGGGATTCATCGGCGGCGGTCAGATCGGCTACAATTACCAGATGCAACAAGTCGTGTTCGGCCTCGAAGCTGACATGAACTACACCGGGCTGAGCAAGACAGCGACGACCGGGACCTTTGGTCTTCCGGTTTGCGGCGCCCCGACCTGTTCCATTACCCAATCATATAACGCCGATTGGCTGGCAACATTTCGCGGCCGTTTAGGCCTGACGACGGGCAATTTGCTTTTCTACGGAACCGGCGGTCTCGCGGTGGCTCGTGTTCGCTACAGCGACACGTTCACGCTGCCGACCACGTTCAACACCGCGTCATCGAGCAACGTTCGTACCGGCTGGACGCTGGGCTTGGGTACCGAATGGGCATTCAATCCGCGTTGGAGCGTCAAGGCCGAGTATTTGTACGTCGATCTCGGATCGACCGGCTACACCATGCCCAACAATCTGGTTCCGGCCGCGACCGTTGTGGTCGATCATCGGCTGACCGAAAACATCGTGCGTCTGGGCATCAATTACAAACTGGGCAGCTACTAGCCGTCGCATTATCGGGCTCTCGGCTACTGCCGCAGAGAAAAATATTAAAGGCCGCCTCAGTGGGCGGTCTTTTGCTTTTTGCGCGCAGTCGAAACCGACTTCGTCGTCGCCACGCAATAAAAACCGGCGGTCACAAGCGGCCGACGGCGCAAGCCAGGCCGGTTGTGAAGCCGCCGTTTTGGCGTACCATCGCTCCCAAAGAATATAATAAATGGGAGGGGCGGCATGTTGACCAGGCGGTCTTTGATTGCAGCCGGAGTTTTGGCGCCGGTGGCCGCGCAGGCTCAGCCCGTTCCCGCGACAATCCGGATCATCAATCCCTTTCCGCCCGGCGGGCCGTCCGACGCCATCGCGCGCCTGTTGCAGCCCGGTTTGCGGCAGCGTCTTGGCGCCACCGTCATCGTCGAGAACAGGCCCGGCGCGTCCGCATCCATTGGCGCTACTCTGGTGGCGCGGGCGCCGCCCGATGGCGCGACGTGGTTACTCGCTGCGGATAGTTTCGTCGTCAGCTCGCTGTTGATGAAAGATCTGCCCTACGACGTGCAGAAGGATTTCGAGCCGGTGACGATGGTGGCGCGTGGCGCCATGGTGTTGTGTACATCGGCCGGTCGGCCGTACCGCACGCTGGCCGACGTGATCGCGGCGGCGAAGGCCGCGCCCGGCACGCTGACTTATGCAACGACCGGCATCGGCAGCAATGGGCACCTCACCATGGCCGCGATCGGTCAGATCACCGGCACGAAGTTGGTGCATGTGCCGTATCGCGGCATGGCGCCGGCGGCGAACGACGCGCTGGCCGGTCATGTCGATCTCATCATCAGTTCGACCGCGAGTCTCGCGCCGTTCATCGAGGCCAAACAATTCCGGGCGCTCGTTCAGTGCGGCGAGAGGCGCGCGGCATTTCTGCCCGACATACCAACCGCTGCCGAAAGCGGTCTCGGTACCTTGCACGCCTATTCGTGGTTTGGCTTGTTCGCGCCGGTGGCGACGCCGAAACCGGTGATCGACCGGTTCTATCGCGATGTCGCGGCCTCCGCGCGTGAGCCGGCGACCGCGGACATTCTGGTCAACAAGTATCGGGTCGAACTGGCGCTGCCGACACCTGAAGAGTTGCGCGCGACGATTGCCGAAGAGCTGCCGTTCTGGGCCAAAATCATCCGGGACAACAACATCAAGAGCGAGACCTAAGCTGTCGCTCGTCTCTGTCACGGTATAGTGTCGCCCGCGTTCACGACACGGGTTGCACTTCATGGCCGATATCAAGAGTTTCGATCCCGCCGCCGCAGGCTGGGAGCCTTACGGAGACGAAGGTTTCATCGGTCTCGTCGGCCCGTTCTGGCAGCGGCCGGACGGCGACAGCTTCCGTTACGCTTTCCTGGCCGAGCCGAAGCACCACAATCGCCGCGATGTCGTGCAGGGAGGCATGCTGATGACTTTCGCCGACCGCTCGATGGGCATGACCTGCTGGTATGCCAACGGCCAGCAGCGGCAGGCGACCATTCAACTCGATATGCACTTCATCGATGCCGTTCAGATCGGCGAGTTTGTCGAAATCAATTGCAAGGTCGTGCGCCGGACACGTTCCGTGATTTTCATGGAAGGCGAACTCGTCGTCGGCCCGCGCGTCGTGGCGACCGCCAAAGGCATATGGAAGACGCTGGGAAAATAGGGTGCTGAAAGCCCTGCCGGGCTCAGCCTCAAGACGACGCGGCGTAACGGCGGTCGCGAGAGCCCCCCATTGAGGCGCTTTTTTTAAGGCGTATGATTGCTGCCAAAGCATTCAAAAATGCGGAGGAAGCGATGGGCTCTTTACAACGCGCGAACGGCGGCAATCACCATTTCAAGAAGGCGATGACCAGGCTGATGCTTGTGGCGGCCAGTATTGGCGCAGCCGGTCTTCTGAGTGCTGCCGCGGTCGCGGCGCCGAAAATCGGCGATCCGCCGGAAGCCATGAACATGAAGCTGGTCGGTTTCAACGACCTGCAAGGCCGCTCCGCCTATCAGCCCACCATTCATCATCAAGGCAATCGCTGGATCGCCTATATCGGCCATCACGGCGGCACCGATGAAGTCGGCAAGCCGGTCAACCCGCTCACCGGCCAAGCCGAATTCAACGGCACGTCGATCATCGACGTGACCGATCCGGCACATCCGGTCTACCTGCGTCATCTGCCGGGGCAGGAGGGTACGTACGAAGCCGGTGGCGGACAGATGACGCGCGTCTGCGATGGCAAGGATCTGCCCAAGGGTGATCCGAACGCGGTCTATCTGCTGCGCACCTTCGGCGGTGCGGCGCATGAAATCTGGAACGTCGTCGATCCGGCTAATCCGAAACTCGTCGTCCGGCTCGAAGGCCTGAAGGACACACACAAAAGCTGGTGGGAATGCAACACCGGCATCGCCTACCTGGTGTCGGGCGTGCCGACGTGGCGCGTGCGCCGCATGACCGAGGTCTACGATCTCAGCGATCCGGCAAAGCCCGTGAAAATCCGTGAGTTCGGTCTGCCGGGCCAGGAGCCGGGTTCGGCCGGCAAGGTCCCGACGGAATTGCACGGCATGATCTCGACCGGACCGTCGGGTAACCGCATCTATTTCGGCTACGGCACCAACAAAGGCGGCGTCCTGCAGATCGTCGACCGCGAGAAGCTTCTGAAGGGTCCGAAGGAGCCGACGCCGGATAATCTGCGCTATCCGGTGATCGGCGAGATGGAAATGTCGCCGCTCAACGGCGCCCACACCACCTATCCACTCGGCAAGATGACCATTCCGCAATTCGCCAGCGACAAGTTTGGCGCGCAGCGCGACATGGTGATGATCGTCGATGAGGGCCTCATCAACGAATGCCAGCCCGGCGAAGCGCGGCAGATGGTCTGGTTCGTCGATGCGACCGCCGAGGCCAAGCCGATGGTGGTGTCGAGCTATTCGGTCGACGAAGCGAGCGGCGGCTTCTGCTCGCGCGGCGGCCGCTTCGGCTCCCATTCGTCCAACGAGAGCAGGGCGCCGGTGTTCTTCCGCAAGCTTGCCTTCGTGACCTGGTTCAATGCGGGCGTTCGCGCCATCGATATCCGCGATCCCTATCACCCGAAGGAAGCCGGATACTTCATTCCGTCGATCACCGAGGCCACCGACAAACGCTGCATCAAGGTCGAGGGCAAGGATACCTGCAAGGTGGCGATCCAGAGCAACAACGTGGAAACCGACGATCGCGGATACATCTACGTTGTCGATCGCGCCGGCACCGGGCTGCACATTCTCGAAGTGACGGGAGCGGCGCGGGCCATTGCCGGCCTGCCTAACTGAAGTCATGAGGCGCGCGGCCGCATTCGGCATCGGATTATGCGGGGCGGCCGCGCTGTTATTTTGTGCGCTGGCGGAATTGCGCGTCAGCCAGGCCGCGCCGGAACAGGCAAAGTGGACCGAGACCCAGTGGCCGTTTCCGATGGACCAATGGGGCTTGGGCAAAGCGTTCCGCTGCAAGGCCGCCGATTGCGGCGCAGCGGTCGTGGTCTATATCCGCGCCAAAGTCGGCTTTTGCAGCAGCACGCGCGGCGTCAACGATGACAACGAACTCGACCGGCTGGCCGATTTCGATTTCATGGAAGGGCGGCCCAGTGCGATGGCGGCAAGTCACGAGATTGCTGTCGCCGGAATGAAGGGGCGCGCGCGGGTCTACGCGGTGACCGGCGTCATGCGGCCTCACACCACTGCGTTTTCAATTGCGTTCAATAATAATGACGACGCGCTGGTCGCGACCGCAGTGTTTGAGGCCGGTCCGCCCGACACCGCGATTGAGCCGGCTATTCTCGCGTTCCTGCGCGGACCGGTTATCCAGCACTGGGTGACGCTGACGCTCGGGCTATAGGCGCCAAAGCCATTGACTCGCGCCTGATGCGGCCAGTCTACTTATGACCGGGCGACAACGTGGATCAAAACCACGATCGAAAAATCAGGGAGGATTCAATGACGCATGCCAAGGTTTCACGCCGCCATGTGCTGATCGGTTCGAGCGCGCTCGTTGCCGGCGCCGCGTTTTCCACCCGCGTGCTGGCGGCCGCGCCGCCTGCGACTGCGGTGACACCGGAAATGATCGCGGCGGCCAAGAAAGAGGGCAAGATCGTCTGGTACACCTCGATCGATCTCAAGGTATCGGAAGCGATAGCCAAGACCTTCGAGGCCAAATATCCCGGCGTCGCCGTCAAGGTCGAGCGCACCGGCGCAGAGCGGCTGCTGCAGCGCATCGGCCAAGAGTACGACAGCAACATCCACAGCGTCGATGTCGTCAACTCGTCGGACGGTTCGCATCTGGTCTACTGGAAGGAAAAAGGCTGGCTCGCGCCTTACATGCCGGAGGACGTGGCGAAGTTTTATCCGGCCGATCACAAAGACGCCGATGGCACCTATGCCAGCTTCCGTATCACCTTCAGCACCATCGCTTACAACACAAGCCTCGTGAAAGCAGAAGACGCGCCGAAGAGTTTCGCCGACCTGCTTGACCCAAAATGGAAGGGCAAGATCGTCAAGGCGCATCCCGGTTACAGCGGCGCCATTATGACCGCCACTTTCGAGATCGCGCGCGATCTCGGCTGGAGCTATTTCGAGAAATTGGCGACACAGGACGTCATGCAGGTGCAGTCGGCGACGGTGCCGCCGAAGAAGCTCGCGCTCGGCGAGCGCGCGGTGCAGGCCGACGGCACGGAATATCTGATCTTTGCCGAAAAGGAATCCGGCCAGCCGGTCGAACCGGTCTATGCCAGCGAAGGCACGCCGTTGATCGTCGGTCCAAACGGCATCTTCAAGGCGGCGCCGAACCCGAACGCGGCCCGGCTGTTCGAAAGCTATTGCTTCACGCCGGAATGTCAGCAGCTTTGCATCGACGTCGGGGGCCTGCGCTCGGCGCATCCGCAGACCAAGGAAAAGCCAGGCCGCATGCCGTTCGCCAAGGTCAAGGCGATGAAGGACGATCCGGCGGCCGTGCTGAAGCAGTCCGAGGACATCAAGGCGCGCTACGTCAAGCTGTTCCGCGTCTGACGCCGGCGAATGGCTGGAGTCCAGTCTCACAAAAAAAGCCCCGCCGTTTCCGGCGGGGTTTAAGTTGGGGGGTGAGCCCAAAGGGGCTCGGCTCAAGACAACGCGGACGCAACGGGTGGATCTCGTGGATCAGCGCGAACGCGCATCACTCGTGGGTCGCAGGGCAGGGCCTTAAAAGAAAGAAGGGCGTAGATCGCTCTACGCCCTTCCGGAAACTGATCGCTCTTGAGAGCGACTAAGCGGGGATCCGCTCGTCCTGCTCGTTCGGCTCGCGCAGCACGTAGCCGCGTCCCCACACCGTCTCGATGTAGTTCTTGCCGGAGGAGGCGTTGGCGAGCTTCTTGCGCAGCTTGCAGATGAAGACGTCGATGATCTTGAGTTCCGGCTCGTCCATGCCGCCGTAGAGATGATTGAGGAACATCTCCTTGGTGAGCGTGGTGCCCTTGCGGAGCGAGAGCAGCTCGAGCATCTGGTATTCTTTGCCGGTGAGGTGCACGCGCTGGCCGCCGACTTCGACCGTCTTGGTGTCGAGGTTGACGACGAGGTCGCCGGTGTTGATGACCGATTGGGCGTGGCCCTTGGAGCGGCGCACGATGGCGTGGATGCGGGCGATCAGCTCGTCCTTATGGAACGGCTTGGTCATGTAGTCGTCGGCGCCAAACCCTAAGCCCTTCACCTTGTCCTCGATGCCGGCGAGGCCGGAGAGAATCAGGATCGGCGTCTTAACCTTTGAGACGCGCAGACTGCGCAGCAC
>DASYCM010000399.1:0-14632 GCA_036500165.1 Pseudolabrys sp.
GCCTTGCTCTCGTGCGCATTACGAACCAGGCCAATGCGGCAGCTCGGCAGTTCGGGGAAGCCTTCGGCGGCGGTGAGCACGCGCATGCCGGGGCGCAAGCCTGACTCGGGCAGCACCGATACCGACAATCCAGCGAGTACCGCGGCAGCGACCGCGCCGGCGCTCGAGCTTGAATAGATCACGCGATACGGCCGCTTCACCGACTCGAGCTTTTCAACCGCGGTGCGCCGCCAGCTGCAGGTCGGGCGTCCGAGTGCGAGCGGCAGGCGTTCCTCCGTGTGCGTCGAATGCCGCGCCGAGGTCACCCACAGCAGCCGTTCGCGACGGAAGGTTTCCGCGGCGCGCTTGGTTTCGCAGTTGGTGACAATGGCGAGATCGATTTCATTGGCGTCGATGCGCTCCAGCAGGTCGACCGACGGCTCGCAGATCACGCTCAACTCGACGCCGGGATAGGCGCGCGAAAACCGCGCCATGATCTCGGGCAGATAACGGTCGGCGTAGTCGTCCGGCACGCCAAGCCGCACGCGGCCGGACAGTTCGGCGTCGGAAAACGCCGCAATGGTCTCGACGTTCAATTTGACGATGCGGCGCGCGTAATCGAGCAGGCGCTGGCCATCTTCGGTGAGCTTGGAGGCGCGGCCGTCGCGCGCGAAAACGGGACGGTCGAGGCGCTCTTCCAGCCGCTTCATCTGCATCGACACCGCGGATTGGGTCTTGTTCACGACATCGGCCGCCTTGGTGAAGCTGCCGGTCTCGGCGATGGCGATGAAGCTGCGCAGTTGATCGACGTCGAGCAGGGTGGTCATGGGACGTGCTCCCCGAGCTGAAATCCTTGATATCCCGGCCATTTTGGCCAAGACCAACATATCATCCATTCTGATGGATCAGATTAGAAACATTCGTTTTACTAATCAATCCCCCAGGTCCAAATAACAATCCGCCACAGGAATCGAGTGCCGGTTTCGGGTGGTTGCGGTGGGCGGCGAAGACGATCTTCACGCTTCAAACCGCGGACCGGATGGAGGCTGACATGAGCATGAATGTTCCCGTTTTACCGATCGGAGCCGGCACGCTGTCGCGTGCCTTCGCCTCGCTGCTGGCTGTCGCTGCCCATTGGGGCAAGGTCGTTGCCAAGGCTCGCCGCAACCGCCAGGACGCCAAGAAACTGGCCGGTCTCGATCGCCACATGCTTGCCGACATCGGCCTCACCCGCGCCGACGTGAGCGACGCCTTCTCCGAGCCGTTCTGGGAAGATCCGACCGCCTTGCTGCGCGAGCGCGCCATCGAGCGGAGGATGAATCGCGGTGTGTCACGCACCCAGCGCAGCGCCCGTGCGGAATACTCCGTTCGTCCTGAGACCGCCCGCACGGCCCGCCACGCAGGCTAAAGAATAACCAAAACGGCCGACCCCTCTCATCGGCCGCGATCCGGGACCTGCGAATACCCCTCTCGCGGAACGGATCACGCGCCCGCCGGCCCCTCCGGCGGGCGCAAATTTTTTTCCGCAGTATTTGTCACACCGGCATTTCGCCCAACATTTCGTATTTGTGTGCGTTACGATGCCCCTTGAGGGAGTTCGTCACGCATGCGGCCAATGCTCAGCTTCATCGTTGCAGTTGCGCTGACCGCGATGGCTTTCACCGGCGTCGCGCAGGCACAGGTCGGCTTTGACCGCCGTGGCGGCGACTACACATCGTTCGCAATTCGCAACGGCGATCCGGAGCAATGTGCGGCGCGCTGCGAGCGCGACGGCCACTGCCGCGCCTGGAGCTTCTCCTATCCGCGCACGACGACGACAGCGGCGACCTGCTGGCTGAAAAACAAGGTCACGCCGCGCAACGACGACACCTGTTGCATTTCCGGCGTGCGCGGCGCCGGCGTCGTCGAGCCACGCACCGGCCCGGTGGAATATTCCATCGATCGGCTTGGCGGGGATTATCGACACCTCGATGTCGCTGCCGATCCGAACGGCGACGCCTGCAAGGCAGCCTGCGAGGCCGACAACAAATGCCGCGCCTGGACTTACGCGCGGCCGGGTTATGTCAGCGCAACGCCGCGATGCTTTCTTAAGGAAAAAGTGACGCCGCCACGGTCGCGGCCGTGCTGTATTTCGGGGGTAATTAGATAAACAAAAGAGGGGGAGACTATGTGGGACAAAATTTCTTTCAGTATTTTAGCGGTCGTGTTTTTGATTCATGGCACCGCCGTCGCAAATGCGGCCAAGGCGCGGCCGGGCGCGTCATCGAGCAGAGGAGCGCTGCTGCTATCTTGCCGAAAGCAGGTATTCAACAAATACGGCCAGTGGGGCCGTTTCGGAAAACGCTGGTTGCAAACGACATGGCTCGTGCAACAAACCGACGCTTGTGTTGCGAACGGCGGAAAAGCGATCTGATCGTTAGCGTACCGCGCTGAAAAACCGCGACAGCCGCAAGCCCTTGGCCCAGGTCCAGATCGGCTGGTCTTTCATTGTCAGATCCCACGAGCCGACAATGCCGTCGACGCGGCCGACCAGATTGGCGACCGGCAGCATGCCGACACCGCCTTCAGCGAGCGGCACACGGCTGTCGGCCGAGTTGTCGCGATTATCGCCCATGACGAAAAGATGATCCGGCGGCACTACGGTTTCCGGAATATTGTCGA
Source organism: Pseudolabrys sp. (assembly GCA_036500165.1). Taxonomy (GTDB): domain Bacteria; phylum Pseudomonadota; class Alphaproteobacteria; order Rhizobiales; family Xanthobacteraceae; genus Pseudolabrys. The sequence goes on from DASYCM010000399.1 coordinate 2,641, forward strand.
GCCCGCCAACGCGGGCCAGCTTGAAGATCGGATGCGCGCGATTGCTGCCCGGCAATGTTTCGACGAAACGAGCCGCGGGAATTTGCGAGCCATCCTCGGTTTCCGACTGGCCGTCGCCGTCGGCCTTGATGTCGACCGGCGTGCCGTTGATCGAGACGCGGCCGTCCTTCAGTGAAACATGGTCGCCGGGTAAGCCGATGACGCGCTTGACCCAGATCTGCGAACGGTCGCCCGGCCAGCGGAACACCACGACGTCACCGCGCTGTGGCAGCGCGCCAAGGTAACGTTCCGTTGTCGGCAGCACGACGAAAGCGGGCAGGGAAGCGGCGCTGTAGCCGTAGGGGAATTTGGTCGCCAGCAATTCGTCGCCGATCAGTAGCGTCGGCTCCATCGAGCCGGAAGGCACATAGAACGGCTCGGCGATCGCGGTCTTTGCTGCAACGACGACGAGCACGATGGCTGCGAGTTCGGCTGCCGACTTCAACAAGTGATATTTGCGTGGCGCGACGGTAGCGTCGGTCATGCGGTGCCTCCGACAGTGATGCGATCCATGCGCAAGCTGGGTTGTCCGACGCCAACCGGCACGCCTTGGCCGTTCTTGCCGCAAGTGCCGATGCCCGGATCGAGCGCGAAGTCATTGCCGATCATCGAGATGCGATGCAAGTCGGTCGGCCCATTGCCGATCAGCATGGCGCCCTTCACCGGCGCGGTGACCTTGCCGTTTTCGATCTTGTAGGCCTCGGTGCACTGAAACACGTACTTGCCCGAGGTGATGTCGACCTGGCCGCCGCCGAAGCTGACGGCGTAGAGGCCGTTCTTGACCGAGGCGATGATCTCTTGCGGGTCCTTGTCGCCGGCGAGCATCGCGGTGTTGGTCATGCGCGGCATCGGCACATGCGCATGGCTTTCGCGCCGTCCATTACCGGTCGGCTTCATACCCATGAGGCGCGCGTTCTGCCGGTCCTGCATGTAGCCGACGAGAATGCCGTCCTCGATCAGTACGGTGCGGTTGGTCGGTGTGCCTTCGTCGTCGATCGACAGCGAACCGCGCCGCGAAGCGAGCGTGCCGTCGTCGATGACGGTGACGCCCTTGGCTGCGACGCGCTGACCCATCAGGCCGGCGAAGGCTGACGTTTTCTTGCGGTTGAAGTCGCCTTCGAGGCCGTGGCCAACCGCTTCGTGCAGCATGACGCCGGGCCAGCCCGAGCCGAGCACAACGTCCATTTCGCCGGCCGGTGCGGCGACCGCATCGAGATTGACCAGCGATTGCCGCACGGCTTCATCGACCGCGGCCTGCCAGTTATTGGTGGCGATGAAGCGCTCGTAGCCCTCGCGGCCGCCGGCGCCATAGCTGCCGGATTCCTGCCGGTCGCCGTCGCCGGTCACGATCGACACGTTCATGCGCACCAGCGGACGAATGTCGCGATAGGTCTCGCCGTCGGCACGCAGGATTTCCACGACCTGCCACGTGGCGGCGAGGCTCGCGGTCACCTGACGGACACGCGGGTCCTTGGCGCGCGCATAGGCATCGATCTGCTCAAGCAGTTTCACCTTGGCTTCGAACGGCTGCGCGCCGAGCGGATTGTCGTCGCCGTAAAGCTTGCGGTTGGTGCGGCCGGGAGCGTCGGCATATTTGCCGGTGTGGCCGCTTTTCACGGCGCGCACCGCTTCGGCGGCGCGAGCGAGCGCGCTTTCCGAAAGGTCGGAGGCGTGGGCATAACCGACCGCTTCATCCTTGACGGCGCGCAGGCCGAAACCTTGCGAGGTGTCATAGGTCGCCGTTTTCAGGCGCCCGTTGTCGAAGGCCATCACCTCGGACTGGCGGTATTCGAGAAAAAGTTCGCCGTCATCGGCACCTTCGAGCCCGCGCCCGATCAGCTGCTTGACCTTGGATTTGTCCAAGCCCGCGCGATCGATCAACGAGGAAATGCTGTCGTCCATAAAACTGCTCCGGTACCGTCCGTAAGCCTATCAGATAGGTCGTCTGTGGCGATTCTGCGAGGGCGGCCACCCCTTGGCAAATGCTAGCGTTTTGCCCGTGTCGCGGTCCAGATCAGATGTTGGGCGCCACCGCGCGGGCCTTTGGCGCGCACGGCGATTTCCTTCACTGCGAATCTCGTCTTGCGCAACCGCGCCGCAAATTCCTCATGCGGCGCCGACGACCAGATGGCCAGTACGCCGCCGGGCTTGAGCGCCGCATGCGCCGCGCGCAAACCCTTGTCGTCGTAGAGCGCATCGTTGGCGACGCGGCTGAGGCCCTCGGGACCGTTGTCGACGTCGAGCAGGATGGCATCGTAGGCGAGCCGCGCGTCGCGGATCAGTTCGCCGACATCCGTCACGTGAATTTTCGCGCGCGGATCGTCGAGGCTGCCGTTGAATATCTCCGCCATCGGGCCGCGCGCCCATTTGACGACCTCGGGCACCAGTTCGGCGACTTCGATGCGCGCCTGCGGGCCCATGATCTTGAGCGCCGCGCGCAGCGTGAAGCCCATGCCGAGCCCGCCGATCAGAATGCGGGGTTGCTTGGCGGTGCGAAATCCGTCGCAGGCCATTGTCGCCAGCGCCTGTTCGGTGGCGCTGAGCCGGTTGCTCATCAATTGATTGTCGCCGAGCGCTATGACGAATTCAGTACCGCGCTGTTTCAGCGTCAGCACTTCTTTGCCGCCGGGGACGTTTGCCGCGTCGAGGACTTTCCAGGGAATCATGGTGCCCGTGTATCAGTTCGTCGCCGCCACAAAAAGAGACGCGCGGCGTGAGAGGATTCACGCCGCGCGTCTTTATCGCAGGACAGTTATTTAGGCCGTCAGCGCCGGATAGTCGGTGTAGCCCTTCGGACCCGGCGTATAGAAGGTGGTGGCGTCGAACGCGTTCAACGCGGCCTTGGCCTTCCAACGCGCAACCAGATCGGGATTGGAAAGGAACGCCTTGCCGAAGGCGACCAGATCGGCCTTGCCGGCCGCGAGATCGGCTTCGGCCCGCGCGGCGTCGTAGCCGCCCGACAGGATCAGCGTGCGCTTGAACGACTTGCGGAACGTCGCCTTCATCGAATCGGGCACGACCGGCGCGCCTTGTGCCGAGTGATCGACCAGATGAATGTAGGCGAGGCCCAGCGCGTTGAGCTTTTCCGCCAGATAGGCGTAGTCGGCTTCCATTTCCGGATAGAGCGGCATGTCGTTGAATACGCCGAAGGGCGACAGGCGGATGCCGACCTTGTCCTTGCCGATGGCCGCAATCGTGGCTGTTGCGACTTCCAGCACGAAACGGGCGCGGTTCTCGATCGACCCGCCGTATTCATCGGTGCGCGTGTTGGAATTCGGCCGGATGAACTGCTCGAGCAGGTAGCCGTTGGCCGCATGCAGTTCGATACCGTCGAAGCCGGCTTTCACCGCATTCGTCGCGGCGTTCACGAATTCCGCTTGCGTCGCCATCAGGTCCGCGGGGCTCATTGCCTCCGGCACCGGATGGTCCTTCATGCCCTCGGCGTCGGTGTACATCTGGCCGGCGGCCTTTACGGCCGACGGTGCGACAATCTTCGCGCCCTTCGGCAGATTATTCTGATGGCCGATGCGGCCGGTGTGCATCAACTGCACGAACATCTTCGCGCCTTTGGCGTGCACGGCGTCGGTCACTTTCTTCCAGCCCGCGACCTGCTCGTTGGAAAAGATGCCGGGAATGCGCGCATAACCAAGGCCGTTGGGCGAGGGTGAGGTGCCTTCTGTAATGATGAGGCCGGCGGACCCGCGCTGGCTGTAATACTCGGCCATCAGATCGTTGGGCACGTTGCCCAAGGCGCGGCTGCGCGTCAGCGGGCTCATCACCATATGATTTTGCAGCGTCAGCGGTCCGAGCTTGGTCTCGGAGAAAAGCAGCGACATGGGCGATTTCCTTCGGGGTTGATGTCCCCATTAAGAGAAAAGATATAGCGCAGGAAAGCTGGGGAACCTTATGCGAAGCGCAAGCACCGGCGTCTAAGACCAAAGCCGGTATCAAGGATGTGCCTGTGCTATTGGCTTTAGCAAGGGGCCGCGCTATCGGCGGCATGTGACAATTCCGGAGAACGTACATGAAGGCTGTGTTGTTAACCGAGCATGGTGGGCCAGAAAAGCTGGTGTACGGCGACGCGCCCGATCCCGTGGCGGGGCCCGGCGAGGTCGTGGTCGATATCCATGCGGCTTCGGTCAATGGCGCCGACCCGAAAGTACGTGTCGGCAACGGCCGCTATAAGCTCGACAAGCTTCCGCACATTCTCGGCCGCGACTTTTCCGGCATCGTCAGCGCGGTCGGCGCGGGTGTCACGGATTTCAAAGTGGGTGATGCGGTGTTCGGCGTCACCGATCAGGGCATCGAAGGCGCCTACGCCGAGAAGATCGCAATCAAGGCCAATATCGTTGCGAAGAAGCCCGACGGCCTCAGTCACGCCGAAGTCGCGGCGCTGGGCCTGACCAGTCTCACCGCGCTTGTCGCCATCGAGGACACCGCGCATCTCAAGGCCGGGCAGACGATTCTCATTCAGGGCGGCGCCGGTGGCGTTGCCAGCTTTGCCGTGCAGCTTGCCAAGCATATTGGCGCCAACGTCATCACGACAGCGAGCGCCGGCAATCATGATTACGTGCGCAAGCTCGGCGCCGACAAGATCATCGACTACAACAAGGAAGACTTCACCGGCGTCGGCCCGATCTGCGACGTGGTGTTCGACACTGTCGGCGGCGCCGTGCGCGCAGGCAGCTACAAGGTGCTGAAATCCGGCGGCAAACTGGTGTGGATCTCACCGGGGCCGGAAGGCGTCACGCGCGCCGATGTCGAGACCTTGAAGCCCGACGTGAAGCGCGACCGTGCGCATCTCGAACGCATGGTCGAACTGGTGCGCAGCGGCGTGATCAAGCCGCCGGCGATAAAGCACTACAAGCTCAGCCAGGCGTCAGAGGCGCACAAGGTCAGCGAAGGCCGGCATCTGACAGGCAAACTGGTTTTCGACGTACGCTAATCCCGCGCGAAGCTGACGCGGACTTCCCCGATCGGATCGAGGGCGTGGGTCAGCTCGGTGTCGTCCGGCTCCAGCATGATCGGCGGCGTGATCGAGCCGGTGATGATGACGTCGCCGGCCTTGAGCGTCTCGCCGAAGGCCGAGAGCGTATTAGCGACATGTGCGACGATCTCCGGCAGCTTGCCGGTCAGCGCTTCCGGGTCGGTGGTGTTGGCGAACTGCGCGCCCTTGCGGATGACGCGCGAGGTCAGCCCGGCGGTCGAGCCACTGAACCGCGTGTTGCCACATAAAATGACATGGCGTTGATAGACGTCGCCCTCGAGTACAACGTCGAGATTGTCCGGCGTCGGCACCGGATCGAGATCGGCAAGTTCGATGGCCGGGAAAATTTCTTTCACCGCGGCAAGCGCCGTGTCGGGCGTCGCACCGCCGCGCAGATCGCTCATCATGCGCACGCAGATTTCCGCTTCTGCCACTGGTTTGACGTAGCCTTCCAGCGAGACCGTGCTGCCGGACAACAGCAGCGCCCGTTGCATCAGATAGCCGACGATCGGCGCGGTAATGCCGACCTTCTGCATGCTGGCCGGCGCGCCGAGGCCGACCTTCCAGCCGAGGGGACGTTCACCCGCGGCGATGCGGACGCGCCGCTTCTCCAGTTGCAGCGGCATGCCTTTTTGAATGAGCGGGTGATCCCAGGCTTTCATTGCGAGGCGCTTCCTTCTTTACCCTCCCCACAAGGGGGAGGGTAAGAAACTACTTATGATGTTCCGGATGCACTTCATACCCTGAGTCGTCGATGGTGCCAGCTCCCATCCAGCCCCAGACCAGCACGACATCCTCGTTCGACGTATTATTGAAGCCGTGCCAGCAGTCGCGCGGTGAAAAGACGACGTCGCCTTCCACCGACGGCTCGAGGCCTTCGCCCGTGATGATGTGGCCGTTGCCCTTGAGCACGATGAAAAACTCGTCGCAGTTGTGATGGCGATGGCTTTCATGACTGGCGCCGGGCTTGAGCACGGTCCAGCCAACGACGTTGTCGGTGCCCGCGGTTTTCTTGTCGATCAGGAATTGCACCTGCATGTCGACCCAACCGTCCTCGCGCTTGAGTCCTTCGACCTTCGGCACGTCCTTGAGGTTGGTGCGATACATCACCGGGTCTTTCTTCCCTTCATTCATGACCTTTGCCGCTCCTTTGAGTCCGCGCGCCAACGCCACGCCGAATTTTTCCGCTCCCGATGTCATTGTTGTCCTCCCAAGCGCCGGTAGACCTGATGCGCCACTACAAAATCGTTGCCGTCGATGCCGAGGCCACGGCAGGCGTTCATCATCTCGTTGGCCGCCGCCGCGAGCGGCACCGGACTGCCGAGCGTGCGGCCGAGATTGAGCGCCAGGATCATGTCCTTCTGCTGCAAAGTCACGTCGGCGAGTGGCACGTCCGGCATCTTGCCGTCGAGCACAAAGGGGCCGCGATAGCCGAGCACGGGCGAAGCCGCGACGCTGTTGAGGATGGCGTTGACGACGGCTTCGCGCGCGACGCCGCCTTTTTCGGCGAGTGCGACGGCTTCGCCGAAAGCAATGACCTCGACCATCAGCAGCAGGTTGACCGCAATCTTGGTCTGGCAGGCGAGACCGTTGCCGCCGATACGCATGACCTTGGGGCCGATGGCCAGCAATACGGGCTTGGCGCGCTCAAAAGCGGCTTCGTCGCCGCCGATCATCACCGAGGCATTGCCGGCCTTGACCGTCACCGGCGAGCCGGACAGCGGCCCGTCGAGCATGAACGATCCCGCCTTGGCGAATTCCGCGGCGACTTCGCGGCTCGCGTCCGGTTCGATGGTGCTCATGTCGATGTAGATGCCGTCCTTCTTGATGCCGGAGACGATGCCGTCCGGTCCGAGCGCGATGGCTTTCACCGCCCTGGAATCGGTGACGATGGAGAAGACGATGTCGGACTGCTCGGCCACTGCTCGGGGATGCTCGGCCCAGAGCATGCCGGCTTCTAAGAGCATTGCGGCCTTGTCTTTAGTGCGATTCCAGCCGGTTACTGTGTGTCCGGCCGCCATCAGGCGCGGGACGATCAACTCCCCCATCGCGCCTAATCCGATAAATCCGAGATTCACTTAACGTCTCCGCCCAAATCTTTTTGCTCGCGTTCGCGAGGTGGACAGTATCCACGGATCAGGCAAGGAAGGCGATAGGGAAGGCGCGAGGTTACTCCTGGTGCAGGCCGGCTTCCTTGATCACCTTCGACCACTTGGTGTTGTCGACGCGTAGTTTTTCGCTGAAGGCCGCGCTGCTGCCGCCCAACACGATGCCGCCTTCGGCGACAACCTTCTCGACGATCTCCGGCGATTTCAAAGCGGCATTGGCCACAGCGTTAAGTTTTTTCACCACGTCGGATGGTGTGCCCGCCGGCACCAACAAGCCATACCAGGTGCCCGCGTTGAATCCGGGAAAGCCCTGCTCGGCGATGGTGGGAACGTTGGGCAGGACCGGACTGCGCGCCAGCGCCGACACAGCGATCGCCCTGACTTTGCCGCTCTGGATCAGGCCGAGCGACGTCGGGATCGACGACAGCATTAGGGGAATGCGTCCGGCGGCAATGTCCATCAATGCCGAGTTGGCGCCGCGCGCGGGAATATGCCGCAGCTTGATGCCGGCGCTGCGGGCAAACAATTCGGCGGTCAGGTGCGAGACCGTGCCGATTCCTGGCGTCGTCACGTCGAGACCGTCCGGTGCATTCTTGGCCGCGGTTACGACATCCGACATTGTCTTGATGGAAGAGTCGGCGGGCACGATGACAACATTAGGAGCATCGGCAAGGAGCACGACCGGGATGAAGTCCTTGAATGGATCGTACGGGAGATTGCCGTAGAGCGAGGGATTGATCGCGAGCTGCGATGTCTGCCCGAGCACGATGGTGTAGCCATCCGGCGGCGACTTCGCGAGCTGGTTGACTGCGATGTTGCCGGCGGCGCCCGGCCGGTTCTCGACGACGACGGCTTGCTTGAGCGTTTCGCCCATCGTGTTGGCGACGAGCCGTGCGACGACATCCATGCCGCCACCAGCCGCGCCCGGCACAAGAAGACGGATCGCGCGATCCGGAAACTCGCCGGCGCTAGCGGTGGTCACGCCGAACATCAACGATACGGCGCAAAACAATATCGTAACGCCGCGCGCGTGCGCTGTGTGCTTCATGATCGTCCTCCCGACGAATAGTTGTTATCAGCGGCTGATTATTTCGCCGCTCCTTTGTCAGACTTTAGCAGCGACCCGTCCGGTTTCGGTGCCTGACTCCGGCACCGAACTTCCGTAAAGCAGGCCTTCTTGAAGTTTCGGCATTGTTTTGGGCAGATCGAGGATCGGCAGCCCGTGCGTCGGCGCGATGGCTTTGACGCCGAGTTCGTCGCACAACCACTGCAAGCGATCGACATAGAGCTGCATGTCGGTGAACTTGGTCCAGAACAGCGCGCGGTCGGCAAACACCGCCGATACGTCGGCGAGATCGAGCGAGATCGCTTCTTCCGCCAGCAAGCCGCAATGCCCGTCCTCGTGGTAGTGGCTGTAGGCAAAGCCGTCGCCGGGAAACAGCACGCGCTCCTTGGTATCAAAGCCCCACCAGGTCGTGCGCAGATCGCGGACCACGGGCTCGACGGCGATAAAAGAACGACCGCCGAGATCGACTTCGTCGCCGAGCGCCATCGAGACCATGCGGTCGGCGTATTGCGGGAAGGCGAGATGATAATCGCTCATGTCGCCGCACAGGATGGCTTCGGGATAGCGCGACAGTACGCGGCCGAGACCGCCCGAGTGAGGCGTTTCCTGATGCGTGACGAACAGATACTTCAACGGCGCACGGCTGGGCAGCAATTCATTCAGTTGCTTTTCGATGATCGGAAAATCCTTGGGATGTCCGGTCTCGATCAGCATCGAAGCTTGCGTGCCGCAAAGCAGGAAAGCAGCGTTATAGGAGTGATAGATTTTGCCTTTGGCATTCTGCTCGAGGCAATCGCCCAACCAGAATACGCCTTCGGCCAGTTCGCGCGGCATCGGTTTTGATAGATTGGGCATGGTGCTTACCTGATCTCGTCACGATCGACATATTTCGGCGCGACAACGCCTTTATCCAGCCGCGCCAGAACATCGTCGAGCATCTTGTATTGCCGCTCGACCAATGCGCGTCCGCGCAGAATGCGGCCGTAGCCGGGAGCGATGGTCTCGATCGGATATTTTTCGAAGATTGCGGCTAGCTTCTTGCGCAGCTCCGTGGTCTTGCCGCCTTCGAGCCACCAGTAGCGCGTGTTCAGCAGGAAGCTACGGATGTGTGCGGATGTCGTCGTGCAGTCTTTATCGGAAATGTCCCACGGCCCATCCGAGCTGTCGCTCCATTCGTGCGAGAAGCTGTCGGACGTAAACAGAGTCTTCGTGTTCTGATCGAACATCCAGCGGGTGTTGATCAACCGGATCGGCGCCTGGAACACGTCGATGGGGCGCCCTTCGCCGACTTGCAACGTCTCGGAACGCGTCACCAGCGTCGTCTTGAGCGAGTAGGGCCGGGTATCGTTGCTGTCAGAGCGTTTGCCGAAGTCGACCCACAAGGCCGCATCCGGATTGCCCGAGTAGCACTGCTCGACGTTGAAGGTTTGCGCGATCGCCTCGACGTTGCAGACAGACATGTACTCATTGATGCGCAGCGGAAAAATCGACAGCAGAGTGTCGGGCCTGGTCTTTTCGCGGATCATCGCGATGATCGAGCTCTCATGCGCCGACAGGCCGCTGTCGAGCAGGAGCGCATGACGCCCCTGCGTCACCAGGTAACAATTCGAAACCGAATATCCCCGTGCATTCGACGGGTAGGCGCTGACGCGGCCGTCGAGATCCAGCACGTTCTGCAAGGCATAGATGCCGTCGGCGACCGTGGTGATGTGGCTCTTGTCGATTTTGCTGGGGCCGGTGGGCCAGGCAGGTCGCAGGGCTGAGGGGTTTGTCCGCAAATTCACGGCTGTTTTTCCTTCTGCGGCTGCCAAGCGAGTTCTGGCGATAAAGGAGAGGCCCGCTTGCCGGGTCAAACGACTTATAGTCTAACCATTGTGAGAAAAACGCACAGTAGTAATTATGCCTCTGCCACCGCTCAATGCTGTGAAAGCGTTCGAGGCCGCCGGCCGACTGGAGAATTTCAGCGCCGCCGCCCTCGAACTCAACGTCACGCCCAGTGCGGTCAGCCGCCAAATCAAGAATCTCGAGCGGCATTTGGGCGTCGACCTGTTCGCGCGAGTCGGCAATGAGGTTCAGATCACGGCGGCGGGCAGACTTTATCTTGGTTATGTGCAGGAAGGCTTCGGCAAGCTCGAAGCCGGGACACGGGCGGTCCGCGCCGATCAGGCCGGCCAGCCGCTGCACATCTGGGGCTCGCGATTTTTCATCAGGCTTTGGTTGCTGCCGCGTTTGCCCGATTTCCATCTGCAATTTCCGGATCAGGAAGTGCTGATCACTACTGTGCGGCCGGATTCGCCGCTGCCGCCGGAAATCGACGTTGCGATCTTATCCGGAAACGGCCGGTGGAATGCGATGCGTGCGGATTTGCTGCTTCGCCGCGTGCTGGTACCGGTCTGCAGCCCTGGCTACCTGAAGTCGGCGCCGCCGCTGGAGCATCCCGCCGATCTCGAGCACCACACGCTGCTGGAAACCTCCGCCGGCGCCACCGAATGGGACCGTTGGTCGGCCAGCGCGGGGGTGGGATCGCTGTCGCTCGCGCGACGGGTCACTTTTACCAGTACGGATCTCGCCTTCAGTGCTGCGTTGGACGGGCTGGGCGTTGTCCTCGGCCGGCACGGCTTCATCGAAGCAGACTTAAAGAAGGGAAATCTGGTGAAGCCGTTCGAGAATACGCTCGAAGCGGGCGACGGGTTTTATTTGATTTACCAGGACCGCGATCAGTTGCCGGCGCGGGTGCGTAATTTCCGCAAATGGATCGCAGACCGGCTCAAGTCCTGACCGATCAGGGAAGCTTGTCGTAGCCTTCGCCGAAGCCGTTGAGGCTCATCGGGAAGCCGATGCCTTCCTCGGGCGTCTGGAAAATAATGAAAGTTGCGCTCTTGCCGGTGCGCAATTTCTTGATCAACTCATCGTCCATCACGACTTCGGCGATGCAGCCGTTGGGCAGGCAGCGGACGAAGCCGGCGCGACCGACGTCATTTGTATCGATCTTGAGGCCGAGGCCGGACGGCAAAAGTACGCCGAGCGGAGCAACCACACGCATCAATCGACTTTTGGCGTCGGCGGTCTTGAGCACGATGACCGTGAGACCGACATTGGCGCGGTCTTCGGCTGTGACGCTTTGAATCAGGGCGCATTGCTCTGATTTGGCGCCCGGCGGAGTGTCGCAGCGGATCTGCCAATCTTTATGCACCGATTTCACGGCGCCCTGGGCCGACGCTTGGTCTGCGGGCAGAGCCAGCAGGGCGATAGCCAGCGCTACCGAACTAAGGCCAATTTGCTTGAAAACGCTCATCGCTCAATCCCTTAGGACGGGTGTCTAGCCGTGAAGACAGCTGGCGGACGAAAATGCCGGCCGCTGTCGTCCCGAATCGCTGCCCCGCATGCACTTTATTTTATTCGCTCTTGCTGGGTCATGCCCTGCCTGCTTGGGTCATGCAAGGCACTTGCGGCGTGGCGTAAATACGGCGTCAAACAGCAACCGCGAACGGTCCCCAAGATAAGCCGTTTGTCGCATCTGGCAGCCGATCACGTGCATTGCAGCAGGCCTCGAATTGTGGTTTGAGAACCAGGGACTTCCCCCCGTCCTGCTGCACATTCCAAACTGCCACGCCCGTGGCAATCTGCCGTGTAGAGCGGGGCCTTGCCGACCATCCTGCCTGCGGTGGGCGGCAAAAAGGGGGCCAAAAAGGCCTTTCCAGGGCCGTTATTCTTCGTCGAGGGAGCGCATTCGACAATGCTGGTGCTCAAGCGGTTTTTCGCCTTCGTGGTCACAAGCCTGATTCTCCTTTC
>DASYCM010000400.1:0-1952 GCA_036500165.1 Pseudolabrys sp.
CGGGCTGAAATGGCAGTAAGCCTGCTCACGGCAATATACCGCCATATAACGGCGGAACATGTCGAGCGGCTCTTCGGAGACGCGGAAGGCGCGACGGTTGCTTGCCGCACTCACGACACCTGAACCCGTGTAATCATCGACAACGCGCTTAAGCGTCTGCTCCATCCGGTCCGGCGGCACGACTTCGTCGCAAATCAGGCGACCTTCGGGTGAGTCGCAGTCGAAACGGCGGCCCATCAGGATCGCCTGCCGCGCCATGCGCGCACCGACAAAGCGTGTTAGCCGCAAATTCGCCGCGCCCGGTATGATGCCTTCCTTGCGAGCGGGCAGCGTCATGTAGGCATCACTGCCGGCAACGACGTAGTCCATCGCCAGCAGATACTGGCAGCCACCGCCAATGGCGAAGACATCGAGACCGGCGACCCACGGCTTTTCAAGCGTGCCGCCCTGCATCTCGTCGGGGCCGCGTGTGCCCATCGCCAGCCCGCGGAACATCTTGTTGACGATGCCCATGTCGCGCCGGATGTACCAGAGAAACGGAATTTTGCCGCGATAGAGATGCGTCAGGTTGATGCCGGCCGAAAATATCTTGCGGTCTTTATATTTCGGATGCTCGACCGGTCCGCCACGTAGGATGCAGATTTCGCTTTGCGGATCGAAAATGGCGATGTCGACGGCCGTTTCGGTGTCGTCGAGCGTGTCGTCATCTTCCGCGTTGAGAAAGCGCGGATTCTGCACGGTGACAACCGCGGCCTTGCCCTGACGTTCGACACGCGCCGGGCCGAAGTCGATGACGCCATCGGTCGCAAATTCCTTCGATCTCTCGACCGATTCCATCTTCGGCCGCAGCATCGCGTGACACAGATGCATGCCGGTCTCGGCATTCGCAAGCACGTGCGACAGGAAGATGCCCTGATCTACCTCAACGCCGTCTTTCTGCGATTGCAGTAGTTCGCTTTCGGCATCGACCTGTGCGCGCGTGGGCGTCAGGCCCGGCACTATCTTGGCGGCGAAGTACGGAAGATCGCCGACGCGCGGAAACTCCACAAGATTTTTCGTCAGCTTGCGATAGACCGCTACCGCATGATGACCAAGAAAGTCTTCGCGAGCTTCGCGTCCCGCTGCTTGAATGGCCTCAGCCGCCGCCTGCTGTTCTTTGTTGCGCAAGGCCTTCTTCGGCAGCTTGGCGAGCTTCGCCGTGTTCGCGCGCCAAAATTTCGTCGCCACCGCCGCGTCGCGCTTGAAATTGCCGGCAAACCGCAGCGCCGGCTTCTTCCCTTCCATGCGCCTCTCCCAAGGCTAGCGATTATTATTGTAAGGCCGCTTTTCCCGGCCATTGGCACAAGTCAGCAATGATACACCGCTCGCACAGCGGTTTGCGAGCCACGCAAGTATAGCGTCCGTGCAGGATCAGCCAGTGATGGGCATGCCGTCGGTACGGGCCGGGCACGACCTTTTCCAGCTTGTCCTCGACCTCGAGCGGGTTCTTGCCGGTGGCCATGCCGGTACGGTTGCCGACGCGGAAGATGTGCGTATCGACGGCGAAGGTTTCCGCGCCGAAGGCCGTGTTCATGACGACGTTGGCCGTCTTGCGGCCGACGCCCGGCAGGCTTTCCAATTCCTCGCGCGTGCGCGGTATCTCGCCGCCATATTGGTCGACGAGAATATGCGCCAGTGCCGCGACGTTTTTCGCCTTGGTGCGGAACAGACCGATGGTTTTGACCAGTTCGCGAATGCGATCTTCGCCGAGCGCCGCCATTTTTGCCGGCGTGTCGGCCAACGCGAACAGTGCGGGCGTCGCCTTGTTGACACCGGCGTCGGTCGCCTGCGCCGACAGCACCACCGCGACCAGTAATGTGAAGGGATTGACGTATTTCAGTTCCGTCTTCGGCTCGGGCTCGGCGGCCTGAAAACGGCGGAAGGCTTCCTCGATATAAGCCGCGCTCATTGGC
>DASYCM010000401.1:0-9160 GCA_036500165.1 Pseudolabrys sp.
GAAGCTGTTGCAGCGTTACGTTTCCGAGCGCGGCAAGATCGTGCCCTCCCGCATCACCGCGGTGTCGGCCAAGAAGCAGCGCGAACTGGCTCAGGCGATCAAGCGTTCGCGCTTCCTCGGCCTGCTGCCCTACGTGATCAAATAAGCGATTAAGCGATAAGGGCGCCGGACCAATCCGGCGCCCCTTTAAGTGTAACGAGGCTTGCGGGGGCACCCCGTGCGCCGATGGTTGGGACGGAATAGTCCGTCTCTAACCGCTCGAAGAGCGGGACAGCTCGTGATGATGCAGCTTGGAATAGTCGGACTGGGTGCGGGCGCCGCGACAGCTTTGCTGTTTGCTTCGGCAACGTCCGGTTCGTGGCTGTCGGTCATCCTCTTCTACCTTGCCGCACTCCCCGTCATGATCGCTGGGCTTGGCTGGAGCCATTGGGCGGCGATGATCGCCGCGCTCTCCGGCGCTCTCGTTGTCGGCGGCGTATTCGGCATGACGCCGCTTTTCACATTTCTGGTGGGTGTCGGAATCCCGGCGTGGTGGCTCAGCTACCTGGCGCTGCTGGCGCGCCCGGTGACGGCCGGTCCCGGCAGTATCCCCGCCCCCGCCAATGATGCCCTCGAATGGTATCCGGTGGGACGGCTTGTCGCCTGGGCTGCCGTCATGGCCCCCATTTTCATCGTGGTTGTTCTGATCTTGTCTTTCGGAATCGACGCCGACGACTTCCGCGCCGCGATGACCAAAACGATAGCGGAAGCACTGAGCCGCTTTTTCGCGGAGAACCCCGAGTTATCCAAGGCCAGTTCCGAACGGTTGGTCGCTTTCCTCGTGGCCATCACGCCGCCGACCGCGGCCGTGGGCACAACCATCATCAGTGTCGTCAACTTGTGGATTGCCGCACGCGTCGTCAGCTTTTCAAACCGGCTGAAGCGTCCGTGGCCCGATCTGTCGGCTACCTCCTTTCCGAAGACGCTGATCGCAGCATTGGCGATCGCGTTGGTATTGAACGTGGCCGGCGGAATGCTGGGCATCATCGCCCTCGTTTTCTCATCCACGCTCATGCTTGCTTTTGCGCTGGTGGGACTGGCTGTACTTCACACCGTTACGCGTGGGCTCGCCGGCCGGCCGTTCATGCTCGGCAGCGTTTACATCTCCGCGCCCCTGCTTTCGGGCTGGCCGATTTTGGCGTTCGCCCTGATTGGCCTCGGCGAGACTGCTTTCGATCTTCGTGCGCGCCTCGCGCACAAACGTGGGGCTTCGCCCCGAACTTAAAGTTTCACATCAACATGAACACCGGAATAACCCGAAGTTCAAACTAAGGAGTGACGACAATGGAAGTGATCCTGCTCGAGCGCGTCGGCAAACTGGGCCAGATGGGCGACGTGGTGAAGGTCAAGGACGGCTATGCCCGCAACTTCTTGCTGGCCCGCGGCAAGGCGCTGCGCGCGACCTCCGACAACAAGTCGAAGTTCGAAGGCATGAAGGTCGAACTGAAGAAGAAGAGCGACGAAGCCAAGGGTGTCGCCGGTCAGCTGGCGTCGAAGGTCGACGGCAAGACTTTCGTCGTCATCCGTCAGGCGAGCGAAACTGGCCAGTTGTTCGGTTCGGTGTCGACTCGCGATATCGCGACGCTCATCAGCGCCGGTGGCGACACCGTCGCCCGCACCGCGGTCGTGCTCAACGCTCCGATCAAGACCATCGGCGCATACAAGGTGCCGCTGGACCTGCATCCGGACGTGGACGTGTCGGTGACCGTGACGGTTGCCCGCAGCGAGGCCGAAGCCGAGCGTATCGGGCGCGGTGAAGACGTGACGGTGCGCCGTGAGGACGCGGAAGAGGAAGCCGAAGCCGCGCTCGCCGCTGCCGAAGCTTTCTTCGATCCGGAAGCCAAGGCTGACGAGGAAGGCGAAGAGGCAGAAGCCGAAGTTGCCGCCGCCGAGCCCGAAGCCGAAAAGAAGCCCGCCAAGGCGAAGAAAGCCAAGGCCAAGAAAGACGACGCCGAAGCCTAATCAGCTTCGCGCCGCTTAAAGACCTTACCGGCTGCTAGTCCGCTTTCGGACTGGCGGCCGGTTCTGTTTCAAGCTTGCGTCGAGTTCGCATCACTTCGCTCCCACGTTTTCAGCTGCGACTTTCTTGACTGGCGGCGGCGCCCAGCCGCCCTCCAGCACTTCGCGCTGCGGCGAATAAATCCGCATGGCGAGATTGAACTCACCCACTGGCGCCGGCAGCCAATTGGATTCATGGTCCGGGCCGGGCGAGCCGTTCTGAATGTAGAGGTCGAGCGAGCCGTCGGCGTTGAACGTCATCTTGTCGCGGTCGCCGAGTGCAAAGCGGTTGAGCGCGTTTGGCGCCTGGAAGCCATCCTTGTCGTACAGCGTGACCGACCAGAAGGCGCCGGCAGGCGGAAATTTGCCCTTATCGAAGTGCAGCACATAGCGGTTGAGGCCGCTGTACGGCTTGCCTTCGCCGTCAACGAATCCGGCAGGATAGACGGCGTCTTCAGGCAAGTTGACGCCGAGCCCGATCAGCGTGGCCACCCCGCGGAGTTTGTAAGCGGTGCCATAAGTGCCGACGGTATTGGTTTGATAGAACCAGCCATTGGCGTGCGTGCCGATACCGGCGCCGCTCTTGCCGGATTGCTCCAGATCAGCGAGCGCATCCTTGGCGCCGGCGTTGATGGTCTTCACCAGCGCGGGATCGAGGGTCGACACATCGAAAGGCTTGCCCGGTTCAAGACCGATCTGCCGCATCTGAAACAGGATCGGATAGTCGTTGGTATGCGGTGGATATTTTGTCATCAGGCTGGCGAACCGGCTGAGCACCGCAACGCCATCCATTTTATTGACTTGAACGAGCGGCGGCGTTTTGGTGTCGATCGCGGGATCGGTTTGCACGCTCGCCGGACGCGCGGCACTCCTGCCCCATTGGCTGAGCGGCGTCAGTCTGTAGCCATCCTGAACCTTGTGGACGTTGTCGTAATCCGCCGGTCCGTTCGTCTGCGTGCGACCGAGAATCCAGATGGTCGGCGTCGGCGCCACGATTTTGGTCATGCCAGTGGGCAGCGTTCCGTTCCAGCCTGGCGCTACAAGGGCGAAGTTTCCGGCCTTGGTTCCGGTGGTGCGCGAACCCACGACACTGAACACATCGGTCCACATGTCGAGCATCGGCAGCAGATAATAGCGTCCACCTGTATCGGGCACCGACAATACGATCGGCTCGCGCGCAAGATCGAGCCAGGCGGGCGAGTACAGCGTGTCGAAGTTGTAACGGACGACGTCCCTGTCCGACGCGCGCGGATAGGCGCGCGCATGCGCGAACTGGTTGACCGGAGCGCGCAACGGGATCGTGTCGGCGTTTGGCACGTTCGTGCTCTGCCGCATCGACACGTCCATGGTGACGATCGGATAGGCATAGACGTACGCTGCGCGCGCTATCTCATAAGCCTGCTGTTCGGAGATGTTTTGCGCCGACGCAGGCAGGCCGAGCGTCGCGGCTAACGCGATGGATGCAATAGCCAAACAGCCGTGTTTCATCGCTTCGCTCCCACGTTTCATTTCGAAACGTGGGCACGATGCGAGGGAGCCTAGCCACCGGCAATTGGCCCCTGGTCCACCTCGGATTTTCGGCGGTATTTAAACGCGACGAAGCCGCACCTGAACGCAAGACGGCACTATCGCGGTTCCCAGCCGGATTGAGCGGCTCTCGCCGCCAACAAGTCCCGGGGTCTAGTCCGCTTTCGGACTGGCGGCCGGTTCTGCTTTCGGCTCAGCCGGCTTTTCGGCGGGCTTGGACTCAGCCGGCTTCGACTCCGACGCCTTGGTGTCGGCCGGCTTGTTGTCGCCGGGCAACGCAACGGCGCCGTCGGATTTTTTCTCGCCCTTCTTGTCGTCGCCCTTTGAGGACTTCTTGGTGGCGGCCTTTTTGGCCGGACCGGCCGGCGCGTCACCGAAGCCCTTCAGATAATTGGCGATGGCGGCAGCGGATTCTTTACTGGCCGTGTAGTGCTGGCGCAGGAAGCTCTCCATGCCGAGAATACCGCCGGCCTTGGACAAGGTGCCCGGCGCCTTATGGCAAATGGCACAATCCGAGGCGTAAAGCTGGGCGGGCGTTTTGCCCATATCCAGGTTTTCCTGGGCGGAAGCGGCGCCCGCAAATCCAAGCGCGAAAACGCAGATACCCAGCCGGATGCCGCTGAAAACAGTCATAACCGTAACCTCTTGAAGCCAACGCGGCTGCCAACAGCCTGCGAGTCGGCGCTCTTGATAGCTGATATTTCCGGGGTTGTGACCCAGCCGATAGCGGCTATTGGCAGTCCAGCCATTCCAAAAAGCCATTGCAGCCCGCCAACAGCCTTGATTAAATACCTTCACTGGAACTTACGAGCAGCGATCCGCGTTCGAAGCTGGGACCCTTTAGCCGGGTGTTCAGTGTAAACCGGGATGGTGCGGCCGATGGACCGGTTGCTTCGGTTTTTGCTCAGGACGTTTGTCCGGCGTGGGACCTTTCAGGTCACCACGTCTAGCGGCACGGTTTTAACCTTCGGCGACGGCACCGGCAAAAAAGTCTCCGTCCGCTTCGCCACCCGCGCCGCTGAGTGGGGCATCCTCCTCGATCCCGAACTGAAATTCGGCGAAGCCTATATGGACGGCGATTTTGTCGTCGAGGAAGGCACCATCGCCGATGTCTTGGCCCTCATGCTCGGCCAGAACACCGACGTGCCGCACTGGGCCAAGCCGCAAGGCTGGCTGCGCTACCTCTATCGGCGCCTGAACCAGTTCAATCCGCGCTCCCGGTCGCGCCGCAACGTCGCGCATCATTACGATCTCGACGGCCGGCTCTATTCACTCTTCCTCGACGCCGACCGCCAATATAGCTGCGCCTACTTCGAGCGGCCGGATCAATCGCTCGACGACGCGCAGCTCGCCAAGAAACGTCATCTCGCGGCCAAGCTCGTGCTCGAACCCGGCACGTCCGTTCAAGATTTGCGGGTGCTCGACATCGGCTGCGGCTGGGGCGGCCTCGGGCTTTATCTGGCCGAGTATGCCGGCGCCAACGTCACCGGGGTGACGCTGTCGAAGGAGCAACTCGGCGTTGCCAATGCCCGCGCTTCGGAAAGACATTTGAGCGATCACGCGCGTTTCGAACTACGCGACTACCGCGACATCGCCGCCACGTTCGACCGCATCGTCTCGGTCGGAATGTTCGAACATGTCGGCGTCAATCACTACGACGGCTTCTTCCGCAAGGCCAAGCAACTGCTCGACCGCGACGGTGTGATGGTGCTGCATTCGATCGGCCGTTCGGAAGGGCCGAGCCGCACCAGCCCCTGGATTTCCAAATACATCTTCCCGGGCGGCTATATCCCCTCTCTGTCGGAGGTGCTGCCGGCAATCGAAAAAGCCGGGCTTCTGGTCACCGACATTGAAATCCTGCGGCTGCACTACGCCGAAACGCTGAAGGCCTGGCGCGAGCGTTTCATGGCGCATCTCGAGGAAGTCGAGCGCATTTACGACAAGCGCTTCGTCCGCATGTGGGAGTTCTATCTTGCGGCGTCAGAAATGTCGTTCCGCGAGCAGAACATCATGGTGTTCCAGATCCAGCTCACCAGGCGGCAGGGCGTGGTGCCGATCACGCGTGACTACATCCTGCGCGAGGAACAGCGTCTGCGCACGGCGGAGAACAAGAGCTTCGAACCGCTGCGGCTGGCAGGCGAGTAAAGCTCGGCACTTTTCGCGAAACATCGCAGCGTCAAGCAATACCGCGCGCCGACTCACGTATTTTTTAGCGGTGAGTTGCTGTGGACAGCGCATTCCTTTGTCGCACCATGGCTTCCATCTGGTTAAGCCAAGTGCCCAACAAAGTTTCGTCGAATTGGCGGAACAAGGATAACCATGGCTCCGCTCGAATCAGCGCTTCGCAAACAGGCCGACGAACCGACGCCCCTATTCCGTTCTGCGCCGCACAACATCGAGGCGGAGCAAGGGCTGCTCGGAGCCATTCTGGTTAATAATGAAGCGTTTTACCGCGTTTCCGATTTTCTCAATCCGGAACACTTCTTCGAGCCGCTGCACGCGAAAATCTATGAGATTTCGCGCGACTTGATCCGCATGGGAAAAATCGCGACTCCGGTCACACTCAAGACCTTCCTCGACGGCAGCATCGACATTGGCGGCATGACTTTGGCGCAGTATCTTGCGCGAATTGCCGCGGAAGCGACCACCATTATCAATGCCGGGGACTACGGCCGCACCATCTACGATCTATCGATCCGCCGCGCGCTGATCATCGTCGGCGAGGATATGGTCAATGTCGCCTTCGACGCGCCGGTCGACTTCGCGCCACGCGCCCAGATCGAAGACGCCGAGCGCAAGCTGTTCGAACTCGCCGAGACCGGCCGGTACGACGGCGGCTTCCAGGGCTTCAATCAGGCGCTGACGACCGCCATCGATATGGCGGCGAACGCCTTTCAGCGTGACGGCAAACTGTCCGGCATCGCTACCGGTCTTGCGGATCTCGACCGTATGATGGGCGGCTTGCAGAAGTCGGACTTGATCGTTCTCGCCGGACGTCCCGGCATGGGCAAGACCGCGCTCGCCACCAACATCGCCTTCAACGTTGCCAATGCCTGGGAAGGCAACGTGCGCGCCGATGGCCATACCGAGACGGTCAACGGCGGCGTGGTCGGCTTTTTCTCGCTGGAAATGTCGGCCGAACAGCTGGCGACACGTATCATCGCTGAGCAAACCGGTATTCCATCAAACCAGATCCGGCGCGGCGGCATCAGCGAAACCGACTTCGAGAAGATCAAGGACTATTCGATCAAGCTGCAAAACCTGAGGCTGTTTGTCGACGAAACCGGCGGTCTGTCGATTGCGCAGCTCGCAGCGCGCGCGCGGCGGCTCAAGCGTCAGCGCGGCCTCGACGTCATCGTCGTGGACTATCTCCAGCTCCTGACCGGGTCGAGCAAACGCGGCCAGGAAAACCGCGTGCAGGAAATCACCGAAATCACCACGCGGCTCAAGGCGCTGGCGAAAGAACTGCAGGTCCCGGTGATTGCGCTGTCGCAGTTGTCGCGTCAGGTCGAAAGCCGCGAAGACAAGCGTCCGCAACTGTCGGACTTGCGTGAATCGGGATCGATCGAACAGGACGCCGACGTGGTGATGTTCGTCTATCGCGAAGAATATTATCACCAGATGCGCAAGCCCTCGGAAGCCGACCGCGAGAAATTCGCCGCGTGGATTGCCGACGGCGACAAGTATGTCGGCAAGGCCGAAGTCATCATCGGCAAGCAGCGTCACGGTCCTACCGGCACGGTCGAACTGGCCTTCGAAGGCGCCACCACCAAGTTCTCGTCACTGGCGCAGTACGACCACGTGCCGGAACGGATCGGCGACTAGTGGATTAATCGCGTCACAATCTGTCTTTAAAGACAGACCCGCATTGTGCGTATGAGCGGGGGTGACTTTGGCCAAGACGACAACGACACGCGGACTGCAGGGCATTTCCGGCAAGCCAGGACCGCAGGGACATCGCGGACAGCCGGGACCTCAGGGCCTGCGCGGCATGATCGGCAAGCCGGGCAAACCCGGCAAAGCCGGAGCGCAAGGCGCGCGCGGCCTTCCCGGTCCGCAGGGTCAGCCCGGGATCGACGGCAAAGCCGGTCCGCAAGGTCCGGCGGGTCCTCCGGGCATTCCAGGCCGGGTGCCGACCATCGAGGAAGTCCTGCCGCTGCTCTATTCCATTTTCGAGCAGTGGTCGGACTACAAGCACGCGCGCAAACAGGAAGCCAAGACGCTCAAGGCCGCTCAAGAGGCCGAAGCGGAAGCTGCGGCCAAGGCAGCACAAGTCGCCGACACGATCGACGACGGCAAAGGCAAAAAGAAGAAGAACAAGAAATAGCGTGCATGGACGGCCCCGGTCCGGCCCGCTAAACCTGCTGCATGGCCCTGACCGACACGCCGATTCATTCCGACCAGTTGCCGCCCGCCGCCGACGCCGAAACGACCACCGGTCCGCCGGCCGTGGAAGCTGGCGGTATTCTCACCGTCGATCTGTCCGCCCTCGAGGCCAACTGGCGCGCGCTCGGCCGCCGCATCATGCCGTCGGAATGCGCCACGGTGATCAAGGCCGACGCTTACGGCTGCGGCATCGAACCGGTCGCTGCACGCCTCGGCAAGGCTGGCTGCAAAACCTTCTTCGTCGCTGATTTGTTCGAAGCGCGCCGCGCCCGCAGCGCCGCACCCGACGCCGCGATCTATGTGCTCAACGGTCTACTACCCGGCACCGCGCCGGCGTTCGCCGATCTGCGCGCGCGGCCCGTAATCGGCAGCATGGTCGAACTCGCGGAGTGGGATGCGTTCTGCGCCGCGCAGCAGTGGCACGGTGGCGCTGCGTTACAAGTCGATACGGGGATGAACCGGCTCGGCATCACCGCCAACGAAGCCGCTGCGCTGGCGCCACGCATTCGCTCGGAAAATCACGGCATCACGCTGCTGATGAGCCACCTCGCCTGTGCCGAGGTGCAGGACCATCCGCTCAACGAGCGGCAAATCGCCCTCTTCCGCGAGGTGCGCATTCTCTATCGTGGCATCACGTCGTCGCTCGCCAATTCGTCCGGCATCTTCCTCGGCAATGCGGCGCACTGCGACATGGCGCGGCCGGGCGTCGCGCTCTACGGCGTCAATCCGACGCCGGGACGCAGCAACCCGATGCGGCCAGTCATCGAATTGCAGGCGCGCATCGTGCAGGTGCGCGTCGTGCCGAAGGGCGAGACCGTCGGCTACAATGCCCGCTGGACCGCCAAGCGTCAGACACGTCTTGCAGTCGTGGCCGTTGGCTATGCCGACGGCTATCTGCGCGCGGCCTCAGCCTCCGACGAAGCGCCGGGCGCCGACGCTATCGTCGCCGGCAAGCGCTGCCCGATCGCCGGGCGCGTCTCGATGGATCTGCTGGCGATCGACGTCACCGACCTGCCCGAGGGCAGCGCGCGGCGCGGCGATCTCGCCAAACTCATAGGCGACGAAATTAGCGTCGACGACGTAGCCGCCGCCGCCGGCACCATCGGCTACGAAGTGCTGACGAGCCTGGGACGCAGGTATCACCGGGTGTACCGGGCCTGACGGCACCCGCGAAGGGTGTGCGACATTCGACGACCGCGTTTATGCGGCG
>DASYCM010000402.1:0-2757 GCA_036500165.1 Pseudolabrys sp.
GGCCAGCCGCCTGAAAGTTCCAATAAGTCTCTGGTTACGTTTCATTAATCGAGACAACTTGAACTGTCTGAAAACAGGAACAATCGCGTTCGCCAGCCCTTAACCCAACGACACCGGCATGCCGCCGGTGACAGGGATACGGGAGCGGGCGATGACATCGGATACGGCCATTGATCGCATCAAGTGTGAATTGCATCACGCTCTCGATCACACGCGCGCCGATCTTGATCGCATCGAGATTCTCACCGCGGCGATGAGCGCCTTCAGCAAACCGGTTCCCGAATACGAGTCCAAGTTCCAGCATATGCACGGGCTTGCCCTCTCCCGGCACGAGCTCAAATAGGTTTTAGCGGCTAGAGCTCACCGAGCAATTCACGGCGCTGCCGTTCCGACGCGTCTGCAAAGCGGCGCAAAGTGTGCGCCTCGCTGAGCAAACCGACCACCTGGCGCCGCTCGGTGCTGTCGACAACGGCCATCGACTCCGTTTCGAACTGGCCGAACAATTTGATCGCTTCCCGCGCCGTCTGTTGCGGCAGCAGCATGTGATCGGCGTGATGAAGGATGTCACGCAGCGGCGTCGCGCCCGCGAGTTCAGTGGCATGGGCTTCGGCCACCATCACCATGCCGGCATAGCGGCCTTCTTCGTCAACGGCGATTGCTTGATTGGTCGATCCGAGCGGAAATTTTTCGCGGAAGGCGGCGACCGTCGATTCCACCGGCGACGTTTTCACGTCGGCGCGCATCATCTGCGCAACGTTCAGATCGCGTATCCAGCCGACATCGGCAGCGCTCCGGATAGTTTGACCACGGAGATGGAAGCGCCAGGTGGTGAACGAATAACCGAACAGCTCGCGCGTGACCTGCATCGAGACGATCACGGCAATCAGCACTGCGGTGGTGAGCCAGAGATCACCCGTGGTCTCGAGCGCAATGAAGGCCATGGTGAGCGGGCCACCGATCACCGAAACCGATACGGCGCTCATGCCGATAATGGCGTAGGCGTCCGCATTCGCCGCAACGCCAACCGCGTTGAGCCCCGCGGCAAAAAGCTGGCCGCCGAGCGAGCCGAGCAGCAAGGAGGCGAAGAACAGGCCGCCACGGAATCCGCTGCCGAGCGACACCATCGAGGCCAGCGATTTGAGCACGAAAATCACGCCAATCGTGGCCAACGGCAGATCCAGTGCATTGGTTGCGTGAAGCGCACCGTGGCCGGACGACAGAACCTGCGGCGAAATCAGCGCCAGCATCCCGACCAGCGCGCCCCCGATCATCGGCCGCAGGGCGGGCTTTATACGAGCTCTCGTGAACAGAACTTCGCAAGCAGCGACACCGCGCATCAGCAGAATGCCGAAACCCGCCGCGACCAGGCCCAGGCCGCCAGCAATCGCAATGTCGTGCACGGCAACCTGCGACACCGCATTCACGGCGGAACCGATACCGCCCGGCGTAAAAGCCCGCGCGGTCAGGTAGCCCAACAGCGAGGCCATGCCGACCGGCGCGAGTGACGCAACCGCATAGCTGCCGATGATCAATTCGAACCCGTAGAAGGCGCCGCCGAGCGGCGCGCCGAATGCGCCGGCGATGGCGCCCGCGGCGCCGCAGCCGACCAGCACACGCATGTCACTGCGCCGCAGCCGGAACGCACCGCCGATCTTGGAGGCGAGGCCGCTGGCAAGTTGGGTATAGCCAGCCTCAAGCCCGACAGACGCGCCGACACCGCTCGACCACAAAGTCTGGGCCGCGACGATCAAGCTGCCGCGCATCGACATGCGTCCGCCATGCAGCGCATTGGCCTCGATCGGGTCGACTTCGCTGCCGCGCCGGCGCGCGATGTAAGCCGACACCAGACCGAACATCAGGCCGCCGATGGTCGGCACCAGGATCGCGTAGAGCGGATCGAGAGACCCTTGCGCCGACAACCGGGCGCCCGGCATCAGCCTGAACAGGGTCACGTGCATCAATTCGACCAGCGCGCCCATGACCGCGACCACGAGCCCGGCAAGCGCCCCCGCCAGCGCGGCCAGTACGATGACGCTGGATTCCCGCGTCCGGACGATGGCGCGAAGGCGGTGCGGGACTTCAAAGGAGATCGAGGGCCAAATCATGCGGAATGAAATTTCGCTTCAACGCTGACGGCCCCGCGAATGCTTAGATGACAACTCGAGGCTACAGGCAAGGAGCCAATGAGATAACGCGGCAGAGGCCCCGAAAGATACCCTTCGGAAGGCGCTTTCGACACCTCGAGCCGACACCGAAAACGGGTTCAAAAACCCACGCTCTTTTCGTCCCTTGCCCCTTTAAAAAATGCTTTCAAATCAACATATTAACAGCGGTGAGATTGCCCTGTACGGGACTCGCTTTTCGTGTCACACAAAATGGCAATTGCGACTCATTTTATCGCCTGATTTGAAGGTGCCGACGCATGGCTGAACCGGCCCGCGATATCCGTTCCGACGATACCGACTATGGCGCAGAATCGATCAAGGTCCTCAAGGGCCTCGATGCGGTGCGCAAGCGGCCGGGCATGTATATCGGCGACACCGACGACGGTTCCGGCCTGCATCACATGGTCTACGAAGTCGTCGACAACGCCATCGACGAAGCGCTGGCCGGTCACGCCTCTGAAGTTTTCGTCGGACTCAATCCCGATGGTTCCGTGACGGTGCGCGACAACGGCCGCGGCATTCCAACCGACATGCACAGCGAAGGCGTCTCCACGCCCGAAGTTGTGATGACGCAACTGCACGCCGGCGGAAA
>DASYCM010000403.1:0-8148 GCA_036500165.1 Pseudolabrys sp.
GCGTCGACGACGTAGCCGCCGCCGCCGGCACCATCGGCTACGAAGTGCTGACGAGCCTGGGACGCAGGTATCACCGGGTGTACCGGGCCTGACGGCACCCGCGAAGGGTGTGCGACATTCGACGACCGCGTTTATGCGGCGACTACATATCTTTATCAGGAATTTTGCGTAGTTACGGTAGACGCCTGCTACCATAGTCGAATGCGACGGGTTGCGCTCACCTCTTTCGAAGACCGCGACGACGGCAGTTGGGTCTGCATAAAGAATACTGTCATCACCGGACCTGTCGGCCAAGTGCACGTTGCATACGGTCAAAGCTTCAGGCCCGGAACCGTGTTCGCGGGCTACGACGATTTCACCGCCTATCTGGCAAGCGTCAGCGTGCCCAGCCCGGGCAAAGCCCCACACGAGTGGTGACGGCGGTCACACTCCGTCAATAATGTTCTTGTATTGTTCTTATGGACGCTTTAGCGTCCTGAGCAGCAATTACAGGCGATTCCCATGTCCAAGCGCAGCCTCAGCTTCATCTGCCAGAACTGCGGCGCGGCCTCGCACCGTTGGCAGGGCAAATGCGAAGCCTGCGGCGAGTGGAATAGCCTCGCCGAGGAAGGCGCCGACCGGCCCGCCGGTCCTGGCAAGAAGCCGCCCAAAGGCCGCCTCTTCGCGCTTGAGGGTTTACAGGGCGAAGCAAAGGACGCTCCCCGCCTCGCCTCCGGTGTCGCCGAGCTCGACCGTGTCACCGGCGGTGGCTTTGTGCGCGGCTCGGTGCTGTTGATGGCGGGCGATCCCGGCATCGGCAAATCGACATTGCTCATCCAGGCAACCGCGGCCATGGCACGCGCCGGTCACCGCGCCGTCTATATCTCCGGCGAAGAAGCGGTGGCGCAGGTGCGCCTGCGCGCCGAACGTCTCGGCCTTGCCGACGCGCCGGTCGAACTCGCCAGCGAGACGTCGGTCGAGGACATCATCGCGACGCTGTCGGAAGGCAAGACCCCTCGCCTCATCGTCATCGACTCCATCCAGACCATGTGGACCGATCTCGTCGAGTCCGCGCCCGGCACGGTGACACAGGTGCGCGGCTCGGCGCAGGCGTTGATCCGTTTTGCCAAGCGTTCGGGTGCTGCGATTATTCTGGTCGGCCACGTCACCAAGGACGGCCAGATCGCGGGCCCCCGCGTGGTCGAACACATGGTTGATGCAGTGTTGTCGTTCGAAGGCGACGGCACGCATCAGTTCCGCATTTTGCGCGCGGTGAAGAACCGCTTTGGTCCGACCGACGAGATCGGCGTGTTCGAGATGACAGGCTCAGGCCTCGCCGAGGTCGCCAATCCGTCCAAGCTGTTTCTGTCCGAGCGCGATCTTGGCCAGCCCGGCACCGCCGTGTTCGCCGGCATGGAAGGCACGCGGCCAATCCTCGTCGAAATTCAGGCGCTGGTGGCACCGACGTCGCTCGGCACGCCGCGGCGCGCCGTGGTCGGTTGGGATACCAGCCGGCTGGCGATGGTGCTGGCGGTGCTGGAGGCGCATTGCGGCGTGAAGCTCGGCGGCCACGATGTCTATCTCAATGTCGCGGGCGGCATGCGTATCCACGAACCGGCGGCGGATCTTGCCGCCGCCGCCGCGCTCGTTTCGTCGCTCGCCAATTCGCCATTGCCGGCAGACGGTGTCTATTTCGGAGAGGTATCGCTGTCCGGCGCCATCCGCCCGGTGGCGCAGGCGGCGGCACGCCTCAAGGAAGCCGCCAAACTCGGCTTTGGCCGTGCCGTCATCCCGGACTCCGCGAAGGACGCAGGCGACGCCGGTCTGCGGGCCTCGACGGTCGGCAATCTGAGCCACTTGGTCGCCGACATTGCCGCCCTTGGCAGGCCTGCGAAAGCTGCGAAAAAGCAGGGACAAGACGGGTGACGGCAGGATGACGCCCCGCTATACACGGGGCGCAAAAACCTGCCGGCTGTCATTGCCTTAGGCCATGACAGCAGAAACGGGCCTGAAATTAATCACTTAAGGTCACCATTGCCGCCCTGTTCCGGTGCCATTCCGGTATTGGATTCGCCGCGCGTCCTGCCGCGCGGTTGGGGACGGTTTGAGCCGCGGAGCGCCTGAGGGCCGATGCCAATCACTTTGCTCGACATACTTTTGCTCGTGGTGATGCTGATTTCCGGCCTGCTGGCGATGATCCGCGGCTTCATGCGCGAGATCCTCTCGATCGGCGCCTGGGGCATCGCCGCGCTCGCCACGCTGTGGGCCTACGCCAAGGTGCTGCCGACTGCCCAGGGCTATTTCAGCAACAATACGGTGGCCATTGCCGTGACCGTCGGCGGCGTGTTCCTCGCGACGCTGTTGATCGTCTCGATCATCACCGTGCGAATCTCGGACATGGTGCTCGACAGCCGGGTCGGCGCGCTCGACCGCACGCTCGGGTTCCTTTTCGGATTGGGGCGCGGCCTGGTCATCGTGGTCGTGGCCTTCCTGTTTTTTGCATGGCTGGTTCCCGAACGCAGTCAGCCGGCGTGGGTTAGCGGCGCAAAGTCGAAGGTCGTACTGCAAAGTACTGGACAATGGTTGATGTCGATGTTGCCGGATGACCCTGAAAGCACCATCTTGAAGCGGTTGAAGAAGCCGAAGCCGGAAGACCAGGATGCTCCGCCCGATGCCGCTCCTGGTCAGCGGTCCGAGGCCACGCCGCTCGCCCCGCAGGCAAGCGCCCAACTGAACGGAACACGATAGCGATGCAAAAGCAGGACCTCGTGCAGACCGGCGATGAGTTCGACCCCAACGCCGACCGCCTGCGCGAGGAGTGCGGCGTATTCGGTATCTTCGGCCACCCTGACGCCGCCGCCATCACCGCGCTCGGCCTGCATGCGCTCCAGCATCGCGGCCAGGAAGCCGCCGGCATCGTCTCGTTCGACGGCAAGCGTTTCCACTCCGAGCGCCGCCTCGGCCTCGTCGGTGACAATTTCTCCCGCCGCGAAGTGATCGACCGCCTGCCCGGCAATACTGCCGTCGGCCATGTCCGTTATTCCACCACCGGCGAAACCATCCTGCGCAATGTGCAGCCGCTGTTCGCCGAACTGAACGCCGGCGGCTTCGCCATCGGTCATAACGGCAACCTCACCAACGGTCTTTCGGTGCGGCGCGATCTGGTCGCCGGCGGCGCCATGATGCAGTCGACCACCGACACCGAGGTCATCCTGCATCTCGTCGCCAAGTCGAGCCGCAACCGTTTCGTCGACCGCTTCATCGACGGCCTGCGCCAGCTCGAAGGCGCCTATGCTTTCGTCGGCATGACCAACAAGAAGTTGATCGGTGCGCGCGATCCCCTCGGCATCCGCCCGCTGGTGATCGGCAAACTCGACGGCTGTCCGATCCTCGCGTCGGAAACCTGCGCGCTCGATATGATCGGCGCGACCTATGTGCGCGATGTCGAGAACGGCGAAGTCGTCGTGTTCGACGAAGACGGCGCGCAATCGCACAAGCCATTCCCGCCGGTGGCGGCGCGGCCCTGCATCTTCGAATACATCTATTTTGCGCGGCCCGACTCCATCGTCGGCGGCCGCAACGTCTATGACGTGCGCAAGAACATGGGCAAGGAACTGGCGCGCGAGTCCGCGCCCGCGGCCGATGTCGTCGTGCCTGTCCCGGATTCCGGTGTGCCGGCGGCGATCGGCTTCGCGCAAGAGTCAGGGATCCCTTACGAGCTCGGCATCATCCGCAATCACTATGTCGGCCGCACCTTCATCCAGCCGACGCAGGCGATCCGCGATCAAGGCGTGCGCATGAAGCATTCGGCCAATCGCGCCGTCGTGTCAGGCAAGCGCATCGTGCTGGTGGACGATTCCATCGTGCGCGGCACCACGTCGCGCAAGATCGTGCAGATGATGCGCGATGCCGGCGCCAAGGAAGTGCACTTCCGCATCGCCTCGCCGCCGATCACTTATCCTGATTACTACGGCATCGATACGCCGGAGCGCGACATGCTGCTCGCCGCGACCCACGACCTCGAGAGCATGCGCCAGTTCATCGGCGCGGATTCGCTCGCTTTCGTGTCGGTCGATGGCATCTACCGCGCCATGGGCTTTGACAAGCGCGACGCCCTGCACCCGCAGTTCACCGACCACTGCTTTACCGGCGACTATCCGACCCCACTGACCGACCAGGCGGCGCGGGACGCCAGCCCCCGGCAATTGTCGCTGCTGTCGGAAGCGGTCTAGCCCCTCGCATCGGCGTCATGCCCGGCCTTGTGCCGGGCATCCACGTCTTCTAAACGCTGCTCAAACAGAAGGCGTGGATGGCCGGGACAAGCCCGGCCATGACAATTCAATGGCAAGCAACAAACCTCTTTCGGATCGTGTCGCGCTGGTCACCGGCGCCTCCCGCGGCATTGGCGCCGAGTTGGCGCTGCAACTGGCGGAGGCTGGCGCGCATGTTGTCGCGGTCGCCCGCACCGCCGGCGGGCTCGAGGAGCTCGACGACCGCATCAAGGCAGTTGGCGGCTCCGCGACGCTCGTGCCGGTCGACATGAAGGACATGGACGGCATCGCGCGGCTCGCGCTGGCGCTGCACGAGCGCTATGGTCGGCTCGACGTCATGGTCGGCAATGCCGGCACGCTCGGTTCGCTGTCCCCGCTCGGCCATATCGAGCCGAAGGACTGGGAAAACCTGATGACGGTGAACCTCACCGCCAACTGGCAACTGATCCGCACCATGGACCCGCTGCTGAAAGCCGCACCCGCCGGACGCGCGGTGTTCATCTCGTCGGCGTTGGCCTGGCTCGGCCGAGCCTATACCGGTCCCTATGCCGCGTCGAAAGCGGCGCTGAACGCGCTGGTGCAGGTCTATGCCGCGGAAACCGCGACGACCAACGTCAAGGTCAATGCGTTCAATCCGGGACCGACGCGCACCAAGATGTATTTGGGCGGATGGCCAGGCGTTGACCAGAACACGTTGAATGCGCCGGAAGATGTCGCCAAGGCTATCGTGGCGCTGTGCCTGCCGTCGTGCGTTGAAAGCGGCAAGGTCTATGATTTTACGGCAGGCAAATTTCTCGCGTTCAAAGGCGCGATGTAACGCCGAGCCTTAGTGCTTGAACTTGGCGCGGCCTTTGTACGGATTGTCCTTCTCGCGCAGCATCAGGCGCAGCGGCGTGCCGGGCAGATCGAAATTCTCGCGCAGTGAATTGGCCAGATAGCGTTTGTAGGCCTCCGGCACGGCGTCGGCGCGCGTACAAAATATGATGAAGCTTGGCGGCCGGTTCTTGGCCTGCGTGATGTAGTTGAGCCGCAAGCGGCGGCCTGACACGGCCGGCGGCGGATGGGACTCGATAGTCGCCTCGAACCAGCGGTTGAGCGCGCTGGTCGGAATGCGCCGGTTCCAGACTTCGAAGGCATCGATGATCGCCTGCATCAAGCGATCGACGCCCTCGCCCGTCAGCGCCGACGTCGCGACCAGCGGCACGCCCTTGATCTGCCGCAGCTTCTCGTCCGCCTCGATCTTGAGCTTGGTGATGTCGCCGACCGTGTTTTCTTTCGTGTCCCATTTGTTGACACCGATGACGATGGCGCGGCCTTCCTGCTCCACCAGATCGGCGATGCGCTGGTCCTGCTCCTCGAAAGCTGAGCCGACATCGAACAGCACGATCACCACCTCGGCGAAACGAATGGCGTTGAGCGTGTCGGCGACCGACAGCTTCTCCAGCTTCTCGTCGATCTTCGAGCGGCGGCGCAGGCCCGCGGTGTCATAGATCTTGAACTTGCGGCCGTGCCATTCGACATCGACGGCGATGGCGTCGCGCGTCGTGCCGGCTTCCGGCGCGGTGAGCATGCGCTCTTCGCCGAGAAGGTGATTGATCAGCGTCGACTTGCCGGCATTCGGACGGCCGACGATGGCGACACGGATTGGCTTTTCTTCGTCGGATTTGTCGGCGGCTTCGATCTGCTCGGCGGTTTGCTCCGGCAAGGCGGCGCGCAGCGCGTCGTAAAGGTCGGGCATACCTTCGTTGTGCTCGGCCGAAATGCCGACCGGATCGCCAAGACCCAGCGCGTAGGCATCGTAGCGCCCGGCCTCGCCCGCCCGGCCTTCCATCTTGTTGGCGATCAGCACCGACGGCTTGCCGGATTTATGCACCAGCGCCGCGAAGCTCTTGTCCTCGGGTGTCGGACCGACGCGGGCATCGATCATGAAGAAGATGGCGTCGGCCTGCTCGATCGCGGTCTCGGTTTGCGCCCGCATGCGGCCGGATAAAGTTTCCGGCGCAGCGTTCTCCAGGCCCGCGGTGTCGATCACGGTGAAGTCAAGATCGCCAAGATGCGCCTCGCCTTCGCGGCGGTCGCGCGTCACGCCCGGGCGGTCGTCGACCAGCGCGACGCGCCGGCCCACGAGCCGGTTGAACAGTGTCGACTTGCCGACATTGGGACGGCCGACGATCGCGACGATGAAGGTCATGAAGTTTTCTTTCCCGTCTCCGAGACCGGAGAGGGTTAAATGAGATCAGCGCGAAAACGTACCGCTTGGTGGGGCCGCATTAGGCCACGGCGAAGAGCTGCCCTGTGCAGGAGCCGCCGCATTGCCCGACGGCCATGCCGGAGGCTGCTGCTCCTGCTGCACGGGTTGGACTGGCTGGGCCGGGGCCGGCGTCGCCGTGTGCGGCTTCGGCTTGCGCTTCACCGGCGCGACGGCGGCAGTCTTTTTGACGACAGGCTTCTCGGGCTCTGCCGGAATGACCTGCGCGGTGTCCGGCGGCGGCTGATTGCCCTGGAGATATTCCGGCGGAATGCCCTGGCTCACGCCCGGCACGCCTTCCGGGAACACGGCGCGGCGTTCACCGGGCAGCTTTTTCTTTTCGTTCAAGCCGAAAACATCGAGGCTGTCGGGATCGAAATTGGAGCATCCGGCGAGTACCGGCATCGCGAGGGCCAGCGTGATCAGCAAAACGATGCGTTTGGTGCGGCGCATATTTTTATCTCAGTTCTTCATTCAGCTCTTGGCGTCCGACGCGATCAGCGCCGACAGCACGTCGATGCGGGCGCGCGCGCCGGGCGGCGTCTCGCCATCGCCGGTGATCATGTCGATGTAGCGTTTCGCGGCGGCGGCATCGTGATTGCGCCAGGCCGACAGCGCGAGGACTTCGCGCGCGGTGTGGCGGAAGGTGCGGGATGGCTGGGCGATCGGGTCGAGCCGCTTCTGCAAATCGGCGAGCGTCGCGCTATCGACCAGCAACAGGCCGGCGCGCACGGTGGCAAGATCCTGGTACGTCTGGCCGATCGAGCCATCGGCGGCGAGCGCGTCATAGGCCTTCACCGCGTCGGCAGGTTTGGTTTGGGCTATCACGGCGGCGACGCGGAAGCGCGACAGCACGCTGTAGCCGGTCGGCGCCTCGGCAGCGACCTTGGCGAAAGCGGTCTCGGCTTCGGCGAACTTGCCTTGCTCGCTCAGGATTACGGCCTTTTCAAAAGCGGCACCGGCGACGGCGGCTTTCTGGCCAATGTAATATTCATAACCGCGCCAGCCGCCGACGCCGGCGACGATCAGGACAGCGAGGCCGACGATAAAGATGCTGTAGCGCTCCCACAGCTTCCTGAGCTGGTCGCGCCTTACTTCCTCGTCTACTTCGTGAAAAATATCGGCCAAAACGCGCTCCGCACCCGCCCAAAGGGCCCCATCTGCTGAGGCGCCCGGGTAACCTAACGATGTGGCGGACGCAAGGCAAAGCTAGCCCGGCAATCGTTAAGATTCGGGAATCTTAGGGCTTTTTCGCCTTCATCGGGTAGACATGCTCCGGCCCGGGGAAGGCGCGCGCGCGTACCTCGGTGGCATAATCGGCAATCGCCTTGTCGATGCCGGGGCCGAGATCGCCATAACGCTTGACGAATTTCGGAACGCGGGGCGATAGGCCGAGCATGTCCTCCATCACCAGCACCTGGCCGTCGCAGGCAACACTGGCGCCGATGCCGATGGTCGGGATCGGGACCCCTGCCGTGATCTTGCGCGCGAGCGGCTCGGCCACCGCCTCGATCACCATGGAGAAGGCGCCGGCTTGCGCGACCGCCGTGGCGTCCGCCTCGAAGCGGTCCCAGTCGGCCAGGTCGCGTCCTTGCGCGCGGAACGCGCCGATGACGTTGATCGCCTGCGGCGTCAAACCGATATGCCCCA
>DASYCM010000404.1:0-6200 GCA_036500165.1 Pseudolabrys sp.
GCCGCGTTCCAGCGCGAACACCCGGTCGGCCAAGGCCAGCACCAGATCGAGATTGTGTTCGACAATGACGATCGAGATATGCTTGCGCAGCTGATCGAACACCTTGAACAATTCGAGGACCACCGCCGGCGCGAGGCCCTCGAACGGCTCGTCGAGCAACAGCAGCTTGACGTTGCCTGACATGGCGCGGGCGACTGCGACCATCTGCTGTTCGCCGCCGGACAGATAGTCGGCCGCGACATCCATTCGCTCTTTCAGGCGCGGGAAATAGGCGAGCACCTGTTCCTCGCTCCAGACCACGCCGTTGCTGCCGTCGGTCTCGCGCGCCAGCCGGCCGAGCGAGAGGTTCTCGCGCACCGACATGCCGGCGAACAGGCCGCGGCCTTGCGGCACGTAGCCGATACCCATCCGCGCGATATCGGGCGCGGGGAGGCCGGCGATGTTGCGTCCTTCGTACTCGATGGTGCCGGATGCCGGCGGCACCAACCCGGCGAGGGTCTTGAGCAGCGTCGATTTGCCGGCGCCGTTACGGCCGAGCAGCGCGACGATCTCGCCTTGCCGCACGTCGAGCGAGGCGTCGTTGAGAATGTGGCTCTTGCCATAGAAGGTATTGACGCCTTCGAAGTGCAGCACCTGCGTTGCGCTGGCGCTGGCTTCCTCGCTGCGCTTGGTCTCGACCTCGGGAATGCCTGTGCCGGTGTAGATTTCCTGCACGCGCCGGTCGCTGCGCACTTCGTTGGGCGCACCGGCCATCAGAACTTCGCCCTGGTTCATCACGGTCACGCGCTGGGAGAAGCCGAGCACGCGGTCGATATCGTGCTCGACGATCAGAACCGGGATGTTGCTGGCGATATTCTTGACCAAATTCGATACGCGCTCACGTTCTGCCGCGGCGAGACCGGCGAGCGGTTCGTCGAGCAGAAGAACCTGCGGCTTCGAGCCGAGCGCGATGCCGAGATCGACAAGGCGCTGCCCGCCATAGGACAGGTCGCCGCCTTTGATCTCCTCGATACCTTCGAGGCCGAGGAATTTGATGAGTTCGGCCGTCTCGGCGTGAACATCGGCGTAGCTGTCGATATCGCGCCAGAAGTTCGACCGCATTTTGTGCTGAGCCTGCAGCGACAGCCGCAGATTTTCGTAGATCGACAAGCCCCGGAACAGATTGGTGATCTGGAACGAGCGCGCGAGGCCCTGATGACAAATTTGATTTGACGGCAGCCCACCGATGTCGCGGCCGTTCAGTCGCACCACGCCGGTGTCCGGCACGTAAAGTCCGGATACGAGGTTGAATAGCGTCGTCTTCCCCGCACCGTTGGGACCGATCAGCGCATGAATCTGGCCGGCGTCGACGGCAAGGCTTGCCTTCATGACGGCGCGAATGCCACCGAAGTGCTTCGATACTTCGTCGACCTCGAGCACGCGGCCTTCCAGCGACTTTGGCCGCAGGAAAGCCGGCAGCGGCAAGCCCTCGTAGATCTTGCGGCGGCTCATCGCCGCGCTTTCTTCCGGCAGCGGACGCCAGCGGCGCGTCAGCGTTTCCCAGATACCGACGAGGCCGGCGGGCGAATAGATGACGAAGCCGACAAAGACGAGGCCGAAATAGAGCAACCAGTTTGCCGACCAGATTGAAAACAGCTCGCGGAACAAGACGAAGAACAGCGCGCCGAGCGCCGGGCCGAGAATGTGATGCATGCCGCCGATCACGACTGTCGCCAGCAATTCACCGGCGAAGGGCACGGACACGGCTTCAGCCGATACGAGATAAGTCTGGAAGCCGAGCAGCGCGCCGGCCAGCCCCGTCACCACCGCCGACAAGACGAACACGCCAAGTTTGTAGCGTTCGACGGGATAGCCCTGGAATGTCGCGCGGAGCTGGTTTTCGCGGATCGCAACCAGCACATGACCGAAAGGCGAGCGGACGACGCGCAGCAACAGGTACAGTACGGCCAGCGCAATCAATGCCGTCAGGATGTAGTAGGCAAGACTGTCGTCGAGGGAAATCGGGCCGATGGTACCGCGCTTGAGGCCGCCGAGGCCATCCTCGCCGCCGGTGACTTCGGTCCAGCGAAATGCCGCCGTATAGGTCAGCGCCGCCAGCGCAAGCGTCAACAGCGAGAAGTAGACGCCGCGGCGGCGCAGGATGACCACGCCGATCACCGTCGAGGCGACGGCAACCAGGATCATCGACAGGAGCAATGGCATCCACATCTGGTTTGGAAACCAGTGCAACTGGATCATGCCGGCGGCATAAGCGCCGACACCGAACCAGGTGCTGTGGCCAAACGACACCAACCCGGTGTAGCCGACGCACATGTTCAGTCCCATCGCTGCGATTGCAAGAATCACAATGTTGATCGCGGTGTTCAGGGACAGCCCGAGCACCGGCATCAGGAAAGGCAGTACGAGCAGGCTGAGGCTGGCGATCAGAAGCGGCGTGACCTTGGCGTGGCGCGGAGAGGCGGTCATTCGAACTTCTCGATCCGCTCGCCGAGCAGCCCGCGCGGTCTAAACAGCAGCACCAGGAACATCAGGATATAGATCGAAGCTTCACCGGCTGCTGGCGCAAAATGGATCGTGACGCCACGCACGACGCCGACCAGCAACGCAGCGATCACGACGCCCCAGAAACTGCCAAGACCGCCGATGACGACGACGACAAAGGCCACGGTGATGATCTCGGCGCCCATCGCCGGGTGCACGATCGTAATCGGCGCGAACAGCGCGCCACCGACCGCCGCCATGCCGACGCCGAGCATGACGATTGCCGTCATGTAGGGCTGAAGGCGAATGCCGAGCGCTGCGACCATGTCGGGACGCTGAATGCCTGCGCGCACGACGCGGCCGAACGACGTTTTTTGCAGCAGCAGCCAGATGGCGAGCAGGATAACGGCGACAATGCCGAGCAGGGTCAGCCGGTATCGCGAGAACAGAAAATCACCGACAAAGATCGCGCCCTTCAAACTCTGCGGCATGTTCTGTGACAGCGGCGACGCGCCCCAGCTGATGCGGATCAGCTGCTCGGTGACCATGGCGAGGCCGAAGGTCACCAACAGGCTGAGGATGGGATCGGCGGTGTAGAAACGCCGCAGGATAAATCGTTCGAACAGAATGCCGAGCAGTGCGACAAGGATTGGCGACGCCACGACTGCCGGTCCAAAGCCGAGATACTGCGTAAGCGTGACGGCAAAATAGGCACCAAGCGCGTAAAACGCGCCGTGCGCCAAATTCACCACGCCGCCGACACTGAAGATCAGCGACAGACCGAGCGCGATGAGCAGATAATAGCCGCCAAGCACGAGACCGTTGACGACTTGTTCGAGCAAAAACATGAACGGTTTTCTCGAAACGCAAACACAGGAACGCGGCAAGAAAAACGGCAGGCGGCATCACGTTAGCCGCCTGCCTTTGATCGCAAACGCGGGCGCGTCCGGCGCTCGCGTCGGCCGCCTATGAGAATACGCAGGCGTTCGCCGACTTCGGCGGATTGATCACTTCGAGCGGCTCGTTCGCGTTCGGAATGGCGGCGCCGAGCTCGAGGAAGTCCCACTTGTCCTTGGCCTGACCTTTGCCGCGGACCGTGAACGGGTAGGCTTCCTGAACGAGCTGATGATCCCACGCACGGAAATAACCCTTGCGCCCTTTGAGAATGTCGAACTGCGTTTCTTTCTCGAAATAGGCGATCAGCTTTTCCGTGTCAGTCGACTTGGTCTCGTTCATGGCCTGCGCCATCATCTTGAGCGAGACGTATTCGATCCAGGCGTGATTTTCCGGCGGCTTGCCGTTGCGCTTGATGAATTCGGCGACGAAAGCCTTCGACGCCGGCACTTCCGAGGTGTGATACCAGACCGTCGGCCACGTGCCGCTCAAGTTGCCTTCGCCCGCCGCCCATGCGTCGGCGGTGTTGAGGTTGAAGCCGACGATCGGGAAGGGCAGCCCGAATTCGGCATATTGCTTGATCAGGTTGGTGACCTGGTTGCCGGCGAGGTTCGAGCAGACGATGTCGGGTTTGCCCTGACGGATTTTCAGCAGGTAGGGGCTGAAGTCGGTAACGTCGGTGGCAACCAGTTCGTCGCCGAGCACGGTACCGCCGTTTGCGGCGAAGAAGGCGTTGGCCGCGCCGCGCAGATCGTGACCGAACAAATAGTCGGCGGTCAGCGTGTAGAACTTCTTGCCCTTCATCATGTTGTCGCGCACCAGCGCCTTGCCGACCGCGTTGACCATCACCGTGCTCGGGATGTCGACATGGAAGGTGTAGCGGTTGCAGTTCTTGCCGCGCAGTGCGTCCGAACGGGCGCCGATCTGCATGAACAGCTTCTTGTTGCGCGCCGCGACCTGCATGATCGTCGCTGCGGAAGCGGAGTTGATTTCGCCCATCAGCACGGTCGCACCATCCTGCTCCAGCATGCGCTGGGCCTTAGTCGCGGCGGTCGCAGGATTGACCGAGTCTTCCGAGGTGATGTCGAGCTGGCGACCCATCACACCGCCGGCCTTGTTGATTTCTTCTTCGGCCTGCTTGAGGCCGAGCTGCGCGTAGGCGCCAAGTGCGCCGAGAAAGCCGGTCAATGGTGTGAGGTGACCGATCTTGATCTTGTCGGTCTGGCCGCTGACGATTGACGGAAATCCAATAGCCGCTACGCCGGCAAAAGCGGCGCCGGTTTTCAATACACTTCGCCTGTTGGTGCTGCTCATCCTGTTTCCCTCCCGGAATGACGCGCGTTGGCGTCGAACCCTCACATTCGCTTATGCGAGAATGTGAGAGCCGTTTTTTTATTGTTGGATGATATTTCCGGAGCGGTGGGCCGGAGTCAACGCCAAATGCTTAAGTTGCGCCGTGACAACCCACGGTACGGTACGGTGAGCTACGCCTTTGCGCCGAACCCGGCTGCCAAACGCTCCGCCGCCGCCTGCACGATTTTCGCGCGGGCCTGCAGTGCCTGGTTCGACATGCGCCAGACCGGACCGGAAATGCCGAGCGCGCCGACAACCTGGCCGGTGAAATCCTTCACCGCAACGGCGACGCATCGCACTTCGAGATTGAACTCGCCATCGTCGTAGGCGATGCCGGTTTTTCGGACCTCGGCGATTTCGCGCATCAAGCGTGACACGTCAGTGATCGATTTTTCGGTCGATGGTTTCATGTCGACACGCTCGAGGAACCGTTCGAGTTGATCCGGGCGCAACGCGGCGAGGACGACTTTTCCCAGCGCCGTGCAGTGCGCCGGGCGCACCACGCCGACGCGGTCGGTCAACTGAAATGCGCCGGGGCCGCTGGTGCGGGCGATGACGACGACGGCGTCGCCCATTCGGACCGCGAAATGACTGCTTTCGCCGGTTTCGCGCGACAAATCCTCGAGGACCGGCGTCGCGACGTTGACCATCTCGATTTCGTCGAGCGCACTGGCGGCGAGCGCGAACAGTGGCCTGCCGACGCGGTAACGCTTGGAGTCCTTCTCCTGCCGGATATAGCCCAGCGACACCATGGTCTTGGCGAGGTGGAAGGTCGTGGAATTGTGCAGCCCGACCAGCTTGCTCAGGTCGGCGAGGCCAATGCCTTCGCGATGGCGCGCAACTTCTTCAAGGATCGCGAAAGCGCGGCCGAGCGATTGGACGCCGACTCGCTGCCGGTCCTCGGCATCGTCGTCGATGTCGGGGAGCACGGGCTCCACCAGCCGGGCCACCGGTGCTTTGGCCGGGGCGGCAGGTTTTTCGGCAACTTTAGTCTTGGTTCGCGTTCTCACCGGGTCGTCTCCAAACGAACCCACATCATGAACTAACGCCGCGTCGCCGTACAAGCGCGGTGACGCGGCAGTCCACGCCTAGTAGTTAAACAGAACCATGCGTTCTTCGGTCATATCGCGGATCGAATACTTCGGACCCTCGCGGCCGATGCCCGAATCCTTCACGCCGCCATAGGCGAGCTGGTCGGTGCGCCAGGTCGAACTGCCATTGATGATGACGCCGCCGGTGCGCAGCGAACGCACGGCCTTGATTGCTAGCTCGGTTTGCTTGGTGAAAATTCCGGTCTGCAGGCCGAAGCGGCTTTCGCTGACAAAGCGGAACACGTCCTCGATGTCGTCATAGGGCAGGATGCTGATAACTGGCCCGAATACTTCATCACACACGACCTTCATGGTCGGCTTCACATCGGCGATGACGGTAGGCTCGATCTGAGCGCCGTTGCGCTTGCCGCCCGTCATGAC
>DASYCM010000405.1:0-9338 GCA_036500165.1 Pseudolabrys sp.
AACCAGACGCGCTCGCGCAGGGGATGCTCGACGATGTGCTTGAATGCCCGGCGCAGCGCACGAATGCGATACGGTTGCCCAATGATGTAAGGGTGAATCGACAGGCAGAAGACCATCGGGCGGTCGGCGGATCGTTCAACCATTTCGTCGAACTGATCGACGATCAGGTCAGTAAAGTCGCGCGCGGTCTGCTGACGGAAAATCAACGCGGCCGCGTCGTTCATTTCCGCCGGATAGGGCACCGAGAGGATTTTGCCTGCGCGCGTGTTGAGCCAGATCGGCTGGTCGTCACAGGGCCAATCGAGGACGTAGGTGTATCCGGCCTCCTTCAATAGATCGAGCGTTGCCGAATTCTCTGACGCTGCCGCGCCAAGCCAGCCCTTTGGTGCCTTGCCCTCCTGGCGGGTTAGCGTCTCGGTCACATCGCTAATCAGACGTTTCTCGTCGGCTTCCCAGAGGCCTTTCTGGCGCTCGGCGTTGGTGCGGCCATGAGCGATGATGTCGTCGCCGCGGCCGCGGATGCGTTCGAACAATTCCGGTGCGAAGTCATAAAGCACGCTGTTGACGAGATGTGAGGCCGGCAGCTTGAACTCGTCGTAGAGATCCATCAGATTGAAAAAGCCGACGCGGTTGCCGTAATCGCGCCAGGCATAATTGCGCTGGTTCTGCGGCTCGCCGATTTTCGCGGGATCGTTGCCGATGCCGGCCTGAAAGGCATAAAGCTCAACATTCGTGCCGATCCAGAAAGCCAGCCGCTTGCCCTCGGGCCAGTTATAAGTCGGCCGCTTGGTGATCGCGGAATAGGCGTAGCGGTTATGCAGTGGAATCATGCCGTGTCCTCGGTGTGAGCCTCAGCGTGGATGCAGAGTGGACTCTGTGATCCGGACCGTGAGAGGTGAAAGACCTTCGATTTCCGCCGTCAAGGTGTCGCCCGGCACAACAGGTCCAACGCCCGCGGGCGTGCCGGTGAAAATCAGGTCGCCCGGCATCAGAGTATATTGATGCGACAGATGGCTGATGATCTCGGGAACATTCCAGATCATCTTTTCCAATACGGATTTCTGCTGAATCTTGCCGCCGACGCGTAACTCGATCGGCCCTTTGCCGATATGGCCAACACGGCTGGTCAGATGTATAGGTCCGCACGGTGCCGAAAAGTCGAATGACTTACCGATTTCCCAGGCGAGCCCTTTCTTGGCCGCCTCGCGCTGCCGATCCCTTCGCGTCATATCGAGGCCGACGGCATAGCCGAAGACGACATCAAGCGCCTGTGAAATCGACACTGCGTGTGCCGTATGCCCGATCGCGGCGACGAGTTCGACTTCATACTGAAAGTCAGACGTGTGCGTGGGATATGGCACGACGCCATCGACGACGACCGAGTCAGTGGGTTTCTGAAAGAAGAACGGCGGATCTCGCTCGTCGCCCTCCTTCATTTCACGGATGTGCTCGAGATAGTTGCGGCCGACGCAATAGATGCGGCGTACTGGGAAAGACTCGGCCACACCGACGATAGGAACGACCGCAGCTCGCAACTGAGGAATAGGCAATGCCGCAGCCGTCGTCATAGGGTTTACTCCATCGCTCAATCAAAGTGCGCGGACGGTATGGCGCGACGTATCACGCGGCAAGAAGGTAAATGTTGCGAAGTCTTTGGACAATCTTGCGGCAGGCGCCGCCGGTCGTGTCCCGTTCACCGCTGTGTCGCCCGGTAACGCGACGGGCTTGAACCGGTGAGTTGTTTAAATCGGCGTGTAAAATAAGCGAAGTCGGCAAAGCCAGCTAATTCTGCAATTTTCGAAATCGGCAAGGCGGTGTGCACGATGAGCTCTTTCGCCCGATCAAGCCGGCGTTCCGTCAGTAATTCTAGAAAGGTCCTGCCGGTTTCCTTCTTTACCAGATGCGCGAGATATGTAGGCGTCAGCCCCACGGCTTCGGCGGCATCCGACAGGGAGACAGGTTTTTCGAAATTGGCGCGCAAGAAGCGGCCGAGTTCGGCAAGTGTTTCGCGCCGTGTCGTCCGCGAGATGCGTGATTCAGCAAGATGCCAA
The DNA here is from genome assembly GCA_036500165.1 of Pseudolabrys sp. Taxonomy (GTDB): domain Bacteria; phylum Pseudomonadota; class Alphaproteobacteria; order Rhizobiales; family Xanthobacteraceae; genus Pseudolabrys. Next base: position 2,052 of record DASYCM010000405.1, read on the forward strand.
AGTGTATCGCCATATTTTCGGCAGACCATGCCGATGAGCTGGTGCAGATAAGCGCGGCATAGAACCGTTGAGCCCGGGGCCCGCGCACGGCTCTCCGTCATCATTGATTCGCAGAGACGGATGATCGTCCGCAGTTCTTCACCTTCAAAAACAAAGTCGGCGTACTGCTGGAAATTAAACGGCGCCAATTCCGGTGCCTGTTCCAGCGATACGTCTTCCAGATCAAGCGGATCGACCGTCAGGCCCGGCAGCATGAAGGGCTGCGAGGCGTTGACGAGGAAATACTCGGCGCCTGGCACGGTCGGGATGAAGTGCAATTTGAACGGCGCAATGAAACATACCGTGCCGGAACTGACCGGGTGTGTCGTCGACCCGTAATAATGTGAGGTCTGACCTTTCACCTGGACGTGGATCTGGAAGTACTCATGCCGGTGTGGCGCGGGATTGGGCAAAGCATCTGCATGATTACGCACACTGAAGTCAGCATGCGTGGCCCGCTCTAGCATCGTGTAATTGGGCACGATACTTTCCTGAGGGTGTACGAGCGCGTTGTTTCGCGACGACACCAGAGAAAGTTTCTTCCGCGGCGGCGGCATGCTGTGCCCCTGACCTTGTTCTATTCGAGCTTGCCAATCGCCTGTACGACCTTCACCAGCCGTTCGGTATCTTCGGCAACATACTGCGTGAATTCGGGCGTATCCATATAGGCGGCAGGGCTGCCGGCCTTGGCGAAGATCGAGAGGATTTCCGGGTCGGTCATGACCTGCTTCATCGCTACACGCGTGCGCTCCATCACTTCTGGCGGTACGCCTTTCGGTAGGAACAGGCCGACCCAAGCGTTAAATACAACATTGTCGAGGCCGGATTCCTTGAAAGTTGGTGCGTCAGGGAAAGCCGGATGGCGCTGGGCGCCGAAGGTGGCGAGCACGCGTAGTTTGCCCGCGTCGGCATAGGATTTTAGCGGGCCCGAACCGAGCGCGGTCATCCCTACCTGATCGCCCATCAGCGCGGTCAAAGCCGGAGCGCCGCCGCGGTATGGCACATGCAACAGTTTGATCCCGGCGGCCTGCGCGAACATTTCCATCGAAATATGGACACCGCCGTAATTGCCGCTGCTTGAATAAGAAATTTCGCCCGGTCGCGCCCTGGCGTCTTTGATGACGTCCGCGACTGTCTGGTACTTTGAATCCGCCGACACAGCGAGCAAGTTTGGATCGCCAAGCACGCGGGCAACTGGCGCGAATGACGACATCTCATAAAGCGGCTTACGGCCGGCGATACGATCTGCTTCCGGCAGCACCACGGCCGCCGACAGCGCCATAAACATGGTGTGGCCGTCGGGCTCGCTCTTGAGTACGTAGGCGGCGCCGAGGGCGCCGCCAGCGCCTGTACGATTATCGACGATGACCGTCTTGTCGAAGACCTGGCTGAGGCCCTGGGCTACCGGTCGCGCGGCTAGATCCGCCTGTCCGCCTGCGGCGACGCCGGTAACAATGGTCACCATCCGGCTTGGAAAAGGTGTGTCAGCAAAACTTGGCGCCGCGCCAGTGAAAGAGACAAGCGATGCACTGCCTGTAAGCTTTAAAAAATGACGCCGATTCATGACTGTCCTCCTGCTTTGACGGCCAGTCACAAGCATCTCACGTGCCAGTCTCGAAGTCCTAACGTTCTTCGCATGCCACGCGTGTCCGGCAAGGAGTGGAATTGGACCTTGTTGCGGAGTGCTTGGACGATGTTGCGCTGGCTATCGCGGCACAACGACACATCGCCGCATCAGCTTCGTCCGATGCAACGTCTTGCACGAATATGTGCTTTCAACAATTTCGCGGCAGAGACAATGGCCTCTGTCGTGGCCTTAATTATTGATCAATTGTATGTTGAAACGGCGGTCGGATATTATTTGCGCGCGTAAGACGCCACCACGGCCGAGGCCATTGCTGTGAAATCTGTCTTCGGTCCGCCGCGTTTATCGCTCTGACGCGCAACGCGCGCACCTTCGAGTAAGGTCGTCAGGGTGTTCGCCAGCATCTCTGGGTCGGCGACGCCGAGACCTTCGCAGATCTTCTTGAGCCAGGCCCGGTGCTCGGCCTTGAACTCCTCAATCACGCGGTGTGCGGGATGATCGGTATCGGCCAGTTCGACCGAGGCATTGGTCAGGTCGCAGCCGCGGCAATCGGACTCCAGATGCCCCGCGGCAAAAGCGATCCAGTCATTCAATTGCGCAAGGGCATCGCCAGGGTGGGCCGCTTCAATATCATTGCAGAATTTACGGCCTTCGGCGGCGACAGACCGGAGGCACTCGATAATCAAGCCGTCTTTGGAATCGAAATGACGATAGAGCGTCATCTTGTTGGTGCCGGCCTCTTCGGCGATCTTGTCAACGCCGACGCCTCGAATGCCGAGCTTATGAAACAGGCTCCGCGCCGTTCCGACGATCCGGTCCCGCGGGCCGAGGCACTGGGCGGCCACCTTTTCCATCGCTAGATCTCCGAGCTTCCCTGTCGGAAGCCTCCCCGCCGGTCTGTCATCCCGTCGTCCAATTGCCATCGCCGGAGTTTTTGTGCATTGCACCTTGACGGGAGTGTTACCGGTCTGTAACTTAGCGATGTTACTTACAGGTAACACCCTACAGAGTCAACGTCAAGATAACGACGTTTCTCTTTTTTTCTCAATAACATAGAAAATCTGCGGCGGTTCTAATGGTCAGTTTCTTCATCCAGCGGCCAATCTTTGCGTCCGCCATCGCCATCATCATGGTGCTCGCTGGATCCATCTGTTTCTTCCTGCTGCCGGTAGCGCAGTTTCCCGATGTGACCCCGCCGCAAATCGTCGTCGCCGCCCAATACCCGGGCGCTAGCGCGCAGGTCGTCGCCGACACCGTCACGACGCCGCTGGAGCAGTCGATCAACGGCGTGCAGGGCATGACCTATATGTCGTCGTCGAGTTCGAACGATGGTTCGGCGCAGATCACCGTGACGTTCGAGATTGGCTATCCGCTGGATATCGCCGCGGTCGACGTGCAGAACCGCGTTTCGCAAGCAGCGTCATCGCTGCCGGCGCTGGTCAACCAGGCCGGCGTCACGGTCAAGAAGCAGAATCCCAACTTCGTCCTCATTGTCAGCCTGACCTCGCCGGACAAATCGGTCGATCCGGTGACGCTGTCGAATTACGCGTTTCTGCAGGTCGCCGATCCGATCAAGCGTATCGCCGGCGTCGGCGACGTTCAGTTCTTCGGTGAGCGACGCTATTCGATGCGCGTCTGGCTCGATCCGGACAAGCTTTCGAACCTCGGCATCACCGCTGTCGATGTTCAGCAGGCGATTGCTGAGCAGAATATCCAGGTCGCTGCCGGCAAAATCGGCCAATCGCCGGCACCGGCCGGCACGCCATTCGAACTCCAGGTCAGTGCGGTTGGCCGCTTGAGTGAACCGAAGGAGTTCGGCGAGATCGTCGTGCGCACCGATCCCGTCAAGGGAGCGACCGTGCGGTTGCGCGATGTCGCCCGCATCGAGCTCGGCGCGCTGCAATACACATCGTCCGGTTTCTTCGGCGAAGATCCGACCGTCGTGCTGGGCGTGTTCCAAGCGCCGGGATCGAACGCGCTCGAGCTGCGTCAGAATGTCAAGAACAAGATGGACGAACTGGCCAAGCGTTTCCCGCCAGGCATCGAATACGCCATGCACTACGATACGACGCGTTTCGTGTCGGCGGCGATGCATGACGTGATGGTGACGTTGGGTGAAGCGCTCATTCTCGTCATTCTCGTTGTCTTTGTGTTCCTGCAAAGCTGGCGCACAACGATCATTCCTGTCATCGCGATCCCGGTGTCGTTGATTGCCACGCTGGTAGTGATGAAGCTGCTCGGCTTCTCGCTCAACATGCTGAGTCTTTTAGGCATGGTGCTAGCGATCGGTCTTGTGGTCGATGACGCGATCGTGGTCGTTGAGAACGTCGAACGCCAGCTTGAAGCCGGGCTCAAGCCGCTCGCGGCCGCCCGCAAAGCCATGTCCGAGGTAACAGGGCCGATCATCGCGACAACCGCAGTGCTGATGGCGGTCTTTATCCCGGTGGCCTTCATTCCCGGCGTCTCAGGCCGGCTCTACAATCAGTTCGCACTGACGGTTGCGATTTCGGTCGGCATTTCCGCTTTCAACTCGCTGACGCTGAGTCCGGCGCTGAGCGCGGCCTTCCTGCGGCATCGTGGCGAGGTGACGTTCAAGCCTTTCGTTGCTTTCAACCGTGGCTTCGAATGGCTGTCGGATCGCTACGCCGAAAGTGTGCGCGGCATCATCCGGATGCGAAAACTGATGATCGTGCTTTTCGCAATCGGACTTGGCGCGACCTATTGGGTGTCGACACGCATTCCGTCGACTTTCTTGCCCGTCGAAGACCAGGGCTACTTCTTTGTCGTGATTCAGATGCCCGACGGCGCTTCGCTCGAGCGTACCGATGCTTTTGCCAAGAAAGTGCGCGGTATTCTCAAAGAAACACCGGGCATTGATATTGTTGGCACGATTACCGGCCTCAACTTCTTAACCTCGGCGGCGCAGTCGAATTCCGCGGTCGAGTTCGCTATTCTCAAGCCGTGGGATGAGCGGCCGCCTGAACAGAGTGCGCCGAACATCGTCAACGCGCTGCGGATGAAGCTTTTGTCGCTGCCGGACGGTCTCGCGCTTAGTTTCGACCCCCCATCGATTCCGGGCATGGGCGCCACCGGCGGCTTCGAATTTCAGGTCGAGGATTTGACCGGGCGGGGCTCGGCCGAGCTCAACGACGCGTTACAGGCAGTCATGGCTGAGGCACGCAAGCAGCCGGAAATCAACGCGCAGGCACTATTCTCGACGTTCTCGACCTCGACGCCGCAGTACAAATACGACCTCGACCGCAACAAGGCCAAGCTGCTCGGACTTAATCTGCCGGATGTCTTCAACACGCTGCAGATCTATCTCGGTTCGCTCTATGTGAACGACTTTAACCTGTATGGTCGCACATTCCGCGTGACGATGCAGGCGGAGAAGGATGCGCGCGGCTCGGCCGCCGACATCTCGCGCCTCTACGTAAGGAATAGCACAGGCGGCATGGTGCCGCTTTCGACACTCGGCTCGCTGAAGCCGATCGTTGGGCCCGAAACCGTGCCACACTACAACAATTACGGTTCGGCGCTGATCAACGGCGGTCCTGCCCCGGGCTACAGCTCCGGCCAAGCCATCCAGGCAATGCAGCGCGCTGCCGCCGCGGCATTGCCACGCGACTTCGGCTACGAGTGGACGGGCATCACATTCCAGGAAATCAAGGCCGGCTCGGTGGCGCTGGTCGTGTTTGGGCTCGCCATCGTCTTCGTCTTTCTCATTCTGGCGGCTCAGTATGAGAGCTGGTCAATGCCTTTCATGGTGCTGCTCGCCGTGCCGCTCGCTCTGTTCGGTGCGCTCGGCGCTTTATGGCTACGCGGCATGCAGATCGACGTCTACTCGCAGATCGGCTTCGTCATGTTGATCGGGTTGGCGGCCAAGAACGCCATTCTGATCGTCGAATTCGCCAAGCACTTGCGCGAAGGCGGCATGGGTATTGTCGAAGCGGCGATGGAAGCAGGCCGGCTTCGGCTTCGTCCCATTCTGATGACGGCGTTCGCCTTTATTCTCGGCGTAGTGCCGCTGATGATTGCGACTGGCGCAGGCGCTGCAAGCCGGCAATCGATTGGCACGACAGTGTTTGGCGGTATGGTCGCCGCCACAGTCCTCACGCTGCTGCTGGTGCCGGTGTTCTACGCCGTCATCGAAGAAATGCGCGAAAGGCGGACGCAGCGACGAGAACAATCCGGAACGACTTTGGGTAGCCCGCATGCGCCGGTCGAGCCTGCTGAATAGGAATGGAGTGAAGCTATGACGAAATTAAAACTCGCGCTCGGCGCGGCTACGATTCTCGCAGCGGGGGCGGCTCTGTTTATTTCGACGCGCGGTGGCACAAATAACGCGGTAGCGGCGCCGCCAGCCTTCGCCATGCCCGTTCCGGTTGCGGACGTCGTGAAGAAGACGCTGCCGATCTACCTCGATTATTCGGCGCGCACGGAATCGATCCGTAATGTCGGTTTGCAGGCCAAGATTGCCGGCTATGTACAAGAGCAGCCGGTGGCCGATGGCGCCGATGTCGAAAAAGACACGCTGCTCTATAAGATTGACCCGCGCGACTATCAGGCGGCGCTCGATCAAGCCAAGGCGCAGCTTGCGCGCGACTCTGCGGCGCTCGACTATGCTAATGCTCTGGCGCAACGCGGCACCGAACTCGCTAAAACGGGCGCGCTTGCCAAGGACATGATCGAGCAGCGCGTGAGCGCAGCCAAGCAAGCCGAGGCTACGCTTGCCGCTGACGAAGCGGCGGTCCGTCAGGCCGAAAATAATCTGGCCTATACGGAAATCCGCGCGCCATTCGCCGGAAGGTTTGGCCGCAACAAGGCACCCGTCGGCACGCTCATCACCGCTAATAGCGCAGCGCTGAACACAATCGTGCAGCTCGATCCGATCTACGTGACGTTCAATCCGAGCGAGACCGACCTCGGCGAGATTGTAAAGTCGCGTTCTGGTGGCTCTGTCGTGGCGGAAGTGTTGCTTCCTGGCGAAACCGAAGCCCGGCACAAAGGTGCGCTGACCTTCATCGACAATGCCGTCGACTCGGCGACCGGTACAATTACCGCCCGCGCCACTATTGAGAACAAGGATTTCTCGCTGCTGCCGGGACAGTACGTTCGTGTGCGCCTGCGCGTCAAAGAGCAGCCCGACACGCTGATGGTGCCGCAAGTGGCGGTCGGTTCGAGCCAGATGGGCAAGTACCTTTACGTCGTTGGCGAGGGCAATAAGGTGGAGCGCCGACCCGTCACGCTGGGTCCCACCGACGCAGAGCAGGTTTCCGTCCTCAAAGGCATCGCTGCGAATGACAAGGTCATCACCGGCAATTTGCAGAAGATTGGCCCGGGTGCCTTGGTGCAGCCGTTGCCGCAGGCGCAGCATCAGGCAGACGCAACCCGCTAGATTCGACGCCTGAGGACCATATCGTCGACCCGGATCGGCCGGCTGCCGAGGGTTCGGCCGCGACTAAAAGGAGGCTGCGTGCAGCCTCCTTTTTCTTTGGAACTTTGCTGCTCTTATCTTTGACGCTAAGTCGACTGCGGCATTGACGCGGCCAAGCTCGATATTCCGATCTGGTATGAGGCTGCCTTTCTGGCCGATATAACGGCGAGATGTTTCCCGTCGTCTTGGCTCGCGCTATGCGGCTCAAGCGACGTCATTGACGCAG
>DASYCM010000406.1:0-4474 GCA_036500165.1 Pseudolabrys sp.
AGGCTTCCAGCATCTCCTTCGATTCATCCGAGCCGAGCGGGATCGAGAGCTTATGCTTGGCTTTGAACTTGTCCTGCTTCGCGACAGAATCGGCGGAAACGCCCAATATGTCGGTCCCGGCCTTGGCGAAGGCCGCTCGCAACGTAGAGAAGGCGATGGACTCGGTGGTGCAGCCGGGTGTGTCGGCCTTCGGATAGAAATAGAGGACCAGATTGCGGCCTTTGAAATCCTTCAACGACACGCGCTCGCCGCCGTCCCGCGGCAACGTGAAGGCCGGTGCCTTGTCGCCTTGCGCCAGTTCTGAAGCCACTTTGCGCGCCGATTTACCCGCCATGTGCCTTCCTTTCGTCGTTTTCAACCAGTCAATGTCGATCAAGGGATCGGCCAAGGACTGGGTTAGGGACTGGGCAATGCCATTTGCGCCGGTCGGGCGCAACGGGTTCCGGCGACGGGGGGCAAAGAGGCGGCAAAAGTGGGGGCATGCGCCGGCCGCCGTTTTGATACGGCGCTTCCTGTCATGCGGCGCGCTTAAAGTGCGGCGCCTGCGCGGGCACAAGTCTAGGGACAGAATTCCAGCAGTATGACGGGGAAAGCTCACAGCAAACTTGCGCCGCATCACCATCCCGCGGCCAAAGGTGCGAAGTCGGGTTCCGGCCGCAAGCGCTGGACCGCGATGAGCCGTGGCACGGCCCGCTTTCTGAGTCATCGCTACGTGCGCCGGCTGTTCTGGAGCGGCGTCATTACCGTCGCGCTCGCTACGGTCGCCTGTCTCGCTCTGTGGTGGCGGCTGTCGAACGGCCCCATCGAGCTTGAGATGGCCACGCCGTGGCTCAAAGCCGCGATCGAGGAGAATTTCGGCGGCAAGCATACCGTCGTTGTCGGCGGCACCCAGATCGAACGCGACGAGAAGGGCCGGACCTCGCTGCGGCTGCGCGATATCGTGGTGCGCGATGCCGACGGCACCGTCGTCGCGAGCGCGCCAAAAGCCGAAGTCGGCATTTCCGGTCTTGGCCTGCTGACCGGTCACGTGCGCGCGCAAAGTCTCAATCTGGTCGGCGCCGAAATGGCGGTGCGGATCGAAACCGATGGCCGCGTTACGGTGTTTGCTGGTGCCGACAATCGGCCCATTGCTATAGCGCCGCCGACCGTAAGCCCGGCGCGTGAGCCGGCGCCGGGCGCGACCGCGCCGCCGCCTGAGAGCCTGCGATCCGAATTCGCCGATGTCACCGGCATGATGGCCTGGATCGACGGCGTCGGCGCCACCGGCTTCGATGGTCACGATCTGCGCGAGCTCGGCCTCAAGAATGGTAACCTCACGGTTGACGACCGGCGCAACGGCAAACGCTGGACCTTCGATCGCATCAACCTCACTTTGAGCAGGCCGGCACTCGGCGGCGTTATCTTCCGGCTGGAATCTGACAATCCGCAGCGACCCTGGGTGTTGAGTGCGGCGATGCGGCCGCTGTCGGACGGCATCCGCGCGGTCGGCATCGAAGCGCGCAACATCGCGACCCGTGACATTCTGCTGGCGATGCGGCTCAACGAGACCGCCAACATCGATGCCGATATGGCGCTGTCGGCCAGCGTTCGCGCCGACATTCTTCCCGACGGCACGCCGCAGGTCGTGCAGGGCCAGTTGATCGCCGACAGCGGCACGATCATCGATCGCAACGATCCACGCATGAACGTGGCGATCGATCACGCCGACTTCCGTTTCAACTGGGATGCCGAGCGCCGCAGTCTCATGGTGCCGTTCCAGATCAAGGCGGGTGGCAATCAGTTCACCATGAGCGCCACGCTCGACGCGCCGGCGGCAGGCGACACCGCGTGGGTGCTCAACGTAACGCGCGGCGATCCGGTTATCGATCCGGTCATTCTGGCTGGCGGAGCGGATGAAGAAGGTATCGCGCTCAACCGCATGGCCGTGCGCGCGCGTTTCGATCCGGCGCGAAAGCGCATCACGCTGGAGCAGGGCGACTTCAGCCGCATCGATACGCGGCCGCTGTATAACGTCGGCGTCGCCGTCTCCGGTAGTCTCGATTATTCCGGCAAGCCGCAGCTCGCGTTCGGCGTTGCAGGCACCCGCATGACAACGTCTGTCATGAAGCGGTTGTGGCCGGTCTTTGCCGCCGCCGAGGTGCGCGAATGGGTCGAGGGCCACATCGCCGGTGGTATCGTCGAACGCGTCGTCGTCGCCGGCAATGCGCCGCTGGAAGACTTCAAGGACGGCGGCCCGCCGACGCCGGAGGATGGGCTGTCGGTCGATATCGAGACCAGTGGCACGTCGGTGAAACCGATTCCGAATTTGCCGGCGATCCGCGATGCCGACCTGACCGTCCGCATCACCGGGCGTAGCGCGCTTGTCAGTCTCGGACGCGGCACCGTCGAGGTGGCTGGACGCAAGCTCAATGTCTCGAGCGGCGTATTCGAGATACCGGATACGCACCCCAAGCCCGCACCGTCGCGCACGAGCTTGCGCATCGACGGCAGCATGCCGGCTGCCGCGGCGTTTCTGGCAACAGAAGGTCTGCGCGACCAGGTCGGTATCACGCTCGATCCGGCGTTGAGCCGCGGCACCGTGGCGGCGACCGTCACCGTGAATGTGCCGTTGCAAAAGGATATTCCGAAAGGCGGCGCGACCTATTCCGTCGTGGCCGACCTGAATAATTTTTCGGCCGAAAAAATCCTGATGGGGCAGAAGCTCGAAGCCACCACGCTGCGCGTCATGGCGGGCCCCGACGGCTATCAGGTCAAGGGCGACGTCAAGATCAACGGAATGCCGGCGAATATCGACCTGCGAAAGCAGAAAGGCGATACCGACGCCGATTTACGGATGACGGCGAGCATCGACGAGGCCGCGCGGCGCAGGCTCGGCATCGATCTCGGCGGCGCCGTCACCGGCTCGATCCCCGTCAAGGTCAGCGGCCGTGTCGGCGATAATTCGACCGAAGACAAATTGAGTGTGGAGTCCGATCTCACCTCGGTGAAAATCGACAACCTGCTGCCGGGCTGGGTCAAGGCGGCGGGCAAACCGGCGCGCGCGACCTATACGCTGACCAAAACTGCGAAATCGATGAAGTTTGACGACCTGAGTATCGACGGGTCCGGCGTCCTGGTGAAGGGCTCGGTGGAGATCGACAGTGCAGGCGACTTGCAGGCGGCGAATTTCCCGGTGTTCAGCCTTTCGGATGGCGACCGGCTGACCGTGAAGGTGGACCGGAGTCCGGAAAATGCCTTGCGCGTTCTGATGCGCGGCGACGTTTTTGACGGCCGCCAGTTTGTCAAAGGCGCGCTGGGCGGCACCGCCGACAAAGCCAGCAAGCAGAAGCAGACCGACCTCGATCTCGATATCAAGATAGGCACGGTTGCGGGCCATAATGGCGAGACGCTGCGCGGGCTCGATCTCAAGCTGTCGCGACGCGGCGGGCGTATCCGCACCTTTACGTTCAATTCGAAGATCGGCCGTGATACGCCGCTGAACGGTGATTTGCGCGTGCGCGCGCGCGATAGTCACCAGGTCGTCTATTTTGAAACCGACGACGCCGGCTCGCTATTCCGCTTCACGGATCTCTATCCGCGGCTGTTCGGTGGCCAGATGTGGGTGGCGATGGACCCGCCGACGCAGGATGACACGCCTTCGGTCGGTCACTTATTTTTGCGTAGTTTCAGCATTCGCGGCGAGCCGGCGCTCGATCGCGTTGTGTCGGGCGCGCCCGGCGGCGCCAAGGGCGCCGTCGAGTTCTCCGAACTCGGCGTCGACTTCACGCGCTATCCGGGCCGCATGTCGATCCGCGATGGCGTGGTGCGCGGCCCGCTGGTCGGCGCCACCATCGAAGGCCAGATCGACTACGCGAAAGACGACGTCCATCTGCGCGGCACCTTCGTGCCGTTCTATGGCTTGAACAATATGTTCGGGCAAATTCCGATTGTCGGATTCTTCCTGGGCGGCGGCAGCAATGAAGGCCTGCTCGGCATTACCTACGAAGCGGTGGGGCCGCCGAGTGCGCCGCGCATTTCGGTCAATCCCGTGACGGCCATCGCGCCTGGCCTGTTGCGCAAGTTCATTCCGTCGCCGGGGACGTTCGACCGCAATTTCCTGCCGCCGACGCGGTAGGCGCAGGGCGGGGTGGATTTTTATCCTCTATGCCCTTGACAATAATCCCAAGGACTATATTCTAGATGTATCCCGCCCAATCTACGAGGGGCGTTTGATCAGCGTCATCAGGCGTTGGGCGGGATGCGGTGGCTGGAAGGCGCGTTGGAGATACGACGCAAATGCCTTTCCGGCGGTCCAAGCCGCGTTTGGTCCGGCGTGCCGCTGCACGTTAGGGCCCCCTGACGGCCCGGTAGGCCGATGCATGCCTGTCAGGGCATGCGGCCGAGTTGGCCGGGGCCTGCCGGTGGAACGTCGTGGCGTCTGTAACTGACGCAGCGAACGGAGGGTCGACCACCGAGACCAATGCGGAGCAAACCT
>DASYCM010000407.1:0-3556 GCA_036500165.1 Pseudolabrys sp.
GATGCGACCGGCAATGCCGGCTGGATCGCGGCCGATCTGCTGGCGCAGGCCGAGCACGACGTCAACGCGCAGTCGATCCTGATCACCGACAGCGCCGCGCTGGCCGATGACGTCGAACGTGCGGTGCAATCTCAGTTGAGCACGCTGCCGAGGGCCGATATCGCCCGGGCTTCGTGGAACAAGTTCGGGGCGATCATCCTCGTGAAGCAGCTCGACGAGGCAGTAGCGCTGGCGGATGCGATCGCCGCCGAGCATCTTGAAATCATGACGTCCGATCCGGAAGCGTTTTCGAAACAATTCCGCAATGCCGGCGCGATCTTCCTTGGGCCCCACACGCCGGAGGCGATCGGCGACTATGTCGGCGGCTCCAACCACGTGCTGCCGACGGCGCGTTCGGCGCGGTTCTCGTCCGGTCTTGGCGTGCTCGACTTCATGAAGCGAACCTCGATCCTGAAATGCGGGCCCGACCAGCTGCGCGCGCTCGGGCCGGCGGCGATGACGCTGGGCAAGGCCGAAGGTCTCGACGCGCATGCGCGCTCGGTCGGACTGCGCCTCAACCTGCCATGAACAGGCCGCCCGCAGAGGAAGATCCGCTAAATCGCGTCGTCGCGGTGACGCTCGACGAGGAATCGATCGGGCGTTCCGGTCCCGACATCGAGCATGAACGCGCAATCGCGATCTACGACCTCGTCGAAAAGAACCTGTTCGCGCCGGAAGGCGCCAGCGGCGGCCCGTTCAAGCTGCACATCGGCATCACCGGCAACCGGCTGATGTTCGACATCCATCGCGAAGACGGCACGCCGGTCGTGGCGCATCTGCTGTCGCTGACGCCGTTCCGGCGAATCGTGAAAGACTATTTCATGATCTGCGACAGCTATTATCAGGCGATCCGCACCGCGACGCCCGACAAGATCGAGGCGATCGACATGGGCCGGCGCGGCGTCCACAACGAGGGCTCGGCCATCCTGATGCAGCGGCTCAAGGACAAGGTGTCGCTCGACATGGATACCGCGCGGCGGCTGTTCACCTTGATCTGCGTGCTCCACTGGAAGGGGTAGCGCATGATCCCGAAAAGTGGGTGCCGGTTTTCGGATAAGATCATGCGCGAGCAAAAAGCCTAGTGTCCGCATCCGAGCGCCCATCGCGCCCCCATGCGGTGCTGTTTGCCTGCGGACAGAACGCGGTGCGCTCGCCGATGGCGGCGGCTCTGTTTAAACAGATGTTCGGACAGTCAGCCTATGTCGGCTCCGCCGGTGTGCAGAAGGGTGAGCTCGATCCCTTCGTCGTCGTCGTGATGGAGGAAATCGGCATCGATATTTCCCGGCACAAGCCGATCACCTTCGAGGAACTGGCCGATCTTGAGGGTCTCAGTTTCGATCTCATCGTCACGCTGTCGCCGCCCGCACATCACAAGGCGTTGGAGCTGACGCATACTATTGCCGCCGATGTCGAATACTGGCCGACGGTCGATCCGACCGGCATCGAAGGCAGCCGCGAGCAGAAACTCGATGCGTATCGCGCCGTCCGCGACGAACTGATGCGCCGTATCCGCGAGCGGTTTGGCGGGCAGGGCGCGGGGAATGAGTAATTTGCGAAACCAAGCCCGTTCCGCTAGCGTCCGCCACATTCTCGAATCTCATTAAGAGCCGCTAACCCCATGATCGGCCGGCCCAAATTCGTCCTCGCTTCCGGTTCCCCGCGCCGGCTGGCCCTGATCAATCAGGCCGGCATCGAACCGGATTCGCTCAAACCAGCGGATGTCGACGAGACGCCCAAGCGCGGCGAGATCCCGCGCGCCTATGCCAACCGACTGGCCAAGTCCAAGGCCGGCGTGGCGCTGGACAACGTCAAGCTCGATGACGAATTGCGCGGCGCTTACATTCTCGCCGCAGACACCGTGGTGGCGGTCGGCCGCCGCATTCTGCCGAAGGCCGAGCTGCTCGACGAAGCCGCGCAATGTCTGCGCCTGCTGTCGGGCCGCAATCACCGTGTCTACACCTCGATCTGTCTGGTGACGCCGCGCGAAGCCTTCCGGCAACGGCTCGTCGAAACGCGCGTGCGCTTCAAGCGGCTGTCGGCCGAGGATATGGAATCGTATCTCGCGTCTGGCGAATGGCGCGGCAAGGCCGGCGGCTATGCTGCGCAGGGCATTGCCGGCACCTTCATCGTCAAGCTGGTCGGTTCATACAGCAATGTGGTCGGGCTGCCGCTCTATGAAACGATGAGTCTGCTCGGCGGCGAGGGCTATCCGATCCGCTTTGGATGGCTGAACGCGGTTTAGGCCGGCCTGTCGTTTCGGGACAGCGTGGCATAAGTTTAAGTTACAAGTCCGGGAGACAACGTTATGAACGCGATCGCCCGCAAGACCCTAGCCGCGAACTGTCCGATCTGCGGCAAGCCCACTGACGTGGCGCTCAAACCGTTCTGTTCGAAACGCTGCGCCGACATCGATCTCAATCGCTGGCTGACCGGTGTCTATGCCGTGCCGGTCAAGGAAGTCGACGACGAAGACGGCGACAGGCCGCCGGGCAGCGACGAAGTCGACAAGTCATGAACGCGTCGGTCGCCGAGTGGCCCGACCGGCTTTACGCGACGTTCAAACGTGCCGGCATTCGCCAGGTCGGCTACGTCCCGGATGCCGGCCATGCGCGGCTGATCGACCGCTGCCGCGCTGATCCTGACATTCGCGATATCGTGCTGACGACCGAGGAAGAGGGCGTGGCGCTTGCGGCGGGCGCCTGGCTCGGCGGACAGCGCGCGGCGCTGCTGATGCAGTCGAGCGGGCTCGGCAATTGCGTCAACATGCTGTCGCTGGCGCGTTCCTGCCGCTTTCCGTTGTTGATGCTGATCACGATGCGGGGCGAGTGGGAGGAGTTCAACCCGTGGCAGGAGCCGATGGGCTCCATCGTCGATCCCATATTGAAGCTTTGCGAGGCCGACGTTTTTCGGGCCCGCAAGCCCGACGAAGTCGAAGGTCTGGCCGAACGCGCTGTGCAGACGGTGTTCGGCGACGAACGCATTGCCGCGCTGGTCTTGTCGCAGGAGCTAGTCGGCAAAAAGGTCTGGACCAAATGAGCAAGGCGAGACTGGAGCGCCGCGCCGCCATGGCCACGCTGCTCGCCGATCGCGGCGACGACCTGCTGGTGGTGCCGGGCCTCGGCTCGACCTGCTGGGACCTCGCCGCCGCTGGGGACAACGACCGCAATTTCTATCTCTGGGGTGCCATGGGCGGCGCCGCGATGATCGGCCTCGGGCTGGCGTTGGCGCAGCCGGACAAGCGCGTCGCCGTCATCACCGGCGATGGCGAGATGCTGATGGGAATGGGCGCGCTCGCCACCATCGGCATCCAGAAGCCGCCGAACCTCGCCGTGATCGTGTTCGACAATGGTGTCTATGGCGAGACCGGCATGCAGCCGAGCCATACGCAGAGACGGGATTCTGGCGGCGTCGACCTGCTGAAGGTGGCCGAAGGCTGCGGCATTGGCCTTTGTCTCGATGTTCAAGACGAGGCCGGCCTGGCCGGCGTGGCTGGCGGCCTGAAAAGCCTTAACGGCCC
>DASYCM010000408.1:0-9271 GCA_036500165.1 Pseudolabrys sp.
CGCCGTTTGATACCCTGACGCGGGGTCTGCAGCGGGCATAACGCCCCGGCACCCCGGGGGCGTGGGGCCTATGTCAGTTGCAAGGTTGGAATGGGCGATGACGGCTGCCGTCATCGCGGCGGGGATGTTTGGCGAAATCGCGCCGGCGTCGGCCAATTGCTATCGGGTGCTGGCGCCGAACCGCTGGCAATACATCACTCAGTGCAGCAACTCGGGCGGCGGAGGCGGCGGAGGCGGCAATGTCGGCGCCGCCATCGGCGCGGCCGGTGCGATCATCGAAGCGGCGCCGGCGGCCGCCAATATTCTCGGCGGCATTTTGAACGCCGGCACCGGCGTGATGTCCGGCGTCGCGTCGACCGGCAGCAGTATGATGAACAGCGGCGCCGATGCGGTCACCAGCGCGATCCCCTCGCCGGGGGCGCAGGACGGCGGGTCGTCAAATTCATTCAGTATCTTCAGGCAGCCCGCCGCCGATCACGCGACGTCATCGAAGGCAGCGGATTGCGCCGCCATGCGGCAACGGCTTGCGCCGCATGCCCCCGACAACGACTGGATTGTGGATCAAATGGCGCGCTCCGGCTGCCGTCCGAACGGAAAGAAAATGTCCATGCGGGAGCGGACCAAGCGGGACATGGAGCAGCAAGCCCGCAACGACCGGATCGGCTGGCAGAACCCGCCCTTCGCCATCATTGGCGGCGCGCTCAATTCCGGCGCGCCGAAAAACACGCCGCGCAACAATGAGAGCACGATCACGGGAGGACTGAGCGGCAACTAGGTCCGTTCAGGCGGGCAGCTTCGTCACCGGCGCCTTGACCGGCACGGCGCAGACCTGTTCCTTCACGCCCAGTTCCTTGCGCACGCTCTCGCAATTGTCGCCGACCTTGGCGATGGCGGCGGCGATTTCGTCGCGCGACTTGCCGAGCTTCTTGGCCCAGCGCCTGGCGACAGCTTCATCCGACAGGTCGATCCTGTTGCGGTCCGGTTTGGCCTTGCGGGTCGCCAGCGGCATGAGCGATGTCCTTGAGGTAAGCGGCACGGGTTTGCGCGGGGCCCGCAAGCCGGTACAACGCAGCCGGGGCGTGAGGGTTTCGTCTGACGGAGCCGCGATGCCGAAAATCGCCAAACTCAGCAATTCGTTCAGCAATTTGCCCATCCGCGTGGCCTGCTTCGGAACGGCGCTTTGCGCCATTGTTGGCGCCGCGCTGCTGGCCGCCTCGCCCGCTGTCGCGCTCGACGTCAATTCGTTCCGCGCGCAGCACAGGCTGCCGCCTTTGTCGGTGAGCAGCATGCTGTCGGCCGCCGCTTATAGCCACGCCGCCGATATGGCGTCGCGCCGGAGCCTCGACCACCGGGGATTCCGCGAGCGCATGGTGGGCTCTGCCGGCGCCGAGAACGTCGCCTATGGCTGCGCCGACGCGGACTGCGCCTATCGCATGTGGGCGAAGTCGGCCGGGCACCGGCGCAACATGCTGATGAAGGGCATCACCAGCTACGGCATCGCCTCGGCGACGGCGGCGGATGGGCGGCGATATTGGGCGCTGGAGCTGGGGAATTAGCCGCCGGGGAACGCCGCCTTATTCCGTCCCCTCACAAAAACATCTCCGCGCTACACACGTACGAAATGCGCTAGTCTCGGTGCCAAGCCGCGCGAGACGCGGCATTCACAAGGGGGAGACATATGACCAGACTGACAACAATTCTGCTCGCCAGCGCCACTGCGATGGCGCTCGCTGTGCCCGCGTCGGCGCAACTGCTGGCGCACAAGGATCTCACCGCGGCGATCGCCCTCGAGATCGTGCAGACGACTATCGCCACGTGTAAGGGCAACGGCTACGCCGTGTCGTCCACCGTGGTCGGCCGCAACGGCGAGATCGTCGCTCAGGCGCGCGGCGACAATACCGGGCCGCACACCATCGAGAACAGTTTCCGCAAGGCCTACACCGCGCGCACGTTGCGCATTTCGTCGGGCGAATTCGCCGAGCGCGTGGCGAAGAACCCGACCTTGGGCCAGGTGCACCTGTCGAACTTCGTCGCCAACCAGGGCGGCCTGCCGATCAAGGTCGGCGACGACGTTATCGGTGCTGCGGCCGCGTCCGGCGCGCCGGGCGGCGAAAAGGACGAGGCCTGCGTCAAGGCCGCGCTCGACAAGGTCGCGGATCAGTTGAAGTAACGTCACGCGCGTTTTATGAACGGGGCGCGGCCGCGCGGCTGCGCCCTTTTTCATGAGAGCCCGCTTATGCCCTTTTCCGACAAGCTCACCACCCTCATCCGTAACGCCTGGGACGACGGCTATCCGTGCCTGGTCTCGACCAATGGCGCACTGGGGCCAAACATCACGCCCAAGGGCTCGATGATCGTGTTCGACGGCGAGCATCTGGCGTGGTGGGAGCGCTCGAAAAAGCTGGCGCTGGACAACCTCAGCCACGATCCGCGCGTGTGCATCATGTACGCCAACTTCAAGGCGCAGCGCGACGGCGTGTTGGAGTCGGGCTTCCTGCGCTTCTTCGGCAGCGTGGTGCTGCATGAGAGCGGCCCGGTGCGGGAGAAGATTTTCTCGATGCTGGTGCCGCGAGAACAGACTCACGTCGGCGCGGATACCGGCATCGGCGCGCTGGTGAAAATCGAGAAGGCGGTCGATATCCGCAACAAGCCGATTTGGTAGCCGGCCTACGCCCTGCGGGCTTCGGCGGCCAAGGCTATTTCTTCTCGAGCAGCAACTGCCCTTTCTGCCCGACGACGCGCTGCACGGCATGGGCGAACTTCGCGAGCAGCCACGGCAGCGTCACTTCGAGCCGCACCGCGCCTTCGTAGACGTCGATGATGCCGTTGGCGCGCTGGCCGAGCGCGGAGACGCGGAAAGTCAGACGGTCGCCGTTCCAGCTCTCCTCCTCCACCGACATCAGCCGCGCGAATTCAGTGCGGCCGCGCTCGACGCCGGCCTTGATGCGGGCAAGCGCCTCGGCTTTGCCGAGACTATGGGGAATGACGACGATCAGCGGTTCGGACATTGGCGGTCTCTTTGGGCGGTCTCTTTGGGCGGTCTCGTTGCGCGGTCCCTTCATGCAGCTTGAGCGCATGTAGGGACGCGGCAAGCACAAAAGAAGGCCGCACGGCGGCACCAAGGTCCAACGTTATATGATCGGTTTCGCCACAATCCCGCCGCCAGCGGTGTTATATTGGCGGTCAGGGGGCTGGAGAATTGTCATGCGTATCGCCCGTGCTGTGTTTGCGTTCGCCGCCCTTGTTGGCATGTCGGCGGCTTTTGCCCTTCCGGCACGCGCAGAGCTTCTCATCACCGTCGACAAATCGTCGCAGAGGATGACCGTCGATGTCGACGGCAACACCCGCTACGTCTGGCCGGTATCGACCGGTGCGCCCGGCTACGACACGCCGTCCGGCCAGTATAAACCGTTCCGCATGGAAGCCGACCACTTCTCCAAGGAGTGGGACGACGCACCGATGCCGCATTCGATCTTCTTCACGATGAAGGGCCACGCCATTCACGGCTCGACGCACTTGAAAGCCATCGGCACGCCGGCGTCGCACGGCTGCGTGCGGCTGGAGCCGAAGAATGCGGCGGTGCTGTTCGATCTGGTGAAGCAACAGAAGATGGCGAACACCCGCGTCGTGCTGACCGGCGAGACGCCGGTGGCCCGTGGCGTCCCCGTGGCGCGGCAGCAGAAGCCGAACCAGGACACGGACCGTACCTACCGGCGCACGTATTCAACCGACAATTACGGTTCGAACGACAATTACGGCCGCGACACTTATAGCCGCGACACTTACGGGCGGACCTACAGCAATAACGGTTATGACGACGGCGACACCACCGCCTCGGTGCCGCAGCGACGCGCGCGCCAGGGCCGCATCATCCGCGACGAATACGGCCGCCAATTCCTGGTCTACGACGACGTGCCACCCCGCGTTACTTACGAGCGCGATAGCACCTACGCTGCACCGCGCCGTTACGGCGATCAGCAGCCCTTCGGCTGGCCGTTCGGACGTTAGACCGCCGGTCAGGGGCGGTATCGGAACCCTGCCCCGTCCGTGCCTGAGGCCCGCAACCCTTGCGCCAGTCCTCCGACTCAGCCTTTGTCGATACGCGCCTTCTTTGGGGCTCGTTTGAGGACTGCGCTGCATGACTGCGGGTAAGGACGCCGTTTACGACATCCTCCAGCCGGAACGCCTGACGGCGGTCGTCGATATCGGCGCCAATCCAATCGATAGCGAGACGCCCTACAAACCGATGCTGACCAGGCGGCTTTGCACGCTGGTCGGCTTCGAGCCGCAGGCCGAGGGTTTTGCCTCGCTGAACGCCCGCAAGAGCGACCTCGAAACCTACCTGCCCTACGCGGTAGGAGACGGGAACCCGGGCATCCTGAAAATATGCCAAGCGCCTGGCATGACCAGTCTGTTCACGCCCAATCAGGACGTGCTGAAGTGCTTTCCGCTGTTCGAGCACCTCGGCCGCGTCAAGAGCGAAGAGCCGGTCGAGACCCGCACCTTCGACAGCATCACCGAGGTCGGCGAACTCGACTATCTCAAGATCGACGTTCAGGGGTCGGAATTGTCGATCTTCCGCAACGGCAAACAACGCCTGTCGAAAGCGGTCATCATCCATACCGAAGTTTCGCTGGTGCCGCTCTACAAGAACCAGCCGGTGATCGGCGATATCGATCTCGAGCTGCGCTCGCTGGGTTTCATTCCGCATATGTTTGCGGATCTCAACAAGCGCATGATCCTGCCGCTTCACTTCTCCAATAACTTCTATGCCGGCATGAACCAGCTCCTTGAGGCCGACGCCGTCTATGTGCGCGACTTCACCAAGCCGGACAAGATGAGCTCCGAGCAGATGAAGCATTTGGCGATGGTGGCTCATCACTGCTACAAATCTTATGACTTGGCGGCGAACTGCATTCACAACCTCGCGTCGCGCGGCGCTATCGCGCACGACGCCCTTGGGCAATACATTGCGGCCCTTGGCAGCGCGCAACAGCAGGTAGCAGCCGCGCCTGCGGCATAATCCCCGACCGCATAGCCGCAGGGAACGCTTCGGACTTTAGTTAATTGACATGACAGGGTGCGCAGATTGCGCCGCCCATGATCGCGGCTGTTTTTGCCGGAGTAGAGTCATGAAATCCAAAATAGCGGGAATCACAATCGCCGCTGCGTTTGCGGGATTGATGGCAAGTGGCCCGGGCTTTGGCCAGGGCATGACCGGTCCGTCGCTGGGCGGCTCCGGCCCACCAGCCGCAGCGGCGCCGGCAGCGCCCGCCCCGATGGCCGGCGGCGGCAGTGGTGGACGACAGAACGCAGCACCGCAGGTCAATCGCGGCGGTGGCATGATTGGCGGCCGCGGCGGTACCGGCAGCCGCAGTATGCTCGGCGGCGGCGGTTCAAACCGGCAGGCATGGAGCGGACATCACCACCGTGGCGGTTATCGCGGTGGCTATGGCGGCGGCATCTACTTCGGCGGCGGGCCCTATTGGGGCGGCGACTCCTACGCCTATGATGATGATTACTATGGCGACGCACCGGTCGCGGCGGGTGGCGACGCTGGTTTTTGCATGCGCCGCTACAGGTCATACGACCCGCGCAGCGGGACCTATCTGGGCTTTGACGGTATGCGGCACCCCTGCCCCTAGCCTGCAATCTGCAATGAATTAGCGGTGCATCGATCCCCGGTCGGTGCGCCGTTTGCGTTTGTCCGGGACTGCCGGCCGGCAACGGCGAGATAGCGATTGACGGGACAATCCCGAACCGTTGTCATCCGGGCCATGAATTCCGCGACGAATCCAACCATGAGCGCCCCCACAACCGTTGCCCGCCTGCTCTGCGAACAAGAGACCGCCCGCAGGCTGGCGACATTTTTCAGCGAATGCCTCGACCCCGACGATACGGCCTGCGCCGCCTTCGAGGACGATGACGGCCGCTGGCAATTGGCGATTCATTTCCGCGATCCGCCGGATGAAAAGATGCTTCGCGATATGGTGGAGAGCGCGGCGGATGCAGATGCCGCGCACGCGCTGACCATCGAAGCCGTCGAGGCCGCGGACTGGGTGGCGCAAAGCTTGAGCGGGCTCGTGCCGGTGCGGGCCGGACGTTTCATCGTTCATGGCGCGCATGACCGCGACAAAGTGAAGCCGAACGAGATCAGTATCGAAATCGAAGCGGCACTCGCTTTCGGCACTGGGCATCATGGCACCACGCGCGGCTGTCTGCTCGCACTCGATATGCTGGCGAAACGGCGGCGGCCGCGCCGCGTCCTCGACATCGGCACCGGGTCCGGCGTTCTGGCGATCGCCGCGGCTAAAATCCTGCGCACGCCGATTGTCGCCAGCGATATCGACCGCATCGCCGTAATCGCCGGGCGCTCCAACACGCAATTGAACCACACCGCGCCGTTCATCACGCTGGCGCATGCCGTCGGTACGCGCTCGCACGCCATCAAGGTTGGCGCGCCTTATGATCTGATCTTCGCCAATATTCTGCTCGGCCCGCTGACGCGGCTTGCCGTCGCGGTACGCCGGCTCACGGCGCCTGGCGCACGCGTCGTGCTGTCTGGCTTGTTGCCATCGCACGCCAACGCCGCGCTCGCGGCTTATCGCGCACAAGGTCTGGTGCTGGAGAAGCGAATTCCGCTCGACGGATGGATGACGCTCATTCTGCGCCGGAGCTAAGCGGCATTCACGCAGCCCTACGCTTTGCCCGGACCGTCCAGACCGCTATGGTGCGGTGATGTTCGAATCCCGCTTTCAAACCTTCGATGAATCGAGCGACCGCACGCAAAGCGCTGGCCGTGTTGCCGCGTTGCGCGCCGAGTTGGCGCGGCGCGGCCTCGACGGTTTCGCCGTACCGCGCGCCGACCGGCAGCAGAACGAATATCTGCCGGCAAGCGAAGAGCGCCTTGCCTGGCTTACCGGCTTCACCGGATCGGCGGGCGCGGCTGTCGTGCTGACTGGCAAGGCCGCGGTATTCGTCGACGGACGCTACACCGTGCAGACGGCGAACCAGGTCGACGACACGGTATTTGCCATCGAGCATCTGGTCGAAAATCCCCCGGAGACCTGGCTCGAGCAAAACCTCAAGAGCGGCGCCAAGCTTGGCTACGATCCGTGGCTGCACACAGCCGGCGGCGCCGAGAAACTCCGGCAGGCCTGCGAGGCGGTGGGCGCTTCACTCGTAGCGGTCGACAGCAATCCAATCGACGCGCTTTGGATAGACCGCCCCGCTCCGCCGTCCGGACCGGTGACGCTGCGCAATATCAAGTTCGCAGGCGAAAGTGCCGCGGACAAGCTCCAGCGCATTCGTGCCGAGATCGCCAAACAGCGCGCCGATGTGCTGGTCGTATCCGATCCGCAGAACGTCGCCTGGGCTTTCAACATTCGCGGCTCCGACGTCGCGCACACACCGCTGGCATTGGCTTTCGCGCTGATCCCGCGAGACGGCAAAGCGCTAGAAGGATTGCCAAAGCTTTATGTCGATGGCTTCAAGCTTGATAACGCAACGCGCCACGCGCTCGAGGAGTTTGCACAGATTCATCCGACCGGCGATCTGGAGCGCGATCTGTCCGCGCTGAAAGACTTGAACGTGCGGCTCGATGCCGGCAGCGCGGCGGATGCCCTCACGCGCATTGTTACAGAGAATGGCGGCACGCCGTCGCGCGGCGTCGATCCGATCACGCTGATGAAGGCTGTGAAAAATCAAGCCGAGATCGCCGGCATGAAAGCGGCGCATCAGCGCGACGGCGTGGCCATGGTGCGCTACCTCGCCTGGCTCGACGGCGCGGCAGCATCCGGCAAGCTGACCGAGATCGAGGCCGTGCAGGCGCTGGAAAGCTTCCGCCGCGATACGGGGTTGCTGAAGGATATCTCGTTCCCGACCATTTCAGGCTCGGGGCCGAATGGCGCCATCGTGCACTACCGCGTGACGCAAGGTTCGAACCGCACGCTGGGCAATAACGAACTATTCCTGATCGATTCCGGCGCACAGTACGAAGACGGCACCACCGACATCACCCGCACTGTCGCCGTCGGCACGCCGAGCGAAGAAATGCGCGACCGTTTCACCCGGGTGCTGCGCGGCCATATCGCCATCGCCACCGCGGTATTCCCCGACGGCACCAGCGGCGCGCAACTCGATTCCCTTGCCAGAATGCCGCTCTGGCAAGCCGGGCTCGATTTCGATCACGGCACCGGGCACGGCGTCGGCAGTTATCTCTCAGTGCACGAGGGTCCGGCGCGCATTTCGAAACTGGGAACGGTGCCGCTCAAGCGCGGCATGATCCTGTCGAACGAGCCGGGCTACTACAAAACCGGCGCCTACGGCATCCGCATCGAGAATTTGGTGCTGGTGACGCAAGCGGCGGCGCCCGAGGGCGCGGAGAAGCCGCTCAACGCGTTCGAAACGTTGACGCTGGCGCCTATCGATCGCCGGCTGATCCTGACGCGCATGTTGAGTGCCACGGAATGCGCCTGGGTCGATACCTATCACGCGCAGGTGCGCGCGGCGCTTGGCCACGCGCTCGACACAGCGACCCGCGCCTGGCTCGACGCCGCCACGCGGCCGCTCGACTGATGGACGCCGGCCCCGACGCCGCCGAGAAGGCCGCACAGGCCACGCCCTGGCGCCTGCTGGCGCTGCTAATGGCGATGACCGCTATCGGCCCGGCCACCCTCAACATGATGGTGCCGGCGCTACCGGGACTGACCCGGATTCTCGATACCGACGCCGGCATCGTGCAACTGACGCTGTCGCTGTTTTTACTCAGTCTGGCCACCGCGCAGCTTCTGCTGGGGCCGTTGTCCGACCGCTTTGGCCGCAGGCCTATCGTGCTCGGCGGCATCGCCATTACAGTTTTAGCGTCGCTCGCCGGCATTGCCGCATCATCGATCCACGCCTTGATCGCGGTGCGCATCCTGCAGGCGATCGGCGCCGCGACCGGCATCGTCATGAGCCGCGCCATCATCCGCGACCTGTTCGACCGCAACCGCGCCGCCGCCATGATCGGGCTGGTCACCACCGCGATGGTGATCGCGCCGATGGTATCGCCGATGATCGGCGGCATTCTCGATACGACGTTCGGCTGGGAAGCGATCTTTATCTTCATCACGTGCTTTTCGGCGATCGTATGGGTGTGGGCGGCTGCGACACTGCCGGAAACGCGGCCGGCGGGCATCGAACATACGCCCGGTGCCATTGCCCGCGACACGCGCGCCCTTCTCGGCAACGCGAAGTTTCTCGGTTACGTGCTGGCCGCCGCGCTCGGCTC